>NZ_JBOHGA010000302.1:0-6216 GCF_050699915.1 Actinophytocola sp.
CCCCAGGTCGCCGCGAGCGAGCTGGTCTGGTCGACGGCGCGGTCGAGCGCCGCGGCCAGATCGGCCAGGTCGCCGCCGGTCCGCTGCCCGTCGCCGTGCTTGCCGGTGTCCGCAGCCGCCCCGCCGCTGTCCACGCCCGACGCGCCGCCGTACCCGCCCGGTCCGCCGGCCGACCCGGCAGCCACGCGGTCTCCCAGCCCGGTCTGGGCGTCGGACATGGCGTCGGCCATCGCGTCGGACATCGCGTCGGACATGGCGTCTGACATGGCGGCGGCGAGCTCGGGCCGCACGTCGAGCGCGGCCCACAGGCCGGTGGCGTCGAAGACCCGCAGCACGGTCGCGTCGGCCGTCACCACCCGCAGCGCCGCCCCGCGCGCCTCGACCGCCGACTTCGCCTCGAGCAGGACCGACAGGCCGGAGCAGGCGAGGAACGTCGTGTCGGACAGGTCGCACACCAGCAGCCGGGCTGCCGGGTCGGCGGCCGACGGCGCCAGCGCGGCGGCCAGCGCGTCGCGGTTCGCGAGGTCGATCTCGCCGTCCGCGGACACGATCACGACACCCGCCGCCGGCGCGTACATCCGCAGCGTGAGCTGAGCGTCGGGAGTGGCGAACTCGTGCCGAATCGCGCGCAGCCTCGGGCGCGGCGAGGGTACCGGCTCAGCCATTCGGGCCTCCAGCTATGTCGAGGCACACGGCTGACTGCGTAACCGTGAAGTCGCGATCACATTAGCTCTCCCGAGCCGTCCGGGGGAAGACTCACCCGCGGGCCGCCTGACCGGCCGGTTCCTTCTAGGGTCGCAGGTATGCGGCGGCTGCTGGAGTGGACGGTCCTGGTTCCCGTGCTCGCGATCGTCGCGCTGGCGCTGACCTGGGGCGGCGACCCCGGCGCAGTGCTCGTCGGGGTGGTGGCGGTGCTGCTCGCCGGGTCCGTGCTCGCGGCCGTGCACCACGCGGAGGTCGTCGCACACCGGGTGGGGGAGCCGTTCGGGTCGCTGGTGCTCGCGGTCGCGGTCACCGTGATCGAGGTGGGGCTGATCGTCACGCTGATGATCTCCGGCGGCTCCGAGTCGGCCACGCTCGCCCGGGACACGGTGTTCGCCGCGCTCATGATCGCCACCACCGGGATCGTCGGGCTCTCGCTGCTGGTCGGCGCCCGCCGCTACGGGGTGGCGATGTTCAACGCCGAGGGCAGCGGCGCCGCGCTCGCCACCGTGACGACGCTCGCCACGCTGAGCCTGGTGCTGCCGACGTTCACCACGAGCGAGCCCGGCCCCGAGTTCTCGCCGGGCCAGCTGACGTTCGCCGCGCTGGCCTCGCTCACGCTGTACGCCACGTTCGTGACGACCCAGACCGTGCGGCATCGGGACTTCTTCCTGCCGGTCGCCCAGGAGGGGGTGCCCGGCAGGGACGAGCACGCCGACGAGCACGCCACGCCGCCGACCAACCGCGCGACGCTGACCAGCCTCGGGCTGCTGCTGGTGGCACTGGTCGCGGTCGTCGGGCTGGCGAAGGTCGAGTCGCCGGCCATCGAGGAGGCGGTCGCGGCCGCCGGCTTCCCGCCGTCGTTCGTGGGCGTGGTGATCGCGATGCTCGTGCTGCTGCCGGAGACGCTGGCCGCCGTCCGGGCCGCCCGCCGCGGCCGGCTGCAGACCAGCCTCAACCTGGCCTACGGCTCGTCGATCGCCAGCATCGGCCTGACGATCCCGACGATCGCGCTGGCGTCGGTGTGGCTGGAGGGTCCGCTGGTGCTCGGCCTCGGCCCGGTCCAGATGGTGCTGCTCGGGCTCACCGTGGTGGTCAGCGTGCTCACCGTGGTGCCCGGCCGGGCGACCCGCCTGCAGGGCGGCGTGCACCTGGTGCTGTTGGCCGCGTTCGTGTTCCTCGCGATCAACCCCTGACCGGGCCGCCCACCCCGGAAAGGGCCGCCCGGTCGCGTGGATCGACGAACGACTGTCCGGCGGCGGTTAGTCTCTGGTCGTGCCGACCTACGTCGCGTTGTTGCGCGGGATCAACCTGGCTGGCAAGCGCCGGGTGGCCATGGCCGACCTGCGTGCCTGGCTGACCGAGCTGGGCTACGCCGACGCGCGGACGCTGCTGCAGAGCGGCAACGCGGTGTTCCGCACGTCGAAGCGGCCCGCCTCGGTTCGCCGCGAGCTCGAGGAGCGGCTGGCGGCCGGCGCGGGGTTCGCGGTCGACTGTGTGGTGCGCACGGCAGACGAGCTGGGTGCCGTCGTCGAGGCCGACCCGCTCGGCACCGTCGCCGACAACGGCTCGCGCTACCTCGTCTCGTTCCTCGACCGGCCCGCGGTCGCGCCGGACATCGCCGCGGACGCCTTCGCCCCGGAGCTCTTCCACGTGGGGGCGCACGAGGTGTACTTCTGGGTCCCCGAGGGCATCCAGCGCTCCCCGCTGCTCGCCGCCTTCCCCGCCCGCAAGGGCGAGGTGGCCACCATGCGCAACTGGAACACCGTCACGAAACTGCTGGCCATGGCCCGGGCCTGACCCCGGACTGTCCACACGGCACCTCTACGATCTGGCCACATGCCCGGCCTCAGCCTGATGACCTTCAACATCGGCAGCCCCTCGGAGGAGCGCGCCCACCGCCAGCTGGCCTGGCTCGCGACGCGACCCGAGGACATCTTCGTGCTGACCGAGACCAGAGCCTCCGACGGCTGCCGCCACCTGGCCGACGCCTTCCGCACGGCCGGCTACGCCGTGGTCTACCCGAAGCCGGGGCCGACCGAGTACGGCGTGATGATCGTCAGCAGGCTGCCCGTCCAGGTCGACCCGATCGGCGCACACCTGCCGTTCCTCCAGGAGCGGGTGGCCGGCGTCCTCGTCTCCACCGGCATGGGACTCGTCCGCGTGCTCGGCGCGTACGCGCCCACCCGCGACGCCACCGCGGACCGCACCGAGCGCAAGCGCCGCTGGCTGTCCGGGTTCTCCGCCGCCCTCGGCGGCTGCGGCCTCACCGACTCCGGCGCGGAGACCGTCCTGCTCGGCGACCTCAACGTGATCGAGCCCGACCACGAGCCGAGCTACACCACGTTCCGCTGGTTCGAGTACGACTTCTACCGCGGCCTGACCGACCGGCACGGCCTGGTCGACACGTTCCGGCACGCCGAGCCCGACCTGGTCGAGCACAGCTGGATCGGCCGCACCGGCGACGGCTACCGCTACGACCACGCGCACTGCACGAAGAAGCTCGCCGCGGACCTCGAGGAGTGCGAGTACGTCCACGAGCCGCGCACCACCCGGCTCTCGGACCACTCGGCGCTGTCGGTGACGTTCGCCTGCGCGCCGACCGCGGAGCTCACCACGATGGACCCCTTCGAGGCCGCGAGCCCACCAACCTTGTTCTGAGCAGCCACTTGTCAGTCTTTGGATACCGTCCGGGGGTATGGTAACGTCGGCCGCGAACTTGCACAGCGAGCGATTCGGGAGATGTCGTGACGACCTCCACCTTCACGGTGACCGGAATGACCTGCCAGCACTGCGTCGGCGTGGTGCGCGAGGAGGTGGGCCAGATCCCCGGCGTCACCGAGGTTGACGTCGACCTGCCCACCGGCACGGTGACCGTCACCAGCGAGACCCCCGTCGACTCCGAGGACATGCGCGCCAGGGTGGACGAGGCCGGCTACGAGCTGGCGAGCTGACATGGCCGGCTCGGGCACGGCACGCAAGCTCGGCGGCTTCGGGATGGTCCTGGCCGTCTTGTTCGCCGCCGCGTACGGCGTCGGCCAGGTGGTCGGGCCGGCCGCGGCCGAGCCGGAGCCCGAGGCGGCTCAGCACGAAGGCATGGGCGGCGGCGAGACCGGTGGACACAGCGACGCCGAGCCTGACGCCGAGCCTGACGCCGGACACGACTCTGGTCACGACGCCGAGGCCGCCGCGACGCCCGCGGGGCTCATGGTCACCGCGGACGGCCTGACGCTCGACGTCCTGAGCGACGGCCTGCGCGCCGGTGGCAGCGCGGACTTCGCGTTCCGCATCCTCGACGACCACGGCGAGCCGGTCACCCGCTTCACGCCGACGCACGACAAGCTGATGCACCTCGTGCTCGCCCGGCGTGACCTGTCCGGCTACCGGCACGTGCATCCGACGATGGCGGCCGACGGCACCTGGCGGGTCCCGCTCACCTTCGTGGCAGCGGGCGACTACCGCGTGTTCGCCGACTTCCAGCCTGCCGGCCGCGACGAGGGCACCACGCTCGGCGTGGACGTCGCGGTGTCCGGCGCCTACCTGCCGACTCCGCTGCCCGAGCCGGCCCTCATCGCCGAGACCGGCGGCTACCGCGTGACGTTGTCCGGCAAGCTCGTCGCCGGCACCTCCAGCAGGCTGGTGCTCACGATCGAGAAGGGCGGCGTGCCGGTCACCGACCTGCAGCCCTACCTCGCCGCGTACGGTCATCTGGTGGCCCTGCGCCAGGGCGACCTCGCCTACCTGCACGTCCACCCGGACGAGGCGAGCAGTCCCGGTCCGTCGGTCGCCTTCCACGCGGAGGTGCCCTCCGCCGGCACCTACCGGCTGTACCTCGACTTCAAGCACGGCGACGTGGTTCGCACGGCCGAGCTCACCGCGACCGCCGCACCGCAGGGGGAGAAGTGATGGTCGACCTCGTCATCGGTGGCATGACCTGCGCGTCCTGCGCGGCCCGCATCGAGAAGAAGCTGAACCGGCTCGACGGCGTCGAGGCCAGCGTCAACTACGCGACCGAGAAGGCCATGGTGTCCGCGCCGGAGTCGGTGACCACCGACGTGCTGGTGGCCGTCGTGGAGAAGCTGGGCTACACGGCCACGCTCCCGCGCACCGAGCCGGAGCCCGCCGAGGAGGAGACCGCGAACACCGAGCTGCGGGCGCTGCGCACCCGGCTGCTGGTGAGCCTGGTGCTGTCGGTGCCGGTGGTCGCGATGGCGATGTCGTCGTGGCTGCAGTTCGAGTACTGGCAGTGGGCGTCGCTGGCGCTCGCGGCGCCGGTCGTGGTGTGGGGCGCGCTGCCCTTCCACCGGGCGGCGTGGCTGAACCTGCGGCACGGCTCGGCGACCATGGACACGCTGGTCTCGATGGGCACGCTGGCCGCGTTCGCGTGGTCGCTGTACGCGCTGTTCCTCGGCACCGCGGGCGTGCCGGGCATGACCCACCCGTTCCGGCTGACGATCGAGCGGACCGGCGGCGCGGGCTCCATCTACCTCGAGGTCGCGGCCGGCGTGACGACGTTCATCCTCGCCGGCCGGTACTTCGAGGCGCGGGCCAAGCACCGGGCCGGCTCGGCGCTGCGCGCGCTGCTTTCGTTGGGCGCCAAGGACGTCGCGGTGCTGCGCGGTGGGCTGGAGACCCGGGTGCCGATCGAGCGGCTGGCCGTCGGCGACCTGTTCGTGGTGCGACCGGGAGAGAAGATCGCGACCGACGGTGTCGTCGAGGAGGGCACCTCGGCGGTGGACGAGAGCATGCTGACCGGGGAGTCGGTGCCGGTCGAGGTCGGCCCGTCCGCGCCGGTGGTCGGCGCGACGGTGAACGCCGGCGGACGGCTCGTCGTGCGGGCGACCCGGGTCGGGTCGGACACGCAGCTCGCGCAGATGGCCACGCTGGTCGAGCGGGCGCAGAGCGGCAAGGCGCCGGTGCAGCGGCTCGCCGACCGGGTGTCGGCGGTGTTCGTGCCGATCGTGATCGGACTTTCCCTTGCCGCGCTCGGGTTCTGGCTCGGCGCGGGCGCGTCGGCCTCGGCGTCGTTCACCGCGGCGGTGGCCGTGCTGATCATCGCCTGCCCGTGCGCGCTGGGGCTCGCCACGCCGACCGCGCTGCTCGTGGGGACCGGCCGGGGTGCGCAGCTCGGCATCCTGATCAAGGGCCCGGAGGTGCTCGAGTCGACGCGCCGGGTGGACACGGTCGTGCTGGACAAGACCGGCACGGTGACCACCGGCCGGATGTCCCTTGTGGACGTCGTGCCCGTCGATGGAGTGCCGGCGGAGCAGCTGCTGCGTCTCGCGGGTGCGCTGGAGGACGCGTCGTCGCACCCGATCGCACGTGCGGTCGCCACCGCGGCGGCCGAGCGGCTCGGCTCGCTGCCCGCGGTGACCGGGTTCGCCGCGGTCGACGGGCTCGGCGTGCGCGGCGAGGTGGAGGGCCACGCCGTCGCGGCCGGCCGGACGCACGCGACGAACGACTGGCTGCCGGCGCTGCCCGAGTCGCTGACCGAGGCGAAGGCGGGCGCCGAGG
>NZ_JBOHGA010000303.1:0-6107 GCF_050699915.1 Actinophytocola sp.
TCGGTCCAGGTCCGCGTCCTCGAACACCACCACCGGCGACTTCCCGCCCAGCTCGAACGAGAAGCGCTTCAGGCTGTCGGCCCCGGTCCGCATGATCTCCCGGCCGGCCGCTGCGCTACAGCAACCGCACCCGGATGTTGCGGAACTCGATCAGATCGTTGTCACTGTGGTTCTGCAGCCCGACGTAGCCGCTCGCGAACTGCCGCAGGTCGGTCGGCGGGTCGCCCGGCCGGGAGGACTCCTGGCCCGGGGTGTTGTCGAACTCGTTGATCACCACGCCGTTGCGGATGATCGTGTAGTGCTGGCCGACCACCTTGATCTCGTAGGTGTTCCACACGCCCTTCGGCGTGGCGCCGGCGTCCTCGAGCCCGACCTGGTCGAAGTTGTAGATCGACCCGGTCTTCTGCGGCTCACCGGTCTCCCCGTCGTAGAGCTGGACCTCCTGTCCACAGTAGATCGCGACCCACGCCGCCGAGTCGCGTGCGTTGCCGACGGTGCCGCAGCTGCCCGGTGGCCGCTGGTCCAGCGGAGTCCGCACGTCCGGGAACCGGACGAAGACGCCGCTGTTGGCCCGGTGTCCCTCGGGTGCGATGTCCTTGAACTCCATCTTCAGCGAGAAGTCCCCGAACGCCTTCTTCGCGTACCACAACATGCCCAGCCCACCGGCGGCTCTCAGCGACCCGTCCGGCTGGATCGAGAACGACCCGGACGGAGCCTGGGACCAGCCGTACAGCGACTGGGTCGTCCCGTCGTAGATCGCGTCGTAGCCAGTGCTGCCGGGCTTGCCGATGTTCGACGCCCGCGCGGCGGCGTTCAGCTTCGTCTGCTGGTTCGCGTTGACGATGCCGAGGTTGCGCAGCCGCTTGACGACGGCCTCGACGTGGTTGACGAACGCGGCGTGACCGGCCCACGAGCTCTCGTCGTCGATCATGTCGTCGATCTTGCAGCCGCCGCCGGCGTTCTTGTTCACCACGGTGGTGTCGGTGTCCCCGAACGTCACCGTCGTGTTCGGATCGGGGTTGGTGCAGCCAACACTGACCGCCGTACGGACCGTCGCCGTCGTACCGTCGGCGTAGGTGACGATCAGCCGGGCGGTGTGCGCGCCCACCCGCGTGTAGGTGTGCCGCGGGTTGGCCTCGGTGGAGGTCTTGCCGTCACCGAAGTCCCAGTCGTAGGCCACGCCACCGGCTCGCGTGCCGTTGAACTGGTAGGTCAGCGGCTTGTTCTGCACCGCGACCGACGAGGCCGCCGGCAGCGGGGTCGGCGGGCCGCCCTCGTAGCTGACCTTGATCAGCTTCTGGTTCGGGTCCAGGCTGAAGAACCCGCCCGCGTAGTCGAGCATGTAGAGCGCACCGTCCGGACCGAACTTGGCGTCCATCCAGCTCTGCAGCTTGTTGTCGCCCGATCCCGAGCCGATGATCTTGGCCAGGGACTCGGCGAACACCGGCGGCTGCTGCGTCGGCACGCCCGCCGGGTCCACGGTCAGCGCCACCCGGTTGGCCGCGTTGCACTCGTCGCCGACGAACCACTTGTCGTCCCAGTACTTCGGCCAGGCCACGCCGCTGTCGGTGTCGACCCGGTCGTGGTGGTACGTCGGACCGTTCATGACCGCCTGGCACCCGCCACGCAGGTACGGCTGGGTGTAGGTGGCGTCGTCCGCGTTGTAGGTCGGGATCGAGCTGCCCGGCCGCTTCGGGAAGACCGGCCCGCCGCCGTCCGGCGAGTACCAGACCATGTTGTCCTTGATCGGCGGCAGCTCGACTCGGCCGGTGTTGCGCGGCGAGGTGTTGAGCGGGTGGTCGCAGTCGTACCAACCGGTCAGCACGTCCGCGTCATTGTTGCTGCGGTCGCGGTAGGGCTGCCTGTTGCCCATGCAGTACGGCCAGCCGTGGTTGCCCGCCTCGGTGATGATCGTGGCGGTCTCGTACTTCGCCGGCCCGAGGTCGGGGTCCGGCGAGCCCGCGTCCGGGCCGACCCACGCGGCGGTCAGCCAGTTGGTCTCCGGATCGATGGCCAGCCGCGAGATGTTGCGCACGCCCATCACGTAGATCTCCGGGCGCGTCTTGTCCCCGACGTCCTGGGCTTCGGGGAACAGGTTGCCCTCGGGGATCGTGCTCGTGCCGTCCGCCTCCGGGTGGATGCGGAGGATCTTGCCGTTGAGGTCGTTCGTGTTGCCGGCCGTGCGGCGCGCGTCCTGGAACGACAGGCCCTGGAACTCGGCCTCCCAGTTGTTGCCGGAGTAGCCGTCCGAGCCACCCGAGGAGTTGCTGTCACCGGAACCCACGTAGAGGTTGCCGTCCTTGTCGAACGACATGCCGCCGCCGGAGTGGCAGCAGCTGTGGATCTGCGCGGGCCAGCTCAACAGGTCCTTGCGGGTGGCCTGGTCGATCGTCTGGTTCTGCTTGTCGTAGGTCAGCCGCGAGATCGTCCGCTGACCGATCCGCTTGTCCCGGTCGATCGACTCGTGCGGCATCCAGTACACGTAGAGGAAGCCGTTGGTCGCGAAGTTCGGGTCGGGGACGATGCCGAGCAGGCCCTCCTCGTTCTTGACCAGCTCGTCACCGCTGCCGCGGTTGCCCATCACGTCCAGCGTGGTGAGCAGCTTGACCTGCTTGGCGACCGGGTCCCACTGGTGGATCGTGCCGCAGCCCTTGCCGATGTCCGGGTTCGTCCAGTCGTTCGGCTGGGGCACGGCGTTGCCCGCGCAGGCCGCCTTGCCGACGTAGAACACCGTGCCGTCGGGCGCGACCGTGAGACCGTGCGGCTCGCCCATCTGGTCGAGCTGGCCCGCCTGGTTCGGCGCGGACAGCCGCTCGATCTTGTAGTTCGCCGCGATGGTGGCCTGGCAGTCGGCGCGGACCATGCCGGTCGTCCACTTGAGAGCGCCGAGCAGGTGGCTGCGGAACGCGGCCTCGCCGTAGCTGCCGTCCGTGCCGCCCATGCCGGTGTAGAAGGACCGGCCGCCCTCGTAGTCACGGCACCAGGAGACCGGGTGGAAGGCGCCGTTCGCGCCCTGGCCCGCGTCGTGGCGCCACTCCTCCACCTGCGCCACCGTGTGCACGGTGCCGAGCGGGTTCGGCGCCCAGTTGCGCCACTTGTCGGTGCGGGTGAGCTTCATCGGCAGGCCGGCGTTGGCCGGGTGCTGGCGGTCGGTGAGGTCGACGACCGACTCCTGCGGGGTCGGCTCGGGCGGCGGCGCCGAGTCGGCCGTGTACAGCGACAGCTCGGCGAGCTGGGTGAGGTTCGCGCCGGCGTTCTCGGTGATGTTCAGCCGGTAGTGCGCGTAGGACGTGGTGTTGTCCACCTCGAACTCGCGGCGCTGGAACCGCTCGGCGAACTCCTCATCGGTTCGGGTGTCCAGGTCCGTCCACGTGGAACCGTCCTGAGACCCTTGCAGGGCCCAGTTCTTCGGGTCCCGGGTGGCGGCGTCGTTGGCCGAGGTGAGCGCGTACTTGGTCACCGCGGCCGGCTCGCCGAGCTCGTAGGCGACCCACCCGGTGGGCTCGAACGCCAGCCACTTCGTCTGCTCCTGGCCGTCGTTGAGCTTCTCCTTGGTCTCGTTCGGCGGGTTCTCCGCGCTCGCCGTGATCGCCGACGCCGGCAGGGCGGGCGGCAGGGCGCCGACCGGGCGGGTGCCGATCAGGCCGGTCATCCACTCGGAGTCGGGTTGGAACTTGGCGGCGTCGGCGACGCCGAGGTAGCCGTTGCCGGCCTTGATGTAGTTCTGGAGTGCGGTCTCCTGCTCACCGTTGAGCGCGAGGCCCTCGGCGGAGAGGACCACGACGGCCCGGAATCGGGCCAGGTTCTCCGCGGTGAACGCCTTGGGGTCGCTGCTGACCGAGACGGTCATGCCGTTCTGCTGGCCGAGGCCGGCGATCGCGTCGGTGGCGCGCTCGACCGGGTCCTTCTGGTCCGCGGCCGGGCCGTGGAAGACCATGACGTTGATCCCGGCGGCCTTCGGTGCCGCGGCCTTGGCAGGCGCCGCGGGCTTGGCGGCCGGCGCGGCGGCCGCGGGTGCGGCCAGGGTGCCGAACGCCATCGCCGCGCCGATCATCACCACCGCGGCGGTTCTCCAGGCTCGCCGTGTGGCCGAACCCGTGGGAGCTCTGCGTCCCATTCCCTCGCTCCTTCGTGTGGTCGTGTGGTCGTGTCGTCAGGGAGTCACCGGTGGGCGGAGTGCTCGCCCTGCGCGCTGGCGCGCGCGTGCTGGTGGTCGTGGAAGCGGTCGATCGCCTCCTGCGCGCCGGCGGGCATGCTGCCGTCGGAGTTGCGGACCAGGAACAGCCCGACCATCCCGCCGTCGGCGTGGAACTGGACGTGGCAGTGGTACATCCACACACCGGGCCCGACGCCGGCGCCGGCGATCACCTGGAAGCCGAACGAGCTGCCCGGGTCGAGGTTCTTGTTGTCGACGACCGGGCTGTGGTCGTCGTCCCCGTTGAGCATCCCGGTGCGGGTGTCCGCCCAGCGGTGCGCGTGCAGGTGGAAGGTGTGCGGCTGGTTGCCGTGCCCGACGGCCAGGAACTCCACCCGCTGGCCGTGGTTGGCCTCGAACATCGGGGTGTCCGGGGCCATCTTGTTGTTGATGGACATCTCGTTGAACACGACCGTGAACTGCTTGTCGGGCAACAGGTCCCCGCTCTTGCGGACGATCAGCCCGCCGTAGAGGCCCTTCGCGATGCCGGGTGTGCCGTGGTCGCCCATGGCGTGGTCGTGGTAGTGCCAGTAGCCGGCGCTGCCGGGCATCCAGAAGCCGCCGGACGCCCTGGCCTGGGGCCGGCTGCGCCAGGTGTAGGTGCGGGTCTCGCCCGGCTCGTTGAAGGAGGCGTTGAGCGGGCTGCCGTCGGACGCGGTGTCGTAGTCGACGCCGTGCGGGTGGATCGACAGCCGCTGGTCGGTGTTGTTGACGAGCTCGATCTCGAGGGTGTCTCCCTCGTAGATCTCCAGCAGGGGCCCGGGAATCGTGGCCTCCCCGGGGTTGAGGCCGTAGCCGAACAGACCGTTGGGCAGCGGCTCCGCGTAGATCGTGACCTGGCGGAGCTTGCCCCTGGGCTGTGCGGCCGCGGCGACCGTGAACGGTGCCGCACTACCGTTCACGACAAGTGGGGTCACCAGGCCGGCCGCGGCTCCGGCCAGCATGGATCGGCGCGACCACCGGCCGCGCGGGGCTTGTTCGTCCATCGAGGATCTCCATTCGGGGCACCGGGATCGTCGGGGAGGGCAGGGTGGTGCCACCGCGGTCTGCGGGTGGCGGGGATCCGGGGTCGGCGACGCGGCGCACCGTGGATGGCACGCGGGTCCGCGGCCGGGACGCTCGGCGGTGCAGGCCGCCGGGTACCGCCGCGGTGACATCCGTTGTCACGCTGCCTCGCATTCATCCGGCGTCGAGGCGCCGGGTGTCCCTCACGTTGGCTGTCGCGTTGACTCGTGTTGACGCAGACGTACCGCTTCCGATCAAACGACTCGAACTTATGTCTCGGAGCGACGAAAGTTAAGAGGCCAAACGGCCCAATAGGTGACTCAGGGCACCCCGGTCGGCTCCGTGCGCACCAGGATTACGGTCCGTTAGTTCAACCGTTGACTGAATGCAGTCGGGCAGCTCACGCCAGGTCGAGCACGGCCTTGCCGCTGACCCGCCGTTCCCGCAGCGCCGCCGCGGCGACGGCGAAGTCGGCGAGCGGGCCGCGCCAGCCGATCGCCACCGACAGGTCTCCCGCCGCGAGGAGCGCCACCAGCTCGGCCAGGTCCGCACCGACCGGGCCGGTGTTGACGAACGACGTCAGCGACTTGGCCGGGCCGATCGTCGAGTACGGCGGGAAGACCGCCGGCTGGCCCGAGGCCCAGCCGATGCTCTGCAGGCTGCCGCCCTCGGCGAGCAGACGCCAGGCCGCGACGAGCTGCGGCCCGCCGACGTTGTCGAGCACCACGTCGACCGGCGTGCCGATGCCGTCGAGCCCGACGACGACCTCGTCCGCGCCGAGCCCCTCGCCGCGCTCGAAGGAGCCGACCGACGCGATCACGTACGCCCCGGCCAACGACGCGAGCCGGACCGCGAACCGGCCGACCCCGCCGGCCGCGCCGGTGACCAGCACCCGGCGGCCGAGCAG
>NZ_JBOHGA010000304.1:0-6070 GCF_050699915.1 Actinophytocola sp.
GGTCACGGCCGCGGCGGTGATGTCGTACACGACCGCGAGGAACGGGCGGGCCTGGTCGTGGTAGCCCGGCAGTGCGCTCAGCACCTCCAGACACGCCTGTTGCGCGACCTCGTCCGCATGGGACCGGTCGGAGTTCGCCAGCCGCGCGCGGCAGTAGCGCACCACGATCGGGCGGAATGCGGCGAGCAGCCGCGTGATGGCACGAGGTTCGCCATCGAGCGCGGCTGGCAGGTTGTCTCGCAGATCGTCGCGGTAAGTCATCGTCTCCGGCTGGGCGCACTCCCCCATGAATGGCGCCGGAGACCGAGGCTACCGCACGTCCCGTACGGTGGGCCCGTGGACGCGTGGCTGTCGCCGGTCGGACTCGTGCTCGTCACCGTGGGGCTGGTCGTGCTCGCCCTGGCGGTCCGGGAGGTGCGCCGGCTGCGGGTGGACGTCGCGGCGCTGGAAGAGCGCGCCGCCGAAGTGGCGGACGAGATCAACGCCCTGCCACCGGAGGTGTCCGGGACCGGCGCGCGGCACCTGATCTCCGTCGAGATCCTCAACCTCTTCGAGTTGGCCCACAAGGAAAGCGCGTTCACCCGGCCGTTCACCGCACTCACCCCTCGCGTGCTGCGCGACGTGGTGCACCGGCGGATCGTCGGCCGGGTCCGGCAGAGCCTCGACGAGCAGGGCGTCCGGGCGGACGTGAGGCTGAACCGCGATGGCTGAGCTGACGATCCTCGCCGGCCTGGTCCTGACGGTCGCCGCCGCCGCGCTGCTGCTCATCGCGCGGCGGACGCGGCGGGACGTCAGGCGGGCCGACTGGCTGCTCACCCGCGCGTCCCTGGCGTGTGCCGAGGCGCAGCGGGCGAGCATCATGGTCGGCGGCTCACAGCTTGTCGATCACCTGCTGGGCATCGTTGCTCGGGATGGCGAACCCGATGCCGACGCTGCCGGCTGACCCGTCCGGGCCGGACACGGGGGAGTAGATCGCCGAGTTGACGCCGATCACCTCGCCGGCGGAGTTGAACAGCGGCCCGCCGGAGTTGCCCTGGTTGATCGACGCGTCGGTCTGGATGGCGTGGTAGGTCACGGTCGAGCCGCCGCCGGACCGCGCCTGCGGGAACGGACTCTGTCGCTGCTCCTCACCGGCCACGTTCACCTCGCGGTCCAGCGCGCTGACGATGCCCGTGGTCACGGTCCCCTGCAGCCCGCCCGGCGAGCCGATCGCGATCACCTCGTCGCCGACGTGCACGGCGTCGGAGTCGCCGAACTTCGCGGGCGTCAGGCCTGAGACGCCCCGGGCCTGGATCACCGCGAGGTCGGTCGACGGGTCGGTGCCGACGACGGACGCGGGGACCGTGCGGCCGTCGGCCAGCGTCACGGTCAGCTCCTCGGCGGCGGAGACCACGTGGTTGTTCGTGAGGATCCGCCCGGAGGCGTCGATGATCACGCCGGAGCCGAGGCCCTCGGCGTTCGCGGTCCGCACGTTCACCTGGACCACGCTGTTCTTGACCTTGTCGACGATCGAGCTGACGTCGACCGCCTTCGTGTCGGAGGTCGTCGTGGCGGACGCGGTCGGGGCGGCTGCGCCGTCGTCGCCGGCGACCAGTGCGCCGACCGTGCCACCGACCCCGGCCGCGGCGATCGTAGCGGCCGCGACCAGCGCGACGGCTCCCCGGCCGAGGCGGCGCTTGGGCTTGGGTGGCTCGGGCGGCAGGTAGCTCGGGGCCGGGTAGGTCCACGGCGGAACGGGCGGTTGTCTCGGTTGCTGTCTGGGGGGCAGGTATGTCTCGGTCATGGCTCCACGGTGCGGGTGCTGGCTGGGAGGAGCCTGTGAGCAACCGGAGGGATCGCCAAGAAGTTCCTTGACGATCCCTTTGGTAAGTTGTAGCTTACGGTTCGTGTCGACTTACCAAGTGGCCGCGCTCGGCGCGCTCGGCGATCCCACCCGCCGGGCGATCTTCGAGCTGCTGGCCGGCCGGCCGCGGGCGGTGGGTGAGTTGGCGAACGAGCTGCCGGTGAGTCGCCCGGCGGTGTCCCAGCACCTCAAGGTGCTCAAGGAGGCGGGCCTGGTCACCGACCAGGCCGAGGGCACCCGGCGGCGCTACCGAGTCGACCAACGGGGCGTGGCCGCGCTGCGCGGCTATCTGGACGAGCTGTGGGACAGCGCGCTCGCCGCGTTCGCCGCGGAGGTCGAGAACACCGAGACCGAGACCGAGGAGAAGGACCGATGACCACCGAGACGAAACCGCTCGCCGTCACCAAGACCGTCACCGTCCGGGCCGGCCGGGAGCGCGCGTTCACCGTGTTCACCGAGCGGTTCTTCAGCTGGTGGCCCAAGGGCCACCACATCGGCGACGTCGAGCTCGCCGACGTGGTCATCGAGCCCCGCGAGGGCGGCCGCTGGTACGAGCGCGGCGAGGACGGCACCGAGTGCGACTGGGGTCGGGTGCTGGCCTGGGAACCGCCGGCCCGGCTGCTGCTGTCCTGGCACCTGCAGGGCGACTGGGAGTACCACCCGGACCCGGCCAAGGCCAGCGAGATCGAGGTCCGCTTCGTCGCGGAGGCGGGCGGGCTGACCCGCGTGGAGCTCGAGCACCGGCACATCGAGCGGCACGACCTCGCGGCGGACGTGCTCAGCGGCGTGGACTCGGAGAACGGGTGGAGCGGCATCCTGGCGGCCTACGCGCAGCACGTGTGAGCTCGGCCGAGCAGACCGGACCGGTGGCCCCGTGACCGCATAGGGTCTAGGGGGTGACCAACGAGAGCTCCTTCCTCCGTCTCCAGGCTCGGACCCAGCGGTTCACCCTCGGCACACCGCGCGGGTTCCAGGTGTCGCCGGACGGCTCCCGCGTCCTGTTCCTCCGCTCCGCGTCCGGCGAGGACCGCCAACACATCCTGTGGCGGCTGGACCTCGAGACCGGCACCGAGAGCCGCCTCGCCGACCCCGCGGAGCTGCTCGGCGACGGCGACGAGGACCTGCCGCCGGAGGAGCGGGCCCGCCGCGAGCGCAGTCGCGAGCAGGGCGGCGGCGTGGTCGGCAACGCGACCGATGCGGACGTGCGGATCGCCGCGTTCGCGTTGTCCGGCCGGCTCTTCGTGGCCGACGCGGTCACCGGCGAGGCCCGCGAGCTCGCCGCCGCCCCCGGCGTGATCGACCCGCGGCCGGACCCGACCGGCCAGCACGTCGCGTACGTCTCCGGCGGCTCGTTGCGGGTCGTCGGCGTGGACGGCACGGGTGACCGGCCGCTCGCCGAACCCGCCGGCCCGGACCAGGCGTGCGGCGTCGCGGAGTTCATCGCCGCGGAGGAGATGGGCCGTTCGCGCGGGTTCTGGTGGTCGCCGGACGGCACCCGGTTACTGGTCGCGTTCACCGACAAGAGCCCGGTGCGGCGTTGGCACATCGCCGACCCCGCGCACCCGGAGACCGAGCCGAACGTCGTGTCCTACCCGGCCGCCGGTACCGACAACGTCGACGTCCGGCTGGCCGTGCTGAGCCTCGACCGGGAGCGGATCTCCCGGGTGGACGTGGACTGGCACGGCGGCGAGCTTCCCTACCTGGTCGCCGCCCACTGGAGCAAGGGCGGGCCGCCGCTGGTCGCGCTGCAGACCCGCGACCAGAAGCGCGTGGAGATCCGCTCGGTCGACCCGGACACCGGCTCAACGGACGTGCTCGCCGTCGAGACCGACGACATCTGGGTGGAGATCGTCCCGGGAGTGCCGGCGTGGACGCCCGACGGCCGGCTCGTGCGGATCGCGGTGAGCCAGGGCGGGTACCGGCTCGTCGTGGACGACAAGGAGGTCACCCCGCCGTCGCTGCAGGTGCGCGCGGTCCTCGACGTCGGCAGTCAGGTCGGCACCGACATCCTCGTCACCGCGACGGAGTCCGACCCCACGCAGGTGCACGTGTACCGGGTGGACGACGCGGGCGTCTCCCGTGTGTCCACTTCGGACGGCGTGCACGGGGCGACGCGCGCGGGCGACGTGACCGTGCTGGCGTCGTGGTCGCCGGAGCGCTCCGGTCCGGCGGTCACCGTGCTGCGCGGCGAGCAGCCGGCCGGCGCGATCGCCTCGCACGCCGTGGATCCCGGCGTCGAGCCCAACGTTCGGCGGCTCACCCTCGGCGAGCGGGAGTTGCGCGCGGCGCTGGTGCTGCCGACCGGGCACGAGCCGGGCAGCGGGAAGCTGCCGGTGCTGCTCGACCCGTACGGCGGACCGCACGCGCAGCGCGTGCTGGCCAGCCGCAACGCCTTCCTGGGTCCGCAGTGGCTCGCCGACCAGGGGTTCGCCGTGCTGATCGCGGACGGCCGCGGCACGCCGGGACGCGGGCCGGACTGGGACCGGCAGGTCGCGTTCGACTTCGCCGGTGTGACGCTCGAGGACCAGGTGGACGCACTGCACGCGGCCGCCGAGGAGTTCCCGGACCTCGATCTGTCCACTGTGGCCATTCGGGGCTGGTCGTACGGCGGCTACCTGGCCGCGCTCGCGGTGTTGCGCCGGCCGGACGTGTTCCACGCGGCCATCGCCGGCGCGCCGGTGACCGACTGGCGCCTCTACGACACGCACTACACGGAGCGCTATCTCGGCCACCCGGACGAGAAGCCCGAGGTGTACGACGCCAACTCGCTGATCGACGAGGCGCCGAAGCTCGAGCGGCCGCTGCTGATCATCCACGGCCTGGCCGACGACAACGTCGTGGTGGCGCACTCGGTCCGGCTCTCGGCCGCGCTGGTCGCCGCGGGCCGGCCGCACTCGCTGCTGCCGCTGCCCGGCGTCACGCACATGACGCCCCAGGACGACGAGGTGGCGGAGAACTTCATGCGCATGCAGGTGTCGTGGCTGCGCGACGCCCTGGGGGTCGTGAGCGGGAGTGACGGAGCGTTCCCCGTCTGGACTGAGGAGCGGAGCGAACCATGGGGCACAGCCAAGTGAACCGATGGGGCATCACCTTGCCGCTGACCGGCGTGCCGCTCGCCGCGCACCGTGACCTGGTGCGCGAGCTGCCGGACCTCGGCTACACCGACGTGTGGTCCGCGGAGACCGCGGGCACGGACGCGTTCACCCCGCTCGCGCTGACCGCAGAGTGGGCGCCCGGACTGCGGCTGGGCACGGCGATAGCGCCGGTCTACACCCGCGGGCCGGGCCTGCTCGCGATGCAGGCGGCGACGATCGCCGAGCTCGCGCCGGGCAAGTTCGTACTCGGCGTCGGCACGTCCACGCCGACGATCGTGACGGGCTGGAACGCCGTGCCCTTCACCGACCCGTACGCGCGGGCCCGGGACACCGTGCGGTTCCTGCGGGCGGCGCTGGTCGGCGACAAGATCAGCAGCGAGTACGAGACGTTCGCCGTGGCGAAGTTCCGGCTGGAGCGCCCGCCGATCCCGCCGCCGCCGATCGTGCTTGCCGCACTGCGGCCGGGAATGCTGCGGCTGGCCGCCCGGGAGGCCGACGGCGCGATCACGAACTGGCTCGCCCCGGCCGACGTCCCGACGGTGCGCTCCGCGCTGGGTACCGAACCCGAGCTGGTGGCGCGGATCTTCGTCTGCCCGACCGACGACGCCGACGCGGCGCGCGGGCTGGGCCGCATGCTGATCAGCAGCTACCTCACGGTCCCGGTGTACGCGGCCTTCCACGAGTGGCTGGGCCGCGGCGACGCGTTGGCGCGCATGCACGAGGCGTGGGCGGCGGGCGACCGCGCGGCCGCCAACGCGGCGATCCCGGACGAGGTCGTGGACGACCTGGTCGTGTGGGGGCCGGTCGAGAAGTGCCGCGAGCGTGTCGCGGCCTACGTGGAGTCCGGTTTGGACACTCCGGTGATCTCGGTGCTGCCCACGGGCGCGGATCCGGCGTCGCTGGTCAGGTCGCTGGCTCCGGTGTGACCGGTTGGTGCCGCCCGGTCCGGCGCCCGTAAGGTGGCATCGAGTTAGGCGAACCTAAGTAGGGGGTCGGATTGCGGGCTTCGCTGGATGCCGACGAACCTCGGCTCGCGGCCGGCGCCGCCGGCCCGGAGCGGCTGCGTGCCCTGGTGGCCGTGGCCCTGGACGCCATGGCCGACGCGGCCGCGGCCCGGTCCGGCCCGGTGCCC
>NZ_JBOHGA010000305.1:0-6025 GCF_050699915.1 Actinophytocola sp.
CGCCCGGCCACCGTGACGGTGGCCGGGCGCGGCGTCTCCTCCCTCGGTCAGTCTCAGTGCAGCGGGATCCGCACGACGGAGCCCGTGTCGGGGCACGTGCCGCAGTTCGACACGTACGCGGACCGGCCCTTGATCGCGAGGCCGCCCGGGGTGTTCAGTCCGGCGCTGGCCACGATCTGGTGCGACCCCTTGCGCCCCACCTTGATCAACGCGCCGGTCGGTCGCCGGAGAGCAGGCTGTTGTGCGCGATCTCGAGCACGTACAGCTTGCGGTCCGGGCCGAACGCGATGTCGATGATGTTGGTGAAGCCGCCGGCGTACACGGTCGGGGCCTTGCCCGGTACCACGCGGTACACCAGCGCCCCGCCCACCTGGAACGGGAACCCGGTGAGGGAACCGACGTAGTACGCCCCGTCCGGACCGCGCACGACCGACGTCGGCACGGCCTGCATCGGGATCTTCGTCCCCGGCGGCAGGCCGAGGAACGGCGGAGCGTCCACGAGCCGGTCCGGGAACGTGGCCACCGTCGACACCCGCCCCGACGACGACACGCGCACCAGCGAGTTGCCGCCGGCGTCGGCCACGACCTGGCCGCTGCCCGACTGCAGCACCGACTGCGGGTTGCTGTCCGGCAGCCCACCGTCCGGGTTCGCCCGCGCCTCGAAGCCCGCGATGTCCGCGACCTGGCGGAGGCTCCCGTGCTTCTTGTCGCGCAGCAGCCAGCCGCTGGCCTGCTTCGCGAGCCGCGGCAGGCTCGCCCGCAGCGCCGGGTCGGCCCCGAGCCCGACCGTGAAGTACAGGTCGCGACCGCGGAACGAGACGTCCGACGGGCCGATCGCGTTCGCGCCCGTGCCCTGGTCGCCGATCGACGGCAGACCCTTGACGACCCGCCACGCCGTGCCGTGGCCGATCTTGCTGATGGCCCCGCTGACGCCGAAGCACACCGTGCCGCCCTCGGGTCCCGTGAAGCACGGTCCGCTGCCACCAGTTCCAGCCTCGGCCACGTAGAGTGATCCGTCCGGCCCGAATGCGAGACCGCGCGGACTGTCGAGTCCACCCGCGACGGTCGTCATTCCGGAATGCGCAACAGCGGTTCCCGGAGTGACCAGAATGGAACACACGGTGCCGGCCGCGACGAGCGCGGCAGCGAAACGAGACCTGGTAGCACGCATAGGCAGACCTCTCTTCGAGTCGGACCCCGACGAGCGGCGGGCCCGCGAAACGGGCCCGAACCTTGATTCGAGATATGCCGGCATGCCGTTACGGATCAATCACTAGTTCATCTCGTTTACCAATACACGTCCCATTTAGGCGAAATTGCCATTACGGTGAGTAGTCATCGAACGAGGGGCGGGCGTCGCTCCAGCAGGCCGCGGACGAACGCCGCCTGGCCGACGTGCGCGAGGTCGTCGGACACCACGCTGACCAGCCGCACGCCCAGCGTCACCGGCGGGTCCCAGTTCCGGTCCACGACGCGCGGCAGGTCGTCGCCGGACAGCGTGGCGACGTAGGCGAGGGTCCGTTCGTGGGTGGCCTCGTAGTACCCGACGAGTAACTCTGCGTCAGCCCGCACCTTCGCCACGTCGGCCGAGCTGTGGCCGTACCCCGTCGCGCCCGGCTCGAACGGCAGGTCGAACCGCTCGGCCCAGCCGGCGGAGGTCCACACCTGGTCGGTGCCGGCGACCTCGGCGACGTGGTCGTCCTGGACGCGGGTCAGGTGCCACACCAGCCAGGCGATCGAGTTGGCGTCCTCGTCGACGCGGTAGGCGAGCTCGTCGGGCGTCAGGCCCCGCACGGCCTCGCGCACCTCGTCGCGGATCCGGTCGAAGGCGTCGATGAGCAGCTCTGCACTAGTCACGCCGGCGACGCTACGCGGGACCCCTGACAGTTTCGGTCGGGAAGCGGCGCACCCAGGCACGCTGCCACGGCGTCTCGACCGCGCCCTCCCGGTAGTGCGCCCGCGTCCAGCCGACCGCCTCGCTCGCGGGGACGCCGGCGAGGACGGCGAGGCAGGCGACGACCGTGCCGGTGCGGCCGACCCCGCCGCCACAGGCGACCTCGACCCGCCGGCCCGCGCGGGCGAGCTCGTGCAGGGCTCGAATCTGCCCGACGGCGAGGTCCCGGTCGCGGGGCAGCAGGAAGTCCGGCCAGTCGAGCCACCGCTGCGGCCAGCCGAGCGCCTCGCGGTGACGCGCCCAGAGCCGGCGCGAGCCGAGGTAGAGGCCGAGTTCGGGCACCGGCCCGGCCGGGGTCGGCAGGCGCAGGCCGCGACCACGCACCCACGCCCCGTCGGGCAACCGGATCGCACCGGTCAGCTGTTCGCCCATCCCCCGATGATGGCCGACTCGCCCGCCGCGGCGGGCGTCGGGGTGGAAACCACCCGAATGGCATCGGCAACTCGGCGCATTATGGAGTCAGGGCCGGCTACCGGGCGGCTCCTGCCTCCCGAGTGGTTTCGGGGAATCCGCCCGACCGTTTCCATTTTGTTCGAACCAGACAATTTCCGAAACAGTTGGGCGAGCAGGTCGACCGACTCATGACACGACAGGCATCGGTGAGATACCGTGCGGACCAACAAACCACTTGGTCTGCACGCATCTAACCTCGACCAGGAGTACAGCCATGGCACAGAAGGTCCTTGTCCAGCTCATTGACGACCTGGACGGCACAAGTTCGGACGACGTCACGACCGTCCAGTTCGGGTTGGACGGCGTGACATATGAGATCGATCTCTCCGGAACCAACGCAGATCGACTCCGGGACATGCTCGCCGACTACGTCGGCTCGGCCCGCCGGACCGGTGGCCGGGTCAGGCGCGGGGCCCGCCCGGGTCAGGGCGGCGGGGCGAACAACGACGCCGGCGCGATTCGGGAATGGGCGCAGGCGAACGGCATCGAGCTCGCCGCGCGCGGTCGCATTCCCTCGCATGTCGCCGAGTCATACCGCCAGGCACAGGCCGACGACAAGGCACGGCCGGCGACCAACGGGGTAGCCAAGCGCCGCCCGCGCGCAAAGAAGAGTTGAATTCCCGGGTCCCCACCGGAAATGCTGCACCGGCAGCGGTCGATCGGTGACGAGGCGTGGCGGCCGCTTATCCGGCCGGCAGCCGCGGAACGGACGAATTGTCGCTAGGTCCGGTGTGGACAGGGCGGTTCCAGCCCGGCGCGGGACGCGCGCGGGGTCGCTCGGTGGTCGAGCCGCGAGCAGACCGGGCCACGATCCAACGTACGCAGCAGCTCTTCGTCGGAGTAGGCGAACGGCTCCGCGTCGATGTCCGCTCGCCACGCCGCGAACAGCGCCATGAGCTGGGCAAACTCCCCATCCGCGGCTTCCACGAGCGATACGTCGCGGAACTGGGCGCGGATGTTACTCACGGGTCGGTTCGGCAAGATCCCGATCGGCCATTCGGACGCTTTGTTCGTCGATCCGTCGCCTTTCGAGGCCGTCGACCGTTAGAAAGAGGCACACCGACGAAAGGATGGTCATGGCCAAGGGGAAGGGCGCCGGCATGATCCTCATGGCCGGCGTGCTCGCCCTCGCCGTGGCGTCGGCCGACGAGGACAGCAGCGGGTCGGCATCCAGCACCGGTACCGGCTCGGGCCAGGTCGTCGTCAACTCCTTCGCCGCCCGCCTCGCGGCGAGCAAGCTGGCGGCGAGCCAGGGAAACCTCAACGGCGCCTTACAGCACCTGGGCATGACCGCCGGCCCGCGGGGACAGCGGCACAGCGTCAACTGCGCGGCGTTCGCCACCGGCCAGGTGCGCCAGTACCTGTTACGCACCCCGTGCCGCTCGATGGACCGCCTGTTGTTCACCATCCGCGACGGCCGGGGCGGCCGGATCGCGGTCGCGGTGGCCTGGGTCGACTTCCGCAGCGCGCCGCAGGCGAGGCAGTTCCGCCAGCTCGACGACACCCCGGGCGCCGGCCAGATCAACCCGCTGCCCGGCTCGACGGTCGGCATCCGGAACGTCACCCTCAGCGGCAACCACCACCGCTCCCGCCAGGTCGGCAAGACGGCGGTGTCCGCGGACGCCGAACCGGTGGCCGGCAGCCAGCAGACCGAAGCCCTCCTCGACGAGATCGCCAACGTCGCCGTGCTGCTCCCCCACGGGTACCAACAAAACGGAAAGTAGCGTCGGTGTCCGGCCCGCGCGCCTTCTACGACGAGCTCGCCGCCGACTACCACCTGATCTTCCGCGACTGGTGGGCCAGCGCGACCCGGCAGGGCGACGTGCTCGCCGAACTCCTGCACCGCGCCGGGACGGACCCGCCCGCCACCGTGTTCGACTGCACCTGCGGCATCGGCACGCAGGCACTTCCGCTGGCCGCCCTGGGGTTCCGGGTGACCGGCTCGGACCTGAGCGCCTCCGCGATCGAGCGGGCCCGGGCCGAGGCGCGCGAGCGCGGCATCGACGTCCGGCTCGACGTGGCCGATGTCCGTGCCCTGCCCCGGGTTCGGGTCGACGCCGTGCTCTCCTGCGACAACTCGCTGCCGCACCTGCTCACCGACGACGACCTGGCCGCCGCCGTGCGGTCGATCCGGGGCTGCCTCGCCGCCGGCGGGCTCTTCCTCGCGAGCATCCGCGACTACGAGGCGCTCCTCCGGGACGGCACGGCCGGAGTCATGCCGGCGGTCCACGAGGCCGGGGGCGAGCGGCGCATCGTCGGGCAGGCGTGGCAGTGGACCGACGACCGGCGGCAGATGGAGATCAACCTGTTCGTCCTGCGACAGGAGGAGGACGGGTGGACCGCGGCGGTCCGCTCGACGACCTACCGCGCGCTGCGCCGGGCGGAGCTGACCGCGGCGCTCGCGGCCGGCGGGTTCGGCGAGATCACCTGGCTCGAGCCGGCGGAGACCGGCTACCACCAGCCGGTCGTGCTCGCCCGGGCCGAGTGAGAACGGAGAGGAGGCCGGCGGTCACCCGCCGGCCTCCTCCACCTCGACACCGCTACTCGCCGCGCAGGCGCTCCTTCGCGTCCTGGGTCGCGCCGGCGGCCTTGTCACGCAGGTCGTGGCCGGTCTCCTTGGCCTCGCCGCTGAGCTGGTCGCGCTTGCCGGCGTTCTCCATGTCCTCGTTGTCGGTCGCGCGGCCCATCCGCTCCTTGGCGTCACCGGCGACCTGCTCTGCCTTGTCCTTGGCCTTGTCGAACATGCCCATCTGGCACTCCTCTCCCCTGCGGGTTCCGTCCGGTCGGGCTGCCCGCGATCGCGCCGGCGAAACCCGCCCGGCCCCGCGATCACCCGTACGGTGACGGATCACACCAGGTCAGCGGTACAGGGCGCGGTGCAGCGAGCGGATCAGCGTGCCGTAGCCCACGCCGAGGTGGCCGTCTCGGGCAAGCGCCGCTCGGGCCGCGTTGGAGCCCGGCGCGCCGTGGACGCCGCCGCCCGGGTGGGCCGACGCGCCGGCCAGGTACAGCCGATCGACCGGGGTGTCCGCCCGGCCGAGGCCCGGCACCGGGCGGAACACCAGCTGCTGGTGGATGGCCGCGGTGCCCCCGTTTATCGCGCCGCCGACCAGGCTCGAGTTGTGCGCCGCCAGCTCGGCCGGCCCGGCGACGGCCCGACCGACGATCCGGTCCCGGAAGCCCGGCGCGACGTCCTCGACCACCTGCTCCATCCGGTCCGCCCGTCGCCGCAGCCGGCTCTGCGACCACTCCTGGCCGCGCGGCACGTGCGTGTACGCCCACACCGACTCGGTCCCGGCCGGCGAGCGCGACGGGTCCGCGGTCGTCATCTGCCCCAGCAGGAGGAACGGCGCACGCGGCACCCGCCCGCACGCGAGGTCGGTGGCGAACCCGGACATCCCGTCGAGGTCCGCGCCCAGGTGCACGGTGCCCGCGCGGCCGACCTCCTCCGCCGCCCAGGGAACCGGCCCGGACAGGGCCCAGTCGACCTTGACCGTGCCGCCGTCCCAGTGGAAGTTCGGCAGGTCCGCGACCAGCCGGGCCGGCAGGTGTGCCTCGCCGACCAGGTCGCGGTAGAGGACCGGGGCCGGCACGTCGGCGAGCACGGCACGCCGCGCC
>NZ_JBOHGA010000306.1:0-5822 GCF_050699915.1 Actinophytocola sp.
AACAGATCCAGAGCACGTCGCCGGAACTCCGGCGGGTAGGGCTTCGGCACGACCAACGATCTCCTTCACAAGATCGTCGAACCCTATGTCTGCCAACCTTCGTGCCCGTGAAACGGGGGCAAGATCAGTTCGGCGGCGCGGTGTTCCTCGGCCAGTACTTCCAGATCGGGCGCGGCTACTCGCCGACCGAGGCCGGGCTGCTCACGATCCCGATGATGGCCGGCGTGCTGGTGGCGTCCACGGTCTCCGGCCGGATGATCAGCCGAAGCGGCGTGATCAAGCCCTACTTCGTGGCCGGCGCGGTCGCGCTGGTGATCGGCTTCCTCGGACTGGGCATGATCGACCACGACACCCCGCTGGTCTTCGCGGCCGCCGCGATGGTGCTGGTCGGTGTCGGTGTCGGCATGACCATGCAGCGGTCTCGGACCCGATCGTGGGGTAGGTGGATGTCGTGAGCGCGGCGGAGTCCCGGGCCTACGAGCCGCGGCTGTGATTCGTTAGAAACTTACGATCTCTGGATACTCTGAGTTAGAGTTGACCCACTCAGCGTCTGGGGAGGTCGGGCTCATGCGACGTGGTCGGTTGTCCCGGTGGTCGGCGGCGGTGGTGCTCGTCGCGAGCGGGCTGGTGGTGAGCCACGAGGCCGGCGCGGTCGGCCCGGACGACGCCGGGCTGGCGGCCCACGCGCAGCAGGCGGCGGGCCAGCGGGTCATCTACTCCTACCCGGGCCTCACGCCGCCGCAGAGCCTGTTCGACCGGATCCGCGCCGGCGAGGCCGCGGGCGTGATCTTCTTCGGCGAGAACGTCTCGAGCCTGGCGCAGATCTCCGGTGTGGTGGCGCAGCTGCGGGCCGCCGCCGCGCAGAGCCCGGTGCGTGAGCCGCTGCTGCTGATGACCGACCAGGAGGGCGGCCAGATCCGCCGGCTGCCCGGCGAGCCCGCGTTGTCGCACAAGGACGTCGGCCAGTCCGCGAACCCCGCCGCGGCGGCCACGACGGCGGGCCGGGGCGCGGGGGAGAACCTCGCCGGCGTGGACATGAACGTGAACCTGGCCCCGGTGCTCGACGTCTTCCACGCGCCCGGCGACCTGATGGACCAGTTCGAGCGCTCGTTCGGCCAGGACCCCGCGGCCGTCGGGACACTCGGGGCGAACTACGTCCGCGCACAGCAGGCCGAGGGCGTCGCCGCAACCGTCAAGCACTTCCCGGGTCTCGGCACGGCGAACGCGGACCAGAACACCGACACCCGGCCGGTGACGCTGAACGTCCCACTGTCCACTTTGCGCAACGTGCACGAGGCGCCCTACCGGTCGTCGATCTCGGCGGGGGCGAAGCTCGTGATGCTGTCCTGGGCGGTGTACCCGGCGCTGGACTCCGCCCGTCCCGCCGGACTGTCCGCTGTGGTCGTTCAGCAGGAGCTGCGGTCCCGCAACGGGTTCACGGGCGTCACCGTGTCGGACGCGATCGAGGCCGGTGCGCTGCGGGACTTCGGCTCGACCGGCAACCGCGCGGTGCTGGCCGCGCACGCCGGGACGGACCTGATCCTGGCGTCCGCGCGGGACGTCGGCCAGGGCGACCAGGCGGTCACGGCCCTGGCCAACGCACTCGCCGACGGCACCCTCGACAGCGGGGCCTTCGGCGAGGCGCTGGCCAGGATCCACGACCTGCGCGCCGGACTCTCCTAGACGGACACCGGGGTCCGGCGGTCCTCGGCCGGCGGCTCGACGAGCCGCTCGCCCTCCACGTCCACGTTGGGCAGCAACCGGTCCAGCCACTTCGGCAACCACCACGCGCGGCCGCCGAGCATCGACATCAGGGCCGGCACGATCGTCATCCGCACCAGGAACGCGTCGACCGCGACGCCGAACGCGAGCGCGAAGCCGATCGACTGGATCAGCGTGTCCTCGGCGAAGATGAACCCGGCGAACACGCTGGTCATGATCAGCGCCGCGGCCACCACCACGCGGGCGCCGTGCCGGAAGCCGCTGACCACCGCCTCGCCGGCCGGCGTGCCGTGCACGTGTTCCTCACGCATCCGGGTCACCAGGAACACCTGGTAGTCCATCGCGAGTCCGAAGAGGACGCCGATGAGCAGGACGGGCAACAGGCTCATGATCGGGCCGGTGGCCTCGACGCCGAGTGCGTCGGCGAGCCAGCCCCACTGGAACACCGCCACCACGGCGCCGAACGTCGCCGCGACCGAGGCGAGGAAGCCGATCGTCGCCTTGAGCGGCACGACCACCGAGCGGAACACGAGCATCAGCAACAGGAACGCGAGCCCGACGATCAGTGCCAGGTAGGGGAGCATGGCGTCGGCGAGCTTGTCGGAGACGTCGATGTTCGCGGCGGTCTGGCCGGTCACCGAGACCTCCGCGCCGGTGCGGTCGTGCAGCGTGCCGGCCGTCGCACGGAGGTCGGCGACGAGGTCCTCGGTGGCGGCGTCGCTCGGCCCGGTCGTCGGGATGACGGTCAGCAGCGTCGTGTCGCCGGCCCGGTTCTGCTGCGGCGGCGCGAGCGCGGCGACACCGTCGAGATCGCCGATCCGTTGCGCGGCAAGCTGAACCGCCTCCCGCGGGTCGTCGCTCGCGCTGGTGTCGACCACGACGGTCAGCGGACCGTTGGCGCCCGGGCCGAAGCCTTCGCTCACCAGCTCGTAGGCCTTGTGCTGGCTGGACTCCGGCGCCGAGGTGGCATCGCCCGGCAGGTCCAGCTGCATGCTCGCGGCCGGCACGGCGAGGACCGCGAGCGCGGCGACGGCGGCCAGCAGCACCGGCAACCGCCGGCGCGCCACGAACCGGGCCCAGCGCTCGCCCATGCTGGTCCGGCCCGGTCGCGGACCGCCGCGCAGCCCCGGGAGCCGCCCGGCGCGCACCCGGTCGCCGGCGAACCCGAGGACCGCGGGCAGCAGTGTGGTCGCGATCAGCACGGCGACGGCGACGGTGACCGACGCGGCGATACCCATCTCGGCGAGGAACGGGATGCCGACCACGGTGAGCCCGGCCAGCGCGACGATCACGGTCAGCCCGGCGAACACGACGGCGGAGCCGGCGGTGCCGACCGCCCGGCCGGCGGCCCGCTCCGGCGGCTCGCCCTCGGCGAGCTCGTGTCGGTAGCGGGAGACGATGAACAGGGCGTAGTCGATGCCCACCGCGAGGCCGATCATCAGCGCGAGCACCGGGGTGTTCGAGCCGAGCTCCATGAACCCGGAGGCGGCGATGATGCCCGCGATGCCGATGCCGACGCCGACGAGCGCGGTGATCAACGGGAGGCCGGCGGTGAGCAGCGAGCCGAACGTGATCACGAGGACGACTGCGGCGACCGCGACGCCGAGGATCTCGGTGGCGCCGGTCTCCGGGGCGGCGCGGGTGGCGTCGCCGCCGACCTCGGCGGTGAGCGCGGTGCCCTCGGTGGCCTCGACGAGCGCCTCGCGGTCGGCGTCGGTGAGCTCGGAGGCCTGCTGGTCGTAGCCGACCTGGATGAGCGCGACCGTGCCGTCCGGCGAGACGGACCTGACCTGGAACGGGTCGGTCACCCGCGCGACCTCGGGCGCGTCCCGCAGGTTCGCGACGACCTGCTGGACGGCCTGCTGGTTGGCGGGCTCCTGGAACGTGTGCCCCTCGGGCGCGGCGAGCGCGACCCTGGCCGTGGCGCCCCCGACGCCGGCCTCGGGGAAGGACTTCTCCAGGTGGTCGATCGCGCGCTGCGACTCCGTGCCCGGGATGGTGAAAGCGTTGCTGAGCTGGCCGGACAGGCTGGCCGCCCCGGCGCCGAACAGGACGAGCAGGACCGTCCACACACCGGCGACCAGCCACCGGCGGCGGAAGGACGCACGGCCGAGGCGGTAGAGGAATGTCGCCACCGATTGACTCCTTCGTAGATGAGCTCCCATCGCCGAAGCTAGCCGAACGGCTAGGAGATGCCAAGCCGATCGGCAAGTGTGTGACTAGCCGCACGGCAAGTTGTCGGACTAGTCGATCGGCAAGTAAGGTCGGTGTACTGAAGGAGGACGCGATGACGGCCATGGCGGCCCGCCCTGCCGCGCCGGACACCCGGACCCGGCTGCTGGAGACGGCGCTGGAGTTGTTCACCCGGCACGGCGTCGAGGGCACCTCGCTGCAGATGATCGCGGACGCCCTGGGGGTTACGAAGGCCGCGGTGTACTACCACTTCAAGACGAAGGACGAGATCACCGAGGCGGTGGCCGAGCCCGCGCTGCGCCAGCTGCGGACGGTCGTCCACGAGGCGACCGCGCTGCGCCGGCGCGGGGCGCAGGTCGACCACGTGCTGGCCGGCGTGGTGGACCTGGCGATCCAGCACCGTGCCCTGGCGGCGGTGTTCTCGACCGATCCCGGCGTGGCGCGGGCGCTGGAGCGCACGCTGCACGACGAGGAGAACGTCAAGGAGTGCCTGACCGAGCTGTTGGTCGGCCCGGGGGAGGACCCCGCGGCGGCGGTCGCCGCGCATGTGGCGCTGGCCGGCATCGCGCTGGCCGGTGGCTCGCCGGCCCTGGCCGCCGTACCGGACGAGGAGCTGAGGGCGCACCTGCTCGAGGTGGGCCGCCGGGTGCTGGGTCGCCCGCGCCGCGTCACCCGAGGGTGAGCAGGGCGATCGCCACGCCGGCGGCTACGAGGCCGGTGAGCTGAGCGCGGTTGAGCCGCTCGCGCAGGACGGTGAGCCCGAGCAACACGGGGATGGCCGGGTAGAGCGAGGACAACACGACGGCGATGGAGAGCAGCTGTTCCCGGGTGGCCAGGAGATAGGCGACGAGGGCAAGGGTCGCGCAGCCCCCGACGGCCACCGCGCCGAGAATCGTTCCCGGCCCTACGCGCCTCGCGGTGATCACCGAGCCGTGTCGCCTGGTGCTGGCATGACCGCGCCCGGCAGTGCTCGTCGCGTTGCGGCTGGCGGTGCTTGTCGGGTCGCGTTCGGCGGCTCGGGTGCGCGCGACGGAGCGCCAGGCGATGGGTAGTACCGCGAGGGTGGCGGTGACGCGGCCGGCAAGTACGGGCCAGAGCCCGGCGTCGGGCGAAGCCTGAGCGAGTGCCAGGTACTGCAGGGCGATGCCGAGGCTGGCGAGCAGCGCGTCGAGCGAGCCGGCCGACTCGGTGCGGCCGCGGTGGGAGACCAGCCACAGCGCCGGGACGGCCAGCACCATGCCGGTCACCGCGAGCACCGTCGGGCGGTCCCCGAGCAGCGCGATGCCGACCAGCACCGGGATGGCCAGCCCGCCGACAGCGCTCACCGGCACGACAACGCTCATGGCGCCCCGACTGAGCCCGCGGTAGAGGAACACCATCCCGAGCCCGGTGCCCACGCCTGACAACCCGCCCCACAACAGCCCAGCGCCGGTCGGCTCCCCGGGCAACACCGGCGCGACGGTCGCCATCAACACCAGCCCGCCCGCCTGCCCGAGCAGCGCTACCACCGCGAACCCAGCACGTCGGGACAGCAGCCCACCCGCGAAGTCGGCGACGCCGTACAACGCGGCCGAGCCGAGCGCCAGCAGCACACCCATCAGCGCCCGGCTTCCTCGCCTCGACCGCCGGCCGCACCGGTGGTCGAGCGATCGGCGTCTCGCTGAGCGGCTCGGCGGGCGGCTTCGCCCACCGGGCAGACCGCATCGGTCGTGCAGGAGGCGCGGTCGCAGAGCCGGCACACCAGCTCCGAGCTGCCCGTACGGCTGTAGAGCCGCGCCAGCACGGGCTCCAGCAGACCGGCCAGCGTGGCGCGCTGCGAGGCGTCCAGGTCCGACAGCACCTCCGCCAGCGGCGCGGCCCTCGCGGCCAGCAGTCGGGCGGCCGACCGCGCACCCGCCGCCGTCAGG
>NZ_JBOHGA010000307.1:0-5793 GCF_050699915.1 Actinophytocola sp.
AGCCGGCGCCGCCCGCACCGCCGAGCCTCTCCGCGACCCCGCCGGCCGTGCCGGTCAGCCTCGTCGCCGGCGGCGAGCCCGCCAACCTGCCGATCACCGTGCGGAACTCCGGCGGGACGGTGTCCGAGCCGGTGGTCGCCACGCTGAACCTGCCGCCGGGCGTGGCCGCGGTCCCGGCCGCCGACCGGTACGGCCACGAGCCGCTCGTACGCCTGAACGGGGCCCAGGGCGACACGGTCGACTGCCCCGGCGGCACGACCACCGTCGTCTGTACGAACGACCGCGGCCTGCGGCCCGGCGAGTCCGTGACGCTGCTGTTCCGCGTCGTGGCCGCGGAAGGCAGCCAGGGCGGCCGGATCACCGGCACCGTGATGGCCGGCACCACGATCAACATCCGGGTCTCGGTGCGGGTCGACGTCCGGCCGCCGGCCACGGTCGACGCGATCGTGCTGACCGCCGACTCCGAATGGCTGGGCCTGCTGCCCGGCATCTGGCTGCACCCGACCCTCGAGGCTCGGGTGGAGAACACCGGCACCAGCTCCAAGCCGGTCACGCTGACCGTCGACCAGCCGGCACAGCTGATCTACTCCGACCACGTGATGACCTGCGCGGTCAACGGTGGCACCAGATGCACCAGCACCACCGCGCTCGATCCGGGCGAGACGCTGACGACCGTGTTCGAGCTCGACCCCGACCCGTGGCCGGTCCGGTCGGACAGGTCGGGACGGACGGGCAAGCCGAAGCAGGTGCACGTGGGTGCGACGCTCGGCTCCGCGAGCGACAGCGAGATCGTGCAGCTGCACCACTGGATCTGGCCGCACCCGCCGGGCATCCTGGCGCCGTCCGGGCCGCCGTCGGTGTCTGGCCACTCGTCCACGGAGGCGACCACCGAGCCGCCGTCGGCGTCGCCGTCGGAGCCGGCCGGGCCGCCGTCGGAGTCGCCGTCCGGCACGTCGACTGAGCCAGAGCCGCCCGGCTCGACCACACCCGACCCGTCCGACACCCCGACCGGGCCGCCCTCGTCGACCGAGCCGAACCGGCCGCGGGCCACGGTTCCGCCGCTGCCGCCGGTGTCGCCGGAGCGGTCCGAGCCGACGCCGACGGAGGCGCCGCCGGCCGGTGACGGCGGGCTCGGCGGGCTACTCGGTTGGCTGCTCGGCGGCGGCCGGTAGGGGCCGTACGCAGCAACCGGGCGAACCGGACGAAGCCGGGCAGGGCCCGTCCGCGGGACTGATGCTGCCGGTCGCTGTGGGTCACCTCCCCATAGACTGCCGGCGTGACCGTCGTCGACTCCGTCCTCGCCCGGGTGCCGGAACCCGTGCGTGGCCTGCTCATCAAGCATCGCGAACTGCTCAAGTTCGCGGTCGTCGGCGGCACGACGTTCGTCATCGACAACGGCATCTGGTACCTGCTGAAACTGTCCATCCTGGAGGACAAGCCGGTCACCGCGAAGATCATCGCGATCATCATCGCGACGATCGTGTCGTACGTGCTGAACCGCGAGTGGTCCTTCCGCACCCGCGGCGGCCGCGAGCGCCACCACGAGGCCGCGCTGTTCTTCTTGATCAGCGGCATCGGCGTCGCGCTGAACTCGGCCCCGCTGTACATCTCGCGGTACTGGCTGATGCTGGAGGAGCCGCACGTGTCGCGGCTCGTCCAGGAGGTCGCCGACTTCGCGAGCGGGTCGATCCTCGGCATGCTGCTGGCGATGTTCTTCCGGTTCTGGGCGTTCCGGCGCTGGGTGTTCCCGGACGAGCTGGGCGGCCGCCGCCGCGGCAGCGCGGCCCCGGTCGACGACCCCGCCGAGGAGCTCGGCCACTCCTGAGATTGCGCTAGCGCGGGGACTTCTCCGCGGGCCAGCGCACGCCCTTCACATCGCCCGCCCGCGGCACCGGCAGGAACACCGTGAACGTCGCCGGGCGCTTGGTCGACAGCTCCAGCCGGCCGCCGTCGGAGTCGATCAGTGCGCGCGCCAGCGCCAACCCCAGGCCGGTCGAGCCGGCACCGGACACCCCGCGCTCGAAGATGTGCTCGGCCAGCTCGTCGGGCACGCCGCTGCCCAGGTCCGACACCTCGATGACCACCGACGGCCCGCTCGCGGCGCCGTCCCCGCGCGCGGCGAGCGTGACCGCGCCGGCGCCGTGCCGCAGGGCGTTGTCCAGCAGCACGCCGACGACCTCGCGCAGCCGGGCCGGCGACACCCGCGCCCACAGGCCCTCCTGCAGCTTCAGCTTGAGCGAGCGGCCCTCCGCCCGCAGCGGGGCGCGCCACTCGTCCGCGATGCCGAGCAGCTCGCTGCCCAGCTCGACCGGCTCGGCACCGACCGCACGTGCCTCGCGGGCCGCCGCCATCAGCTCGTCGAGCACGTCGGCGAGCCGCTCGGCCTGCTCGAGCGCGGCCCCGGCCTCGCGGGCGACGTCCTCGTCGGGCACCGAGGTGAGCTCCTCGATCCGCAGCTGCAGCGACGTCAGCCGGCTGCGCAGCTGGTGCGAGACGTCTCCGACCAGCTCCCGCTCCCGCTGCACGAGCTGCGCCAGCGCGGTGGCCGACTCGTCCAGCGCCTCGGCCACCGAGTCCAGCTCCAGCACGTCGTACCGGGTGCGGTCGAGCCGGAAGTCTCCGGCGCCGAGCCGGGACGCCCGGTCCGCGACGTGGCGCAGCGGGCGGGCCAGCCGGCGCGCGGTGACGCTCGCGACGAGGAACCCGATGCCGATCGTCGCGACCACCACGAGCGCGACGAGCAGCGCCACCTGCGTCTGGGTGGTGCGCATCGGGCCGGCGTCGATCGAGAGCCGCACGGTGCCGTGGCGGACGATCGGCACCGCCTCGCTGACCGTGTCCGTGCCCAGGTTCGGACCGTAGGTGAGCTCGCGGCCGGAGTCGGGCAGCGTGACGAGCAGGTGGCCGCCGGTCGGCACGGCGAGCCGCACGCTGGACAGGTCGAGCTCGCGGCCGGCCGCGGCCTCGTCGTCGAGAATGGCCGCGATCTGGCGGACGCGGCCGGCGAGGTCCTCCCGGGTGAGGCTCTCGACGATGGCGGTCGCGGTGTAGCCGAGTGGGATGCCCAGCAGGCACGCGGTGACGGTGACGGCCAGCAGGATCGCCAGCAGGACTCGGCGGCGCACGGCTACTCGGAGTTGAACCGGAAGCCGACGCCGCGCACGGTCGCGATCCGGCTGGCACGGTGGCCGAGCTTGCGGCGCAGCCACGACATGTGCATGTCCAGGGTCTTGCTGGTGCGCAGCTCCGGGCCGCCCCACACCTCGTCGAGGATCTCCTCGCGGGTGACAACCTGGCCGGCGCGCTGGATCAGCACGCGCAGCAGCTCGAACTCCTTGTTCGCGAGCGTCACCTCGTCGCCGTCGACGATCACCTGGCGGGCGGCGAGGTCCATCTTCACGCCGTTGACGTCGATGGTGCCCGGGGCCTGGCGGCGCAGCAGCGCCCGGATCCGGGCGAGCAGCTCGGCGAGCCGGAACGGCTTGGCGACGTAGTCGTCCGCGCCCGCGTCCAGCCCGACGACGAAGTCGACCTCGTCGGCGCGCGCGGTCAGCATGAGGACCGGGATGCCGCGCCCGGCGGCCCGCAGCCGCCGGCAGACGTCCAGGCCGTCGGTCCCCGGCAGCCCGAGGTCCAGCACGAGCAGGTCGACCCCGCCGCCGTTGGCCGACTCGAACGCGCTGTGCCCGTCGACCACGACGCGCACCTCGTAGCCCTCCCGGTTCAGGGCCCTCGACAGCGGGTCGGCGATCGCCGCGTCGTCCTCGGCCAGCAGCACCACACTCACGACCACAAGACTAGGCGTGACAGCATGCCGCCATGCCCACCCACGCTGATGATCTTTCCGTCGCGTTGCGACTGGCCGACGCCGCCGACGAGATCACCACGGCGCGGTTCCTCGCGGCCGACCTCGTGGTGGACCGCAAGCCGGACCGCACGCCGGTGACCGACGCGGACACCGCCGTCGAGGACGCGATCCGCGCCATCCTCGCTTCGGCGCGCCCGGCCGATGCCGTCCTCGGCGAGGAGCGGGGCGGTTCGCTGGGCGCGGGCCGGACGTGGATCGTCGACCCGATCGACGGGACGAAGAACTTCCTGCGCGGCGGACCGGCGTGGGCGACGCTGATCGCACTGGTCTCGGCGGGTTCGCCGGTCGTCGGCGTGGTCTCGGCGCCGGCGCTGGGCCGGCGCTGGTGGGCGTCGGCGGGCGAGGGAGCGTTCTGCTCGGTCGGCGGCGCTGATGGGCGCCGGCTGCGAGTGTCGGGCGTGCGGTCGCTGTCGGACGCGTACCTGTCCACGACGGACCTGAACACCTGGGGCGTGGCGCGGGAGCAGTACCTGGCGCTGGTGTCGGCGTGCTGGGAGAGCCGGGCGTTCGGGGACTTCTGGCACCACTGCCTGGTGGCGGAGGGCGTGCTGGACCTGGCGGTCGAGCCGGCCGCGTATGTCTGGGACCTGGCGGCGGTGCAGATACTGGTGACCGAGGCGGGCGGGACGTTCACGGACCTGTCCGGCCGACCGGGCTTCGAGCACGGCTCGGCCCTGGCGTCGAACGGCCACGTGCACGAGGCCGCGCTGGAGATCCTGAAGGGCTAGGCCGGCGCGTTGCTCGGGGTCGGCAGCAGGCCGACCGCGCCGCGGACGACCTGGGCCCAGGTGAGGCGGCCGAAGAGGTAGTGGCAGGCCACCTGCTCGTTGGTGAAGCGGGCCCAGTCGTAGCGGTTGCCCTGCTCGCGCCAGAAGACCTCCCAGCCGTAGCCGCCCTCCTCGTCCGGCTGTTCGTCGCGGACCAGGCACCACGCGTTCTCGGCCTCGGCGCCGATGGACACGATCCCCGACGGGACGCCCACCGCGGTCAGCCACTCGTTGATCGACTCGGCGTTCATTCCGCTGCCTCCTCGGGAGTGACTTCGGGTTTGACTTCGTGGGTGACGTCGGCCAGGTAGCCGAGGGCGACCAGCTCCAGTGCCGAGTGCGTGGTCCGGAAGCGGACGCCGCCGCCGGGCTGGGCGAACCACGCCGCCGACACCGCCCGCCACACCGGGAGCGGGCGCAGCACCCGATAGCGCCGGTAGCCGTCCTCGAGGTGTGCCGGCGGCAGCGACCGCTGCGCGAACGGCGTGCCGGCCGCGGCGAACACCCGACCCCCGACGCGACCGAACCGGTCGAGCTCGGTGCCCTCGTCGAGCACCTCGGCCTCGCCCTCCGCGCTGCCGCCCTCGGGGTACTGCTCCCCCGGCGGCCACGCGAACTCGACGCCCTCGCGGCTGATCCCGTGCGCGGTCACGCTGCCGAAGCGGACGAGGTAGCGCCGGTCCCAGTCGCGCTCGTGCTCGCCGCCGAGCGGGTCGTGCCCCTCGGCGAGCTCGGTGACCTGCGGTGCGTCGGCGGGCGACGGCTCGGACGGCTCCAGCGGGGTCACGCCCTCACGCAGCGCCGCTCGTCGCTCGGCGCTGTCGACGAGGTCGGCCCGCGGGTGGTCGCCGGGCTCGAACCGCAGGCCGGCGGCGTAGTCGAGCTCCACGGGTGGCGCGGGCAGCTGCCGGGCGGGCCGAACCGCGGCGACGGGAATGTGCCCGATGGGAAACATGTGCACCCAGAACAGGGCGAGCGTCTCGTCCCGCTCCTTGGCGGGCGCGGCCATCGCGGCCGGTGGGGCTGGAGGCATCGGCGGAACGGCGCCGCCGTAGCCGCCCCTGCGGGGTTCGGGAAGCAGGGCGTCGGCCGGGCGGGCGCCGGCTCCCGGCCCGCCTGGTGCGGGTCCGATGGCGCCGGGCGCGCCGGGTGCGGCAC
>NZ_JBOHGA010000308.1:0-5787 GCF_050699915.1 Actinophytocola sp.
GGCCTGCGCGGCCTCGGCGTCGGCGAGCGCCTGCTCCGCGTCCGCGGCCTTCGCGGCGGCGGCCTGATCGGCCTCGTCGGCCGTCGCGACGACCTCACGCGACCGCGCCAGCCGGGCGGCCAGCGACGCCGACCGGGCGTGCGCGTCGCGCCAGCGCGACAGCTCCGCGTGCTCGGGCAGGCCGGCCCGGGCGGCGTCCGCCTCGGCCTCGGCCTGCTCCGCGGCCACCCGCGCCTCGACTGTCTTGGCAACCGACTCGTCGGCGGCGGTCAGGCGGGTGGACAGGTCCACCACGTCACCCGGCTGCCGCAGCGACCGCAGCTCGCGCAGCTGCTCCTCGACGGTCTTGGCCGCCGCGTTCGCCTCGGCCCACCTCGTGCGCAGCTCGGCCATCCGCTCGACCGCCGTGTCCACTGTGGACACAAGACCTTCGAGGTCGGCGACGCGCCGGGTCGCGGCGGCGATCACGTCGTCGGTGACCGTGCCCAGCTCGGCGAGGCGCTGCTGGGAGCCCTCCAGCCGGCCGACCGCGACCTTGGCCCGCTCGCGGGCACGCTGGCCGACGTCCTCGTAGACGGCGTAGGCGAGCAGCTGGATCAGCAGGTCCTGCCGGTCACCGGGCTTGGCCTGCAGGAACTCGGCGAACCGGCCCTGCGGCAGCACGACGCACTGGGTGAACTGGTCGTAGCCGATGCCGAGCAGCTCGCTCACCGCGCCGGTGACCTTGTCTCCCTCGGCCTCCGGCCGCACGACGGCCTCGAGGATCTTGGCCATGTCCGCGTCCGGCGGCACGCCCGCGTCGAGGCGGTCCAGCCGCGCCTCCTTGGTGTGCACGTTGCCGCGCGCGTCGCGGCGCAGCTGCCGGGCCGCGGCGTAGCGCCCGCCGGCGGCCTCGAACACCAGACAGACCCGACCCTCGTTGACCGACGGGGCGAGCGCGTTGCGGATGACGTTTCCCTTGCCCCACCGGGGAACCGTGCCGTACAGCGCGAAGCACAGCGCGTCGATGACCGTGCTCTTGCCCGAGCCGGTCGGCCCGGTCAGCACGAAGAAGTCCACATCGGACAGCTGGACGTCGGTGTGGTCCCGGTAGCTGCCGAAGCCCTCGAACACCAGGCGCAGGGGGCGCATCAGCGACCTCCCGTCGATTCCTCGAGCAGCTCGGCGAACATCGCGCCGAGCCGCGGGTCCTCGATCTCCTTCTCCGACAGGAAGTCCGCGAACAGGTCGGTCGGCGAACGGCCGATGCGGCTGCGCACCGGGCCGCCCCCGTCGGCGCGGGCGCGGAACTTCTCGTCGATCTGCACGTCGAGCGTGTTCGGCAGCTTCTCCCGCACCAGGTCGGCGAGCCCGGCGCCCGCCTTCTGGGTGAGGACCACGCGCAGGAACGCCTCCCCCGCCTCCTCACCGGCGGCCACGACCTCGTCCAGCGTGCCGCGCAGCGTGGCGAGCGGGCGACCGCCACGCAGCGGCACCGGACGGATCCGCGCGCGGCTGTCCGGGGTGGCGGTCACGATCAGCGCCACCGGCTCGTTGGCCTCCTCACCGAAGTCCAGCGCGAGCGGCGAACCCGAGTAGGCGATGGGGCACGGCCCGGCGATCTCCTGGTAGCGGTGCAGGTGGCCGAGCGCGGCGTAGTGCGTGTTCGGCGAGAACGTGTCCGGCGGCACCTCGTAGCCGAGCAGCGTCTGCACCGCGCGCTCGCCGCCGCCCCAGCGGCCGCCGAGCAGGGTGGCGTGCGTGGTGACGACGTTGACGCTGTCCGCGGTGAACCCGTCGCACAGCATGGCGATGATCGCCTTGACGCGGTTGGCGTAGTCCTGGTTGTGCCGCGAGGGATCGTGCAGCAGGACCTCGGCCGCGCGCACGGCGATCCGGTGGGACAGGAACGGCAGCGCGGCGACCACGGCCCGCTCGCCGGAGCGCGTGTCGAGGGTGAGCGTGCCGCCGCTGTCCGGGCGCTGGGGCGTGCCGACCACGTGCAGGCCCAGCTCTCCCAGCACCGGCCGGTAGACGTCCTGCACCAGCCGGGCGTTGTCGTGGTTGCCGGCGAGCACGACGACATCCCGGGCGACCTCCCGGTTCCCGCCGCGCAGCTCCATCAGCGTGCGCATGACCAGGCTCTGCGCCTGCGGGTTGGGCGCCGCGGTCTCGAACAGGTCGCCGGCGACGACGACCAGGTCGACGTCCTCCTCGTTCGCCACGCGCACCAGGTCGCGCAGCACCAGCTTCTGCTCGTCGATGCGCGGCTGGTTCTTCAGCACCTTGCCGACATGCCAATCGGCGGTGTGCAGAATCTTCATGGATGACCTCAGAACGGGGGCGGGTCGTCGTCGGTGTCGAGTCCGGCGAAGGGGTCGGCGGGTGCGGCCGGACCGTCGTCCACTCCGGTCCACGGCCCCTTCTCCGCCGGCCGGGTAGCCCACGCGGGGAACGGGAACTCGATCGCGAGCGGCACCGGGATGTCCGGCTGCGAGACGAACATCGTGCCGGGCTTGGCGATCGTCGCGCGCTGCCGCTGGGCCGGCGGCAGGTAGCCGTACTCGGGGCGGGACGCCTCGGCCGGGTCGAGCCGGCCCGCGACGCGAATCGAGCAGTTCGCCACGATCCTCCGCTCGACCTCGCTCGCGGTCTGTTGCGCGCCGATGAGGATCACGCCCAGCGACCGGCCGCGCTCGGCGACGTCCAGCAGGATCTGCTTGATCGGGCTGTCGCCGTCGCGCGGGGCGTACTTGTTCAGCTCGTCGAGCACGATGAACATCAGCGGCCGGGCGGTGCCCTGCTCCTCCTTGCGGCGGAACTCCTGGCGCAGCGACACGCCGACCACGAACCTCTGCGCGCGGTCGGGCAGGTTGTGCAGGTCCACGACCGTGACCTGGGCCTGCGAGGTGGACAGCGACCGGTCGCCTCGGTCGGCCAGGTCGGACCGGATGATCGTGGACAGCGGGCGGACCGCGGAGCGCAGCCGCCGCAGGAACGCGTTCACGCTGCCGGTCGAGGTGCTGCCGGCCACCCAGTCGCGGCGGGTGTCCTCGTCGAGCAGCTCGTCCTCGATGAGCCCCACCAGCTGCTCGAAGCTGCGCAGCTGGCCGCCGCGGCCCGGGTCGGCGCCGGTGATCTGGACCGCGCCGTCCCGGCCGACCTTCTGATGGTCGCGGCGCAGCCGGGCGGCGACCTGGCCGATCAGCATCGTGTACTGGCTGCGTTCGTCCTCGCCGTCGGCGAACACGAACGGCATCAGCTCCTGCTCGCAGAACTCGGCGAGGGTCCAGTAGAACGGGCTGACCGCCTTGTCCCGGGCCCGCACGTCCGGGGTGCCGCTCGAGTCGCCGGGCCGGGGCGGGGCGAACACCTGGACGTTGCGGAACGAGCCGGCGGGCAGGCCGAGCAGGCCGTACCGGGCCCGCTGCTCGTCGGTGAGCCGCGAGTTCTCGTAGTCGAGGAACAGCAGGTCCTCGCCCTTCACGGAGAAGATCAGCGCCTTCGTGTTGTGCGCCTCGCCGGCCAGCACGCCGGAGTTGAACATCGAGTGCAGCAGGAAGGTCGCGAAGCTCGTCTTCGTCGCGATCCCGGAGACGCCGGAGATCGACACGTGGCCGCCGCGGGTGCCGTCCACGAACTCGAAGTTGAGGTAGACCGGCAGCCCGTCGCGGCCCAGGCCGACCGGCAGCTTGGCGCCGGCCATCGTGTCGAAGTACAGCGCCGAGTCCCGCTCCTCGCCGGTGGCCCGGTCGACCGCGGTGCCCGGCCGCGGCGGCACGTACACCTCGGGCTCGACCCGGGTGACGGTGACCTCGGCGACCTCGCTGACCTCGGCCGGCAGCGCACCCTGCTCGATGAGGAACACGTCGGAGGCGAACCGGGCGCCCTCGTGGCCCGCCTCGACGTTGGTCACCACGCCGGCGATCCGCACCTCGGCGCCGTCCGGGAGCTTGCGGCGGGTCACCACGACGTCGTCGAGCTGCAGGAACTGGTCGGCGGCGACGCCGACGGAGAACTCGAGCGGGCTCGCGGCCACAGTGCCGACGACCAGGCCGACCGGACGCTGGCCCGCCACCGCGGCCGGCGCGGCGGGCTGCCCGTTCGACACCGGAGTCGGCTCGGCCACACGTGCTCCTCGGTCGGTTCGGCAGGCGGAGAGCCTGCAGTCTATGTCCGGCGCCGGTCTACTCCCGGGACCCCGGGCCCGGGCACGTCGCGGTCCGCGGCGGCTCCTCGGTGGGCTCCCGCGGCGGTCCGGGCCAGTGAAGAAATTCGGGAAAACCTCCCCCTTGCGGGGGATACGGATTATCGCGGAGCAATCACGATCGAGTTTCCACGACCCGGACCAGGGAGATACGCAGGGTGCTGCGCATACCGCTGTCCGGGTATTGCCGCGAACCCGCTCGGGTGTCGACGCACAACGCTCGCATGCGGCCGGGCGGGTCCACTCGTTCGGGTGGTCGCAGGGTGAACTTCCTTGGCGCGGGCCGGCATCCGTGCGATCGATGCGGTCGCCGGGAGCATCCAACGTGGACAAAATTCAACCGGCCGAGTTATCGCGTTACCAAAATTCTCGGCGCGTGACGATATCTCCGTAGCCGCGGCCGGTTACTCCAAGCGAATGACCCCTGTAACGAGAATCTGACTCGCAATGACCCCTTTATAGAAGCCGTCACATCGGGAGGCATGCATGGCGCGGCGTCGCCCAGCTGAGCACGCGAGCACCCGTTCCATCCGGGTGCTGCTTGCCGAGGACATGGACCTGTTGCGAACCGCACTGGTCAGCGTCCTCTCGGTGGAGGAGGACATGGAGGTGGTCGCCGACCTGAAGTGCGACCAGAAGGTGATCTCGGTGGCGCTGCGGTTACGCCCGGACGTCGCGGTGGTGGCGGCCGACCTGCCGGACACCCGCGGCGTCTACACGGTCTCGGAACTGCGCCGCAGGCTGCCGGAGTGCCAGATCGTCGCGCTCACCGTCACCCGCCCGCCGGGAGTGCTGCGCCGGCTGCTCGCCGCGCAGGTGCACGGGCTGATCGACAAGAACGCCCCGGCGTGCCGCCTGCTGGCCGCGATCCGCGACGTGGCCGGCGGCGGCACGATGATCGACGCGAACCTCGTGGTCGCCGCGCTGGCCGCGGACCGCAACCCGTTCACCCCGCGCGAGGTGCACGTGCTCAAGCTCGCGGCGGGCGGGGCGACCGGCCCGGAGATCGCCCGCACGCTTTCCCTGTCGCCCGGCACCGTGCGCAACTACCTGTCCAACGCAATGAACAAGACCGGCGCGCGGACCCGGATCGACGCCATCCGCATCGCCACCGAGTCGGGCTGGCTGTAAACGCTCACAGCCGCACCGGGTCGGGCTCCCACTGGCCGACGAGGTCGCGGTAGAGCGGCGAGGTCGAGACCAGCGTGGCGTGGTCGCCGGTGGCCGCGCCGGCGCCGTCGAGCACCAGGACCCGGTCGGCCCGCAGGGCCGAGCTGATCCGGTGCGCGATCACGATCAACGTGCCCTCCCGCGCGGCGAACGCCTGCTCCGCGCGCCGCTCGGCGACCGGGTCGAGGTGGCAGGTCGCCTCGTCGAGGACGGCCACCGGCGCGGGCGAGAGGTAGGCCCGCACGAGCGCGACGAGCTGCCGCTCGCCCGCGGACAGCTCGGCCGGCCTGATCGTCGCGTCGTATCCGCCGAGACGGTCGACCAGCTGGTCCGCGCCGACCGCGGTGGTCGCCGCGGCGAGCTCGGCGTTGGTCGCATCCGCCCGCAGGTAGGTGAGGTTCTCCCGGACGGTACCGGTGAACACGTACGCC
>NZ_JBOHGA010000309.1:0-5780 GCF_050699915.1 Actinophytocola sp.
GTCGCCGACCGGCACGGCGTGCGGTTCGCCCGCGCGCCGGCGGGCGAGCCGGGCGCGGTGCTGACCCGGCTCACGATCGCCGCCGCGGTGGCGTCGGACGAGCTGTTCGCGTTGCGGGAGATGGGTTTCGAGGTGCGACCGGTGTCCACCGCCGTCCTCAACGGCGGCTTCGACCTGTCCGAAGTGGACGTTCTGGTGGTGTCGTCCGGGCTGCGGTTCGCCCAGCTGGAACCGAACGCCCGCGTCGAGGTCGAGGAGCTGCTCGCCCGCGGCGGCGTGGTCACCCGCGGCTCGACGGGATCGCGGTTCAACGCCGAGGCGGGGCTGCTGCCGGTGACCGCGATGCCGGGCCGGGGCGACGCGAACGGCGTGGTCACCGTGTCCGGCACCGGCGCGGACGTGCTGGCCGGGTCGATGCCGACGTCGTTCGTGTACTCGCCGCAGTGGTTCACCGGGCTCGGCGACGGGGTCACCGTGGAGCAGCGCTACGGCGCGGGCAACCCGCTGGTCGCCGGGCACTGGCTGCCCGAGGAGGACGGCGCGGGCGGGCCGGACCAGGCGGCCGGGCAGCCGGCCGTGGTGTCCGGTGTGGACGAACGGGGCGCCCGGGTGCTGATGTTCGGCACCGAGCCGATGTTCCGCGGGCACCCGAAGGGCCTCTACGCACAGGTGGCCAACGCCGTCTACTGGGGCGCGACCCGGTAGTGGGCACCGTCGCGAGGTGCGCGGCCGGCGCGCTGCTGCTCGACGAGCGGGGTCGGCTCCTGCTCGTCGAGCCGACGTACAAGCCGCGCTGGGAGATCCCCGGCGGCGTCGTCGAGGCGGGTGAGACGCCGAGCCAGGCGTGTGTCCGGGAGCTGGCCGAGGAGCTCGGTCTTACCGTCCAGTTGGGACAGTTGCTGGTGGTCGACTGGGCGCCGCATCCCGAGCTGGGGGACCGGGTGCTGTTCGTGTTCGACGGCGGCGTGCTGAGTGTCGCCGACGTCGAGGCGATCCGGCTGCCGGCCGACGAGCTGGCGTCCTTCGCGTTCGTGGAGCCCGACGAGATCGGTTCGTGGCTGCCGGCGCGGCTCACCCGCCGGATCACCGCCGCGCTCGCTGCGAGAGCCGACGGCGAGCTCCGCTACCTCGAACACGCCGTGCCGCTGCGGTAGCCGGGACCCCTCCCGGTGCGCATCCGGCAGGCTGGGCGCCGGACACCGAGGGAGGACATCCGTTGCGGCAGACAACAGGCTCGAGCTGCACCAGCTGTCGATCGACGCCGCGCGGGCGGTGCCGCATCAGCAGAGTTGGCGCCGCTGGCGGAGGACATCCGGGGTGACCTGCCCGACGAGGTGACCGATCCCGTACGTGCGCCCGGACGATCCACAGTGGACGGACCTGGTGTGGCCCTCGACTGGTGCCACGAGACGTTCGTGGACCTCGGCCTGCTCGACTGACTCAGCCGGACGGGACCAGCCTGCGCAGGAACCGGCGCCGCTGCGAGCCGTTGCGCAGCATCGCCACGAACGCGGCGCCGGCGCCCGCCTGCTCGTCCGCGCCGTCCTGGGGGTCGGCGAGGCCGGCGGCGGTGGCGATCATTCGCCGCTCGGCCAGCGTCACCTCACGCAGCGCCGGGTGGTCGGCGTGCTCGTCCAACAGGCGGCGCAGGTCGAGGTTCTCCCCGGCGGCCTCCCGCCAGGCGGCGCCGACCGCCGCGAGCTGGTTCTCGGCCAGCGACGCGAGCTCGACCCGGCCCGCCAGGCGCAGCGACCACCGGTGGTGCAGCGCCTGGAGGAGCTCGCCGGTGCTCGTGAACTCGTCGGTGATGGCCAGCTCGCCGCGCTCGATTACGCTGTTCAGGGCGTCTCTGCGGCGGTAGTAGTCGGCCCAGCCCATGTCGTCCCCCTTCCAGGACCTCGGCCATACCAGCGGTCTTGGACATACCGTCGGTATGCTCTGATATCGCCAACATACCACCGGTATGTGCGGGGCGACTGTGTCGTACGGTTGTGAACGTGGTGACAGTGCGGTCAAGACGGGTGGACTACACGGAGTCGACCAGGCAGGCCCTGGTCAGCTCCGCGTTGGACCTGTTCACGAAGCGCGGCTACGCGGGCACGTCGCTGGAGGCGATCGTGAAGCGCGCGCGGGTCACGAAGGGCGCGCTGTACCACCACTTCAGCGGCAAGCAGGCGCTGTTCGAGGCGGCCTTCGACCAGGTCGAGACCCGGGCGATGGACGGTCTGACGGAGGTCGTCGCCGGCGAGGGCACGGCGTGGGAGCGGGCGATGGCGGGGATCCAGGCGTACGTGGGAGTGTGCCTGGAACCGTCCTACCAGCGGATCGTGATCCACGAGGCGCCGGTGGTGATGGGCTGGGAGCGCTGGCGCGAGGCCGAGGAGCACTTCAGCTACGGCCTGGTCCGCGCGATGGTCGAGGCCCTGGTCGACGCGGGCGAGATCGAGCCGCTGCCGGTGGAGGTGACGGCCCGGATCCTGTTCGGTGCCCTGTCCGCGGGCGCGGAGACGATCGCGAGCTCCTCCGACCCGAAGAAGGCCGCGGCCGAGGTGCGGAAGACGATCGTCACGGTCATGGAGGGCATGCGCCGCAAGGCCGGCGGCTGATCCTTGACCTCCGCGCTAGCGTGCTCGCCATGAGACGATTCCTTGCTGTCGTCGTGGTTCTCGTTGCCACCCTTGGTTTCGCGCCCGCGGTCGCCGCCGCGTCACCCGCGGCCGCGCCGTCACCCGCGGCCGCCTCGTCCGCCTCGGCAGTGCGGTGCGAGTACATCCCGACACCCGACAAGCCGGCCGCGAAGCCGGTCCGCCCGCCGTCGCCGAAGGCCCCGGCGCGCGGGACGCCGACCGCCGTGTTCGCCACCAACTACGGCGTCGTCGTGATGAAGCTGGACCGGGCGAACGCGCCGTGCGCGGTGCACAACTTCACGCACCTGATCCGGCACCTGTTCTACAACCACACCCGCTGCTGGCGGCTGACCGACAGCGCGCGCCTGGGCGTGCTGCAGTGCGGCGACATCGTGTCGGTGGAGGTGGGCGGTCCCGGTTACCGCTTCGCCGACGAGCTGACCGGTGCGGAGACCTACCCCCGGGGCACGGTGGCGATGGGCAACCAGGGTCCGGACACCAACGGCAGCCAGTTCTTCGTCGTGCACTCGCGCGCGGAGATCTCGCCGGCCTACACGGTCCTGGGCCGCGTCACGCACGGCATGTCGACCTTGGACAGGATCGTGGCGGCGGGCATCGAGGACGGCGCGGAGGACGGTCCGCCGGCGCACCCCGTCCGGATCCACTGGGCGCTGACGTTCTGACGGCTCGGGTGCCGGGCCGGCGTGCGAACGGCGGCCCGGCGGCGGGTCAGTGGTGCTGCGCCAGCTCGAAGTCGACTCCGGGAGTGGCCGGCGTCCACCGGGTCAGCCAGCGGTCCGCCACCGGGAGCGTGCCGTCCAAAGCGGCAAGTACGTGCCGCTGGGCCAGCGGGAGCACCTCGGACACCGTGACCCGCCGGCCCAGCTCGAGCGACAGGGATGTCACGCCGGCGTCGCGGATGCCGCACGGGACGATGTGGTCGAACGCGCTCAGGTCGGCGTCGCAGTTGATCTCGAAGCCGTGCATCGTGACGCCGCGCTGCACCCGGATGCCGATGGCCGCGATCTTGCGCTCGGGCCGGTGGTCGGCGGCCAGCCACACGCCGCTGCGGCCCTCGACCCGGCCGGTCGGCACGCCGAGCTCGTCGCACACCGCGATCAGGGCCTGCTCCACCCGCCGGACGTACGCGACCACGTCGACCGGGTCGGCGAGCCGCACGATCGGGTAGCCGACCAGCTGCCCCGGACCGTGCCAGGTGATCTTGCCGCCGCGGTCCACGTCCACCACGGGAGTGCCGTCGTCGGGGCGCTCGTCGGGCGTGGTGCGCTTGCCGGCCGTGTACACCGAGGGGTGCTCCAGCAGCAGCAACGTGTCCGGCCCGGCCTCGTCGGCCCGCGCGGCGACGAGCGAGCGCTGCAGGTCCCACGCCTCGAGGTAGTCGATCGAGCCGAGCTCGCGGACGTGCACGGGCGCGCTCGACGAGCGGCAGGAGAGTTGAGCCACGGAATCGACCCTACGCCCCGGTCCCGGCCTCAGTTCCCGGTGACGGCCGCGAGCGCGTCGTCCAGGACGGGGTAGCGGAACGTGAACCCGCGCGCGGTGAGCACCGCGGGCACCAGCCGCTGGCCGTACAGGATCTCCTCCGCCCCGTCGCCGACCGCCACACGCAGCGCGATCTTCGGCACGAACCACGGCGCTGGCCGGTGCAGCGCCCGGCCGAGCGCGCGGGTGAACTCCCGGTTGGTCACCGGGTTCGGCGTGCACGAGTTCACCGCGCCCGAGATCCCGTCGGTCTCCAGCACGAACCGGATCGCCGCCACGTGGTCGGCCACGTGCAGCCACGGCATGTACTGCAGCCCCTCGCCCAACCGCCCGCCGAGCATCAGCGTGAACAGCGGCCGCAGGGTCCCCAGCAGCCCGCCGCGCCGCGACAGCACGTGCCCGGTGCGCAGCCGCACCACCCGGGCACCGGCGTCGGTCGCGCGGGCGGTCGCGGCCTCCCAGTCACGGCAGAGCCCGGCCAGGAACCCCTGCCCGTTCGGCGCGCTCTCGTCGCTCACCCGGTCCCCGGTGTCGCCGTAGTAGCCCACGGCCGACGCGTTGACCAGCACCGGGATGCCGCGCTCGGCGACCGCGGCGGCCAGCACCTCGGTCGGCTCGACGCGGCTGTTGAGCAACATCTGCTTGCGCGCGTGGCTCCACCGCCGGCTCGCGATGCCCGCCCCGCACAGGTTGACCACCGCGTCCGCGCCGTCCAGTGCGCCCTCGTCGATCCGCCCGGCCGGCGGATCCCACTCGCGCTCGTCGACGGCACGCGGCCGGCGCCGGACGAGCCGGACCACCTCGTGCTCGGCGTCGCGCAGCTCGTGCACGAGTGCCGTGCCGATTAGCCCCGAGGATCCCGCGACCACGATTCTCATCGGCTACAGGCCCAGGTCGCCCTCGAAGTTCCCGTCCTGCAGGCGGTTCTTGATCGTCGACAGGAACCGGCCCGCGTCCGCGCCGTCGACCAGGCGGTGGTCGTAGGTCAGCGCGAGGTAGGCCATCGAGCGGATCGCGATGGTGTCGTTGCCGTCGGCGTCGGTGATCACGATCGGCCGCTTCACCACCAGGCCCACGCCCAGGATGCCGACCTGCGGCTGCGGGATGATCGGGGTGTCGAACAGCGCGCCCTGGCTGCCCAGGTTCGTCAGCGTGAACGTGGCGCCGAACAGCTCGTCCGGGGTGACCTTGTTCGCCCGGGTGCGCTCGGCCAGGTCGGCGATCTTGTGCGCCAGCCCGGCGACGCTCAGGTCACCGGCGTTGTGGATGGCCGGCGACAGCAGCCCGCGCTCGGTGTCCACCGCGATGCCCAGGTGCTCGGCACCGTGGTAGGTCACCTCCTTGGTCTCGTCGTTGATCGACGCGTTCAGCTTCGGGTGCGCCTTGAGCGCCTCCACCGCGGCCTTCGCGAAGAACGGCAGGAACGTGAGCTTCACGCCCTCGCGCTGCTCGAACGCCGACTTCGCCCGGCTCCGCAGCTTCGCGATCTTGGTGACGTCGACCTCGACGACCTGCGTCAGCTGCGCGGACGTCTGCAGCGACTCGACCATCCGCCGAGACACGGTCTGGCGCAGCCGGCTCATCTTCTCGGTCTTGCCGCGCAGCTCCGCCGTGGGTGCCGCCGGGGCGCTCGGCGCCTTGGCCGCGGCG
>NZ_JBOHGA010000310.1:0-5746 GCF_050699915.1 Actinophytocola sp.
GCGCTGCGGGCGGCGGCGGCCACCTCGCCGAGCGCCGACCCGCCCTGGGCCGCGACCGCGGCGGCCACCGTGCCCTCGACGAGCGGGGCGTCCACGAGCAGCGCGCTGTCGGGGTCCGCCAGCGACTCGAGCACCAGCTCGGCCACCATCCGAGCGCTGCCGAGGTCGTAGAGCACCACCACCCCGGCACCGTCCTCGGCACGGTCGACCGCGGCGTCGACCGCGTCGAAGTCGGTGCCGATGCCACCGTCGGCCGTGCCACCCGCGGCCACCACCGCCACGTCCGGCGCCATCTGCGCGGCGACCTCGACCACGCCCTCGGCTAGCCGGGCGCTGTGCGAGACAACGACGAGTCCGACAGTGTTCATGGTTCGCTCCGCTCCTCCGCTACTCGCCGTCTTCCCTCCTCACGTGCTCGGCGCTGGCGCGCCTGCGCGCGCTCGTCAGTCCAGACGGCGAACGCTACGTCGCTCCCGCTCACGGTTCACGCGTCCGCCGCCGAGTCCGCGAACGAGCGCAGCAGCAGCGTCGTGGACCGGGCGCCCGGGTCGAGGTGGCCGGCGCTGCGTTCGCCCAGGTACGAGGCCCGGCCCTTGCGGGCGACCAGCGGCACCGTCGACTCCGCGCCGGTGGCCGCCGCGTCCGCCGCGGCCGACAGGAGCGCGACCACCGAGCCCTGCTCCTTCTCGGCCGCCCGCACGGCCGGGTCGAGCGCGTCGACCATCGTCTTGTCGCCGAGCTCGGCCTTGCCGCGCGCGACGACCCCGCCGAGCGCGGCCTTCAGTGCCTCGGTCACCTCGGTGACACCCAGCTCGGCCGCGTCCCCGAGCGCGGTCGAGGCCCGCAGGAACGCGGTGCCGTACAGCGGGCCCGCGGCCCCGCCGACCTTCGAGATCAGCGTGGTGGCGACGAGCTTGAGCACCGCGGCCGGAGTGTCCGGAGTGGACTCCTCCAGCTTGGCCACGACGGCCCGGAAGCCGCGGTCGAGGTTCTCGCCGTGGTCGCCGTCGCCGATGGCCCGGTCCAGCTGGATCAGCTCGACCCGGTGCTCGGCGACGACCTCCGCGACCGCGCGGACGGCCCTGGCCACGTCGGCGGCGGTGCACCCCACGACGCTCATCCCCACCGCAGGGCGGCGGTGCGCACCGGGGCGTCCCACAGCTCGAGCAGCTCGTCGTCGAGCTTGAGCAGCGTGAGGCTCATGCCCTGCATCTCCAGGCTGGTGACGTACGGCCCGACGAGGCGGCGCTCGACGACGATGCCGCGCTCGCCGAGCATGCGCTCGGCGATGCCGTGCGCGAGGTAGAGCTCGATCAGCGGCGTGCCGCCCATCGAGTTGGTGAACAGCAGCACGCGGTCCCCGTCGGCGAACGGCAGGTCCTCGACGATCGGCTCCAGCAGGCGGCGAACGATCCCGTCGGCGTTCTCGGCGGGCATCCTGGCTCGGCCGGGCTCGCCGTGAATGCCGATGCCGACCTCCATCTCGTCGTCGGGGAGGTCGAAGCTGGGATCGCCGACGTGCGGGACGATCGGGGCGGCGAGCGCCAGGCCCATGGAGCGAACGTTTGCCACGACGCGCTCGGCGATGGCGTGGCACGCGGCGAGGTCGTCGCCCCGCTCGGCCGCCGCGCCGACGATCTTCTCCAGCGGCACCGTGCCGCCGACCCCGCGCCGGCCGGCGGTGTAGAGCGAGTCCTTCACCGCGACGTCGTCGTCGATGACGATCGAGCGCACCTCGATGTCGTCCGCCGCCGCGAGCTCCGCCGCGGTCTCGAAGTTGAGGATGTCGCCGGTGTAGTTCTTGACGATCAGCAGCACGCCGGCGCCGCCGTCGGTCTTCTCGATGGCGGTCTGCATCTGGTCCGGAGTCGGCGAGGTGAACACCGCCCCCGGACAGGCGGCGTCGAGCATGCCCAGCCCCACGAGGCCGCCGTGCATGGGCTCGTGCCCCGAGCCGCCGCCGGAGATCACGGCCACCTTCCCCCGCACGGGAGCATCGGCCCGAACCACGACGGCCGGATCCTGGATGACGGTGATCAGGTCGGAGTGCGCGAGCTCCAGTCCACGCAACGATTCGGCCACCACGGTCGACGGGTCATTGATGATCTTCTTCACGGATACCACCGTCCTGAGCTGCAAGTTCTCCGTTAACAAGCGCGCCAGGCCGCCCTCAGGCCGTGCCATCGCAGGATGTCACGATCTAGGCCGCGTTCGCCAGCGTCGGCACCTTGAAGACCTTGTCTGACGCAAGGCGTGCCCGTTGGTGGCTCGACGGCATCATGTGCGTGTAGATCCGGAGCGTGAACGCGGGGTCGTGGTGACCCAGATACTCGGAAAGCTCCTTGATGGACACTCCCTGTTCGAGCATCAAAGACGCGAACAAGTGCCGTAGCGCGTGCATCCCGTCCCACTGCTTCATGTAGGCCAGGCCAGCGCGGGTGAAGGCCGGCCGCCACACGCCAGTGTGAAACCCGTCGCCCGACCAGAGCCGAGCCCGGACACCCGCGTTGTAGCGCTGGCGACCGTCCGCCGCCTTGTTGATCAGCAGGCGGACGGTCTCCGGTGCACCACCAGGAGTAAGCCACGGCAGAGTGACCGTCACAGGCTCGAAGGTGGCCATGTGCTCGTCGACCGCCGCAAGCACGCCCTCACCGATCGGGACCACCCGCGGCTTGCCGCCCTTCGGGGGCGCGAACACCGGAGCCTTGTCGATCCACTTGATCTGCCGAACGACGTTGACCTCGCCCCTGTCCCGGTCGATGTCCTCCGGGCTCTGCGCGAGCAGCTCCATCTGCCGCAACCCGAGGCCGGCCCCGAGCGGAATCGCGATCCGGTAGATCTCAGGCAGGGCGGCGCGGATCGCCCACATCTTCTCTTCCGGCCACGGAACGATCTTCCGCCGCTCGACCTTCGGGCGTTTGATGGATCGCGCCTTGCACGGGTTGACCGTGATCAGCCCTTCTTCCACAGCGGCGTTCAGAATGGCGCTCAGCATGTCGAACAGCTGCCCGCGATAGGTCGCCGACATGACTCGCTTTCCGCCCTTGTCCCGCATCCATTCGAGCCAGTTCCGCACCTCGTCGTGGGTGATGTCGGCGAGGAACGGGTCGTCGAAGTAGCCGAAGACCATGTTCTCCAACATGGACTTGTAGCGGCGTTGGGTGGCGTAGTTCTCCGACTGTCCTTTGAGGTACTGCCCCACGTACGTCCGCAGCCGGACCTTCCCCGCATCCGGGTCCACGTATGTGCCGGTCAGCGCGTCCGTCTGCACCTTCGCCAGGAATGCCTGCGCGCGACGGAGCTTGCCGTCAGGAAAGCTACTGGACCTCTCCTTCCGGCTGACGTAGTAGCGAACCCGGTACCGCATGCCCTTCCCGTACAGGTCCGTCTTTTCGCGTACTGGCTTGCCTTTCGCGTTGAGCACGACCTCACCGGCCTCGTCGGTCTTTTCCCGCCACCAGCGATCCTCGACATGTCCCGCCATTGCTTCCTGCCTCCCTACGCCGCATCCAGGCGGCTCTGATCGCGAACCCAATCCATGACGTCACCCGGCAGATAGCGCACGTGCTTGCCGAGCCGCGAATAGCGCGGGCCTTCCTCCTTGTGCCGCCATTCGCGGATGGTCTTCGCAGGTACCTTCAAAAACGCCGCCACGTCGTCGGTGTCCCACAGCGGCGCGAACGACTGCTGGTCCGTCACCCGATCCCCCTTGCTCAGGCAGCCACCGCCGTAGTTGCCGAAAGATCTGGCGGTGGTCCCTGTGCCGCGAGTAGCGCGCGGTCGTACTCGGCTCTCCACTTGATCCGTTCCGCGATCGCGTGCATGAGCAGGTGATCCCTCGGCGGCTGATGTGGGTCGCCGGGCTGGACCTTCTGCCACATCAGCCGCGACCGGTCCGACTCTGGCTTGGTGATCCCGACCGCCGCCAGCGACTCCAGGACGAAGGCCTTCCGGTCGGCTCGGTGGTCGGCGAGCGTCTTGCCGGACCACTTCCGCGACACCAGGACTCGCCGGCCGGGGAGCCCGAGCGTGGTCCGCCGATGCGCCCTCGACTTGCACCGGCCCGGATGGGTCCGCGAGTTCACCCCGAGGGGTTGAACGCCGTAGAGCAGCCACACCGCACAGCGCGGCGAGCAGGGCGTGACGCGCAGCTCCTCGTGTAGCCGGTCATGGTGTGCCCGCTGCCGGTCGGTGTCGGCCGAGATCACCTCACCGGTGCTCTTGGTGAGGTACTTGGTCAGGTAGCCGATGTGCCGGCCGGCTTCGTCGGAGCCGCCGAGGATGCCCTTGGAGTGCACCTGCCGCCCGAAGGTGACGACGTGCGCCGGCTCCTCCACTGCCTCCAGCGCCTCAGCCCAGGACGTGAGTGGTTGGCGGGTGGTCGGGTCGACGAACCGGCCGTCCTCCCACACCGGCAGCTCGTCGCCGAGGTAGACGAGCTCGTCATGCGCCGGCCACCACACCTGGTGGTAGGTCGCCGCCGTGACGGCCCGCAGCACCTCGTGCGGGATCGACCCGCGGAGCGCGGCATGCAGGTGTGGCGCGACGCGCTTCTGGGGTTCGACGGTGGCGAAGTACTGCACGTCCCAGCCGACGACCCGGCGCAGGTTCTGCCACCACCTGTCCACCAGCGCGGCGAAGTGCACCGCATCCCGAGCAGCCCGCCGGTAGTCATACGAGCCCGGATCGACTGGCGTGCCGTCATCGCGCACCCGCCCGTAGGAGTCGCAGGTGAGCGTGACGAACATCGAAGGCCGGAACCGGCCGGCGAACTCCCGCCCGAGGGTCCGCTTCTCGACCCGCCGCCGGGGCAGCTCCGGTGCGTCCTGGCGCCGCTTCGTGGACCGCTTCGGAGTCCGTGTGGCCGGTCCTTCCGGGTTGGGGAGCCGGCCCCGCATGCCGAGTTGCCGAAGTTCCGCATCGACGGAGCGGATCTCGTCGAGCAGCTCGTCCCCGTCCGCGCCCTCGGCCTGCTGATAGGTGGCCACCAGGTCGGCCCGCAGCTCCAGCAACGCCGTCTGGTCGGCAGTCGGCTCATCCGGGGTGAAGTCCGGCTCTTCGGCGAGGTGCCAGCCTTCGCGACACTGGACCATCCGCAACGCGCGAGCCTTTCGCGCACACGGCCCGCACTGGGACTCCACAGTGGAACCACAGGGCATCGGGACGTAGCGCAGCTCTCCCGTGTCGAGGTCGCCGACCTCCATCGTGAACGGTCGGACGCACACGCCGTGCTGCTCGGCGGTCGCCGCGATGACATCCGACGCGAGGGGTTGGCGCATCCGCTGCGCGCGGGTCTGTGGTTGGTCCATCTAGGCCACCTCCAGCTCGTGCTGCCCATCTCGGTGCTCATCGCGGAGGAGGCCGATCAGCGTGTACAGCTCGTCGAGCGAGACGCATTCCGATTCGTTGCGTGCGAGTGAGACGAGGCCGCGGCAGTCGGAGAACGTGCCGCCGCCGTAGACCTTCATCCGGGTGCCGCTGGCGGTGCGCCCGCAGACGGACACGTGCAGGCGGTCCTCGTCGGTGCGCCACCACTGGGCGGTGACGTCGACGAGGGTGTAGGCCCACAGCAGGACGTTGCCGAGGTGCTGCACCAAATCCGCACCACCCTCAGGTTGTACGGCGATCTCCCTGCCGTGGGCGGAGAAGGTCAGCGACACGGGAGCCGGCAGCACCCGGTCCCGCACATGTGCGCGGAACTCGCCGAGCATCGACCCGACTGCCGAGGTCCGGGTGAGAATGTTCG
>NZ_JBOHGA010000311.1:0-5694 GCF_050699915.1 Actinophytocola sp.
GCGCGGCCGAGGTGGCCGGCGGGGACGTGGGCGGGCTCGGCTCCGTTGGCGGCGGCGACGAGGGCGGCTCCGGCTGGGTGGAGCCGGTGATCGTCGGCTGGCCGGGGTCGTCCGCGACGGCGTCGTCGCCGGAGCTCGCGACCAGGTAGATCCCCACGCCGATGGCCGCCAGCACCACGACCGCCGCGGCCACGATCAGGATCGTCGTCCGCCGCGCGGGCCCGTCCTTCTCCTGGTTCGCCGCCGGCTCATCCGACTCCGGTGGTAACTCGTCGCTCATATCGCCACGCACCAGCCGTTCTCCCGCTTCTCCAGCAGCAATGCCGTCTCGCCCTCGCCGACCCGCACCTGCGCGGAGCCGACCGCCCCTTCCAGCACCTCGACCCGGCCCAGCCGCACCGCTCGGCCCTCCGTGACGGAGTACAGCGTGCCCGGGTTCGCGCGCTCGCAGGTCAGCGCGGTCGCCGCGGCCTCGTTCCGGCCGTTCACCGCGTCAACGTAGTCGCGTGCGGCCGACTCCAGGTCGTCGGAGTTGTCGGCCGTCCGTTCGGGAGCGCTCGTCGAGCCCGCGCCGGTCTCCTCCTGCGGCGCGGTCGAGCCCGGGGCGGCCGTCGAGGTCGACCCGGGATGCGGCTCGCCGGCCTCGCCCGGCGGGTCCGGCCGGACGAACAGCAGATAGATCCCCACGACGAGGATGGCGAGCACCAGCAGCGCGCCCAGCAGCAGCACGGTGATCATGCCGGCGCGCCGGAGCAGGGGCCGCTGGGTGCTCAGGCAGCCTCCCCCTCACCGCAGAAGCGCCATTCGCCGCCCTCTTCGACGATCTTGATGAAGATGCTCGGCCGCTCGGTCGTGCCGGCCTGGGACAGCTCGAGGTCGATGTCGGCCGTCGCGGTGTTGCCGTTGACGTCGGGCTCGCCGCTCGCGCTGGCCGTGATCTCGTACGGCTCGAGGGTCTTCTCCAGGCTGGAGGTGTCCGTGCCGTACTTGCTCTTGTAGGCCGCGCACGCGCTGGCCACGACCGCGCCGAAGCTCTTGGTCTCGTACGCCTCCATGTAGGCGTCGCGCACGTCGTCGGGCGTGTTGGTGGAAGACGGCTCGTCGGTCGTCTCCTCGGTCGTCGGCGTGTCCGACCCACCGGTCGGCTCATCGCCGGAGGCGGGTGCCGAGGTCTTGTCGCTGTCCGCGGCCGTGTTCTTGTCGTCGTTCTTGTTGAGCACCCAGTAGGCGACTCCGCCGCCGCCGAGCACCAGCAGCACGATCAGCACGATAGCGACGATCATGCCGGTGTTGCTCTTCTTGGGCGGGGGTGGCGGCGGTCCGTAGCTGCCAAGTCCCTGGTAGGAGGACTGGCCACCGTAGGGCGGGGTCTGCGGCGGTTGCTGTTGGCCGTACGGGTCTTGCCCGTAGGGACCCGGCTGCTGCGGTGGGTAGGTCATCTGGGCCGGACTCCTTCGAGACGTGTTGCCAACACCAAGCTAGACGGAGCCGCCGAACGACCCGTTCCCCCCGAAACACATCGTATGGCCACGAAAACGGCGAACGCCGCCGGGATCGGCCCCGGCGGCGATCGTCATCGAGTCGTAGTGACCCGGCCCGATTCCGGTGAGATCGGCGTCACTGCAGGTTCTTGATGCACCAGCCGCTCTGGTCTTCCATCGTCATCGTCGCCGTCTGCTTGCCCGCGTCCTCGGGCAGCCCCTCGGGCAGGTCGCCGCTGAGAGAGATCGTGATCTCGGCGGTCGCGGTGTCCCCGTTCTCCTTGACCTCGCCGAGCTCGGCCTTCACCGTGATGCCTTCGGCGGGCTCGAGGTCCTTCGGGTCGGGCGCGTCTTCCTTGGCCTCATCACACGCCAGCTCGTTGAGCTTGTCGACGTCCTTGTTGTTGAACGCCGCGACGGCGTCCTCGGCCAGGGACTGCGGGCTGCCGGAGCCGCCGCCGGTGAGCATGAAGATGAGCACGATCGCGACAGCGATGACGAGCACGCCGCCGCCGGCGAGAATCCACGGCATGTTGCTCTTCTTCTTCGGACCGGGACCGTAACCACCCGGCTGGCCGTAAGGGGCCGACTGTCCAAATTGACCGGGTTGGCCGAACCCGCCGGCTTGCTGCGGCTGCGGTCCGGACGGCGGGTAGCCGCCCTGCTGCGGGTAGCCACCTTGCTGGGGGTAACCGCCCTGCTGCGGGTAGCCACCCGGCTGCTGACCTGGGCCTGGCTGGCCTCCTTGGCCGGGCTGCCCTCCCCATTGCCCTGGCTGCTGCGGCGGTTGCGACATCGGATCTCTCCTCGTTCGTGGCGATATCGTCGCCAAGTCTGGTGTGGACGCGAGCGTCGGCGGCGCGGCGTAGTACCTGACGCACCGTAGCGGGTAAGTGGTTCCCCCTCTCGCTGAGATGGCGCAATCTACCCAGGTCCAGATCCGTTTCGGCGACGTGACGCGACGGTACCGAGATGTGGATCCTCTTTTCTTGTCGGTATGCACCGGTACCGTGGTCGGAAGAGAATTAGCGGGAGGAGGTGCCGACATGCAGCACGATCGTCCCGGTGGTCGGCCTGAGGAGGCCGACGAGCACGGCGCTGGACCTGAGACCGGCTCTGGGCATGAACCGTCGGAGGCTGCCCAGATCCGGTTCCTCGAGGAGGAAGTAGCCCTGCTGCGCCGGAAGCTGACGGACTCGCCTCGGCATGCACGACTGCTCGAGCAGCGGCTTGCCGAGGCGTCGGAGCGGGTCAGCCAGCTGACCGAGCGCAACGCCAAGCTCGTCGAGACGTTGCGCGAGGCGCGGAGCCAACTGCTGGCCCTGCGCGAGGAAGTGGATCGCCTGGCCCAGCCGCCCAGCGGCTACGGCGTCTTTCTTGCCGGTCATGAGGACGGCACGGTCGACGTGTTCACCGCGGGTCGCAAGATGCGAGTCGCGGCGTCGCCGGCTGTCGAGGTGGAGCAGTTACGTCGCGGCCAGTCGGTGCGGCTGAACGAGGCCCTGACGATCGTCGAGGCGGGTGAGTTCGAGCGGATCGGCGAGGTGTCGGCGCTGCGCGAGCTGCTCGCGGAGCCGCAGGACGGGGTGCCGCCGTCACGCGCGCTGGTCGTCGGGCACGCCGACGAGGAGCGCGTGGTCTGGCTCGCCGACCCGCTGCGGGAGACCACGCTCAAGCCGGGCGACTCGCTGCTGGTCGACACGAAGTCCGGGTACGCCTACGAGAAGGTGCCCAAGGCCGAGGTCGAGGACCTGGTGCTGGAGGAGGTGCCGGACGTCGACTACGCGTCGATCGGTGGCCTGTTCCGGCAGATCGAGCAGATCCGCGACGCGGTGGAGCTGCCGTTCCTGCACGCCGAGCTGTTCCACGAGTACGAGCTGCGCCCACCCAAGGGCGTCCTGCTCTACGGCCCGCCCGGCTGCGGCAAGACGCTCATCGCCAAGGCGGTGGCGAACTCGCTGGCCAAGCAGGTGGCGGCCATCCGCGGCGACGGGAACGCGTCCGAGGCCAAGTCGTACTTCCTCAACATCAAGGGCCCGGAGCTGCTGAACAAGTTCGTGGGCGAGACCGAGCGGCACATCCGGCTGATCTTCCAGCGCGCGCGGGAGAAGGCCTCGGAGGGCACACCGGTCATCGTGTTCTTCGACGAGATGGACTCGATCTTCCGCACCCGAGGAAGCGGTGTGTCCTCGGACGTGGAGACCACGATCGTGCCTCAGCTGCTCAGCGAGATCGACGGCGTCGAGGGCCTCGAGAACGTCATCGTGATCGGTGCCTCCAACCGCGAGGACATGATCGACCCGGCGATCCTGCGCCCGGGCCGGCTCGACGTGAAGATCAAGATCGAGCGGCCGGACGCGGAGGCGGCGAGGGACATCTTCTCCAAGTACCTCACCAAGACCCTGCCGATCCACACCGAGGATCTGGCGGAGTTCGGCGGCGACCCGCAGGCGACCATCGACGCGATGATCCAGCACACGGTCGAGCGGATGTACGAGGAGACCGAGGAGAACAGGTTCCTCGAGGTGACCTACGCCAACGGGGACAAGGAGGTCCTGTACTTCCGGGACTTCAACTCCGGCGCGATGATCCAGAACATCGTCGACCGGGCGAAGAAGGCGGCGATCAAGTCGGTGCTGGAGACCAAGCAGCCGGGCCTGCGCGTGCAGCACCTGATCGACGCGATCATCGACGAGTTCGCGGAGAACGAGGACCTGCCCAACACCACCAACCCGGACGACTGGGCCCGCATCTCGGGCAAGAAGGGCGAGCGGATCGTGTACATCCGCACGCTCGTCACGGGCAAGAACCAGGAGTCCGGCCGGGCGATCGACACGGCCACGAACACCGGGCAGTACCTGTAGATCGGGTATTTTCGGCCGCATGACGACCAGGGCGGCGGGCATCGAGCGGGTCGGGCTCGGGCTCGCCGCCCTCGGCCGTCCGGCCTACATCAACGTGGGCCGCGGCGAGCTGCCGGCGGACCGCACCGTCGAGGCCATGCGCGCGGCGTCGTGGGAGGTGCTGGACCAGGCCTACGCGGCCGGCGTGCGGTGGGTCGACGTGGCCCGCTCGTACGGCCTGGCCGAGGAGTTCCTGGCCGGCTGGCTCGACTCACGCTCGCCGGCCGGGCTGACGGTGTCGAGCAAGTGGGGCTACGCGTACGTGGGGGAGTGGCGGCTCGACGCGCCGGTGCACGAGGTCAAGGAGCACTCGCTGGCCCGCTTCACGACCCAGTGGGCGGAGACGTCGGCCCTGCTGGGCTCGGCGTTGTCGCTGTACCAGGTGCACTCGCTGACCGTGGACAGCCCGCTGTTCGAGGACCTCGCGCTGCAGGACGCGCTCGCGGCACTGCCCGTGCGGGTGGGCTTCTCCACGTCCGGCCCGCGGCAGGCCGACACCGTGCGCCGCGCCCTCGAGCTGGAGCGGCACGGCGAGCGGGTGTTCACGGCGGTGCAGTCGACGTGGAACATGCTCGAGACGTCCGTGGGGCCCGCGCTGGCCGAGGCGCACGCGGCCGGCGCGCACGTGCTGGTCAAGGAGGCGCTGGCCAACGGCCGCCTCGCGGTGGACCCCCCAAAGCCGGTACTCGACCTGGCCGCAAGCCACCACACCACCCCCGACGCCGTCTCCCTGGCCGCCGCTCTATCCCAACCCTGGGCCGACACCATCCTCCTGGGCCCGTCGTCCGTGCCCCAACTGCACGCCAACCTGACCGCCCAGTCCGTCACCCTCACCCAGCCCGAGCTAACCGAACTCCGCGCCCTAGCCGAACCCCCACCCACCTACTGGGCCACCCGCGCCCGCCTCCCCTGGACGTGACCACCGCGCCCAACGTCACCGCGAGTCGGGGCTCTCAGCACACCGAGTCGCGGATTTCAGCACCTCCAGCGCCTCCGTGACGCTGGCCTCCACGCCGGCCTTGTCGATGCCCAGCTCGGTGAGCACGCCCGCGCCGTCCTCCTGCTCCAACAGCGCGAGCAGCACGTGCTCGGTGCCGATGTAGTTGTGGCCCAACCGCAGCGCCTCCCGGAACGTCAGCTCCAGCGCCTTGCGGGCCGACGCGTCGAACGGGACGAGCGCGGGCATCTCGGCGGCCGCCGGGGGCAGCTTCGCCGTCGCGGCCCGCCGCACCTCGTCCAGCGTCACGCCCCCCGACACGATCGCCCGAGCCGCCAGCGCCTCCGGTTCGGCCAGTAGCCCCAGCACCAGG
>NZ_JBOHGA010000312.1:0-5656 GCF_050699915.1 Actinophytocola sp.
CGTCCTTCTTGGCCTCGTCCTTCTTGGCCTCGTCCTTCTTGGCCTCGTCCTTCTTGGCCTCGTCCTTCTTGGCCTCGTCCTTCTTGGCCTCGTCCTTCTTGGCCTCGTCCTTCTTGGCCTCGGGCTTCTTGGCGCCGCCCCGCTTCTTCGGGGTGGTGGCCTCGGTGGTCGGCTCCTCGCCGGCGGCCTTGAGCGCGGCCTCGAACAGCTCCTGCTTCGTCGGCTTGGGCTCGGCGTGCTTGAGCGTGCCCTCGGTGCCCGGCAGCCCCTTGAACTTCTGCCAGTCGCCGGTGATCTCCAGGATCCGCTGCACCGACTCGGTCGGCTGCGCGCCGACGCCCAGCCAGTACTGGGTGCGCTCGGAGTCGACCTCGATCAGGCTCGGCTCGTCCTTGGGGTGGTACCGGCCGATCGTCTCGATCGCCTTGCCGCTGCGGCGGGTACGGGCATCGGAGACGACGACGCGGTAGTACGGCGCCCGGATCTTGCCGAGACGCTGCAGCTTGATCTTGACTGCCACGGGTTGTGGTGCTCCTCTGATCACGGTTGCGGGCGCCGGTCATCCGTGTGGGGTTGCGGATGGCTGGAGCCCCAAATTCGGTGGCGCCATGGCACGGTGAGAGGGTCCGGCCACGACGGACAGCCGCATATTCTGCCAGACCGCTCCGGTCAGGCCGGCATGGCCCCGACCGCGACCAGCAGCACGGCCAGCGCGGGCAGGAAGTTGTTGACCTGGTGGGTCACGATGCTCGCGCCGAGCCGGCCGGTGAACAGCCGCGCGAGGCCGATCGGGATGCCGATGACGAGCAGCAGCGACGTGCGCAGCGGCTCGAGGTGGCTCACCGCGAAGATGACCGTGGTCAGCGTGAACACCGCCCAGCGGCCCCAGTTGAGCCGCTCGAGCGCGCCCCACAGCAGCCCGCGGTAGATGATCTCCTCGCAGATCGGTCCGAGCAGCCAGACGAACAGGAACAGGGCGACCGCCGCGGCGATCGGCATCCGGCCGTTCTCCACCAGGTGGCCGACCGCGGAGGAGGCGTTCTCCTCGCCCACCATGTTGGTCCAGACGACCGCGGCCAGCGTGGTGCAGACGAGGCCGAGAGCACCGAACTTGAGGCCGGCCCGGATGTCGTCGCGACTGTAGGACCAGCGCAGGTCGATCGCCGGGCCGTTGCCGCGCAGCCGGGTGATGAGCAGCGCGGCGGCGGTGGCGAGGACCGTGGGCACCATCGTGCCGACCAGCGCGATCGTGGTGGAGCTGGGCGAGTCCGGCGAGGCCGCGGCGGTGATGAGCGCGCCGATGACCACGGCGGAGAGCACGAAGACGGCGAAGACGAACAGGAAGGCGCCGAAGCCCCAGCGGTGTGTCCGAACCGGGGGGTCGGCGACGGCTGGACCGGTGGTCTCCATCGCTTCCCGTTCGGTGGTCACCAGGCCGAGAATAGTCCTTTCGCGCCGATCCAACCCGGCGAGCTGGGCCTTCGCGAGTCGTGTCCGCTCAGTGGAGCACTCGGCCGCGCAGGATCATCCGCGTCGGATGGCGCAGGGCGTTCAGGTCGACGCGCGGATCCTCGGCGTACGCGACGATGTCGGCCGCCGAGGACTCCTGGATGCCGGACCAGCCGAGCCAGCCGCGGGCGGTCCAGCTGGCGGCGCCGAGCGCCTGCTCGGTGGTCATGCCGGCCTCGTGCAGCGCGATGATCTCGTCGACGATGCGACCGTGCGCGATGCCGCCACCGGCGTCGGTGCCGGCGTAGACGGGGATGCCGGCCTCGATCGCGTAGCGCACCGTGGGGCGGACGCGGGCGTGGAGGTCGAGCATCTGGTCGGCGTAACGGGGGAACTTGCCGGCGCCCGCCGCGGCGATGCCGGGGAAGGTCTCGATGTTGATCAGCGTGGGGACGAGCGCCGTGCCGTGTTCGACCATGGCGGCGATGGTGTCGTCGGTCAGCCCGGTGCCGTGTTCGATGCAGTCGATGCCGGCGTCGATGAGGCCGGCCAGCGCGTCCGGGCCGAAGACGTGGGCGGTGACGCGGGCGCCGGCCTCGTGGGCGACCTTCATCGCCTCGGCGAGGATGTCGTCGGGCCAGAGCGGGGCGAGCTCGCCGAGGTCACGGTCGATGTAGTCGCCGACGAGCTTGACCCAGCCGTCGCCGGCCGCGGCCTGCTCGGCGACGATGCGCGGGAGGTCGTGGGGGTCGACCTCCTCGGCGATGCCGCGGATGTAGCGCTTGGGGCGGGCGATGTGCCGGCCGGCGCGGACGATGCGCGGGAGGTCGAGGCGTTCCTGCAGCGGACTGGTGTCGAGTGGCGAGCCGCAGTCGCGGATGAGGAGGGTGCCGGCGTCGCGGTCCTGTTCGGCCTGCTGGGCGGCGCCGTCGAGATCCTCGACGGCGAGGCCGATGTGACAGTGCGCGTCGACGAGGCCGGGTACGAGGTAGCCACCGTCCACAATGGTCTCGGCGCCGGGGACGGCCTCGGCCCGGATGCGCCCGTTGACGATCCAGAGGTCGCGCTCCTCGCCTTCGGGGAGCACGACACCGCGCAGGTGCAAGGCCGTCATGTGGCCGATTGTGCCTCACCGGGTGCGACCGATCCTGGTGGGCTTCGACGGGCGGCGGCTGTCTTGGCGCCGCGGCGCCTGCCGCTCCTCGGCAGGCGTCAGTTCTCCTCGGGCTTTTCCTTTGGGAGCTTGAACTTCTTCGGGTCGAAGCCTGGCGGGAGCTGGTCCAGACCGGACAGTCCCGGTGGGAGCTCGTTGAGGCCGGGGGGCATCTTCGACAGGTCCGGCATGCCGCCGGGCGTCATACCGGGGAGGCCGCCTCGCATCCGCGGAGGCGTGGGGCCGCGGCCCTTCCCCTTCTTCCCCTTCTTGCCCTTCCGGGACTTGCTTCCCCGCGACGAGCCGGGCAGGCCGAAGCGGCCGGCCATCTGCTGCATCATCTTGCGGGCCTCGTAGAACCGGTTGACCAGCTCGTTCACCTCGCGCACCGCGACACCGGAGCCGCGGGCGATTCGCTGCCGCCGCGAGGCGTTGATGATCTTCGGGTTGGTGCGCTCGGCGGGGGTCATGCCTCGGATGATCGCCTGCAGCCTGTCCAGGTGCTTGTCGTCCACCTGGGCCAGTTGGTCCTTCATCTGGCCCGCCCCGGGGAGCATGCCCAGCAGGTTCGCGATCGGGCCCATCTTGCGCACCGCCAGCATCTGCTCGAGGAAGTCCTCCAGCGTCAGTTCTCCGGTGCCGATCTTCGTGGCGGCCTCTTCGGCCTGCTGCGCGTCGAACGCCTGCTCGGCCTGCTCGATCAGCGTCAGCACGTCACCCATGCCCAGGATGCGCGACGCCATCCGGTCCGGGTGGAACGTGTCGAAGTCCTCGAGCTTCTCGCCGTTGGACGCGAACATGATCGGCTGGCCGGTGACCTCGCGCACCGACAGCGCGGCACCACCACGCGCGTCGCCGTCGAGCTTCGTCAGGACCACGCCCGAGAAGCCGACCCCGTCGCGGAACGCCTCGGCCGTGGTGACCGCGTCCTGGCCGATCATCGCGTCGACCACGAACAGGATCTCGTCCGGCATCACGGCGTCGCGGATGTCCGCGGCCTGCTTCATCATCTCCTCGTCGACGCCCAGCCGGCCGGCGGTGTCGACGATGACGACGTCGTGTTGCAGCCGTTTGGCCTCGTCGATCGAGCGGCGGGCCACGTCGACGGGATCGCCCACGCCGTTGCCGGGCTCGGGCGCGTACGTCGGCACCCCGGCCCGCTCGCCGACCACCTGCAGCTGCGTCACCGCGTTCGGGCGCTGCAGGTCGGCGGCCACGAGAATCGGCTTGTGGCCCTGGCCGAGCAGGTGCTTCGCGAGCTTGCCGGCGAGCGTCGTCTTACCGGAGCCCTGGAGGCCGGCCAGCATGATCACCGTCGGCGGCGTCTTCGCGAGACTGATCCGCCGGGTCTCGCCGCCGAGGATCGCGACGAGCTCCTCGTTGACGATCTTGACGACCTGCTGCGCCGGGTTCAGCGCGGCCGACACCTCCGCACCCTTGGACCGCTCCTTGACGTTCGCTATGAACGTGCGCACCACGGGCAGCGCGACGTCGGCCTCCAGCAGCGCGATCCGGATCTCGCGCGCGGTGGCGTCGATGTCGGCGTCGGACAGTCGACCCCGGCCGCGCAGGTTCTGCAGGACCGAGGTGAGCCGATCGGAGAGAGTGTCGAACACGTAGTCGAGGGTAGTCGAGGTCACGGCGGTGCCGGCGACGGCCGGACCGGAGGGGGCTCGACCCCTCGACGAGCCCCACCCCGTATCCGTGCGCACTCCCCTGGTGCGCAGCCAAAGCTTCGCCCGACGCGGCCGCCGGCGGGAGCGTGATGACCCCCTGTTCGGCTAGGGGGAACTACTCAGCACGCGGCCAACACGGCCCGCTCGACCTCGCGCCGCCAGTCCGGCCCGGCGGGTCCCGACAGCACCGCCAGGCTGAACGACGCGATCGCGGTCCCGCCCACCTGCATCGCCCGCGCCCACCGCACATCGACCCCGCACTTCTCCAGCGCCGCCGCCACGTCGTGCAGCAGGCCGAGCCGGTCCGGGCTGCGCAGCTCCAGCACGACGTCGGCGGACGCCGCTCCCCCGTCGGCCTCGTCGTCGAACCACAGCACCCGGGGCCGGGGCGGGTCGTCCGGCTCGTCGGCGTAGTCACGCTCCTTCGCGGCGAGCTTGTCCGCGAGCGGCAGCGACCCCGACAGCGCGCGGCCGAACTGCTCGCGCAGCAGCGCCGTGTCCGGCAGCGACCCGAACCTTGGCGAGACGGCGAAGGTGTCCACCGCGACGCCGGCGTGCGCACGCAGCTCGGCCGCATGCACCTTCAGCGAGTGCAGCGCGAGCACTCCGGCCGCACGGGACAGCAGGCCCGGATGGTCCGGCGCCACCACGGTGATCGTCGCGACCGGGCCGGGTTCGACCAGGATGTCCGGCCTGCCCGACGCCGCCACGGCCTCGGCGAGCCCGCGCTGGGCGTCGTCGAGCGGCTTGGGGCCTTCTGGTCGCTCGCCGGCCATCGCCTGCCGGCAGCGAGCCACGAGGTCGGCGACGAGCGCGGCCTTCCACTCCGTCCAGACGCCCGGGCCGGTCGCGAGCGAGTCCGCCTCGGCCAGCGCGGCCAGCAGCTCCAGCAGCACCGGGTCGCCGTCGAGCGTGTCGACGACGCGGCGCACGGTGGCCTCGTCGGAGATGTTGCGCCGCGTCGCCGTGTGCGGGAGCAGCAGGTGGTGGCGCACCATCGCGGACAGCGTGACCACGTCCTTGGCCGGCAGCCCCAGCCGCTCGCCGACCTGGGTGGCGAGCGCGGCCCCGACGACCGAGTGGTCGGCCGAACGAGAAGAGCCGCGCCCCTTGCCGATGTCGTGCAGCACGGTCCCGATCAGCAGCAGGTCGGGCCGGGACACGCTGGTCGCCAGCCGGGCGGCGTTCGCGGTGGCGGCCACGAGGTGCCGGTCGACCGTCCACACGTGCGCGGCGTCGCGCGGCGGCAGGTCGCGCACCGCGCCCCACTCCGGGAAAAGCCGGGCCCACAGTCCGGTCCGGTCGAGCGCCTCCACCACGTCGATCAGGCCCTCACCGGCGCCGAGCAGCGACACCAGCTCCTGGCGGACCTCCGCCG
>NZ_JBOHGA010000313.1:0-5655 GCF_050699915.1 Actinophytocola sp.
CCACCGCGCGGTCGCCGGCGCGCCGGTCCCGCTCGGCGCGCACCCGCTCCTCCCCGGTCGCCTCGCCGGTGGCCGACGGACGCAGCCGCAGGTACCGCCGCTCCGCCGCCTGCCGGCTGGTGACCCCGAGCGTCGGCGCGATGCTTGCCCAGCTCGTGCCCTGTTCGCGGGCCGCGGTGATCAGCTCCGGCTCCCACGCGGCGAGCTCGTCACGCAGGTGCCGCAGCACCTCCAGGCCGGCCAACACGTCGGTGTCGACACCCTGCCGGACGTCGTCGAGCACAGCCTGAACCACGGCCAACGCCCTGGCCGCCGCCTGATCGTCCATCGGTCATCCCTTCGACGACATCACACTTGTCATCGATCCGATGACATGTTACAACAGTACCGCGCGTTGACCGAACCCACGCAACCAAGGAGGTAGAGCACGATGTTGATGCGCACCGACCCGTTCCGCGAGCTCGACCGCGTCGCCCAGCAGGTGTTCGGCAACACCGGCACGTGGTCGCGTCCCACCGCCATGCCGATGGACGCCTACCGCTCCGGCGACGAGTTCGTGGTCTCCTTCGACCTGCCCGGCGTCGACCCGAACGCCATCGAGCTGACCGTCGAGCGCAACGTGCTCACGGTCAAGGCGGAACGCCGCCCGGCGACGCCCGGCAACGTCGAGATGCAGGTTTCCGAGCGCCCGCTCGGTGTGTTCTCCCGCCAACTGTTCCTCGGCGAGACCCTCGACACCGGCAGCGTCGACGCCGCCTACGAGGCCGGCGTGCTGACCCTGCGTATCCCGGTCTCCGAGGCGGCCAAGCCGCGCAAGATCGCGATCACCGGCACCGCGGACCGCAAGCGGCTCAACGCCTGACACCGAGGCCGCCGACACCCGCTCACCCGAGTGGGTGTCGGCGGCCCGAATCGGGGTATGCCCGTGTCCGGCCGCCTCCGGAGGCGGCCGGTGGACTGGATAGGAGGACCGAGGAACATGGAGCTCGAGGCTCGCAGCCGACGTGGACTTCGACGGTACGTGGAGTTGGTGACCGAGGCCCTCGGGTACACCGGACAGGCCTACCACGTGCAGACCGAGTCGCCCGCCAGCGGCTACATCCCGCTGGACGAGCGGATACCCGCCTTCCCCGGGCTGGACGTGGCGCTGCTGTGGGACGAGCGGCACGGGTGGTGCGGTGCCGTCGAGACGGCGTCCGGCGACGACCTCATCGTCCTGTCCTTCCTCGGTTGTGACGTCCTGCCCGCGCCGCGTGAGGTGGCCCGCTTCGCCGCCGACCTGGTCGCCGGCACCGGGCCCGGACAGGCCGAGCCGCCCGGGTTCCGCGCGGCCGCCGCCGACGACGACCTCGCGGACCGGCTGGCCGCTTACGCGCCGCGACCGGAGGTCGCGTCAACCGGCTAGTTCGTCCGGACCCAGCGGACGGATCACCAGCTCGTAGTCGTGATCGGTGTCCTGCTGGACCTGGTAGTGCTCGCGCACCGGGTTCGGGGTGTCGCCGACGCCGGTGGCCGCCTTGTCGGCGTGCAGGGTGAGCCAGCCGGGGTTGCGCCGCAGCTCGAACGGGTAGGCCGCGCGGTCCAGGTCGTCGTAGGGCGTCACGCTGACGTCGTTCGCCCCGGCCACCAGCAGGCCGCCGGTACGCCCGTCGGTCAGCAGCGCCCACCGGGTGTCGGTGTGGTTGCCGTGGTCCTGCGGGCGGTGGTAGTCGACGTACTGCTCGTCCACGGTGGAGCCGTAGACACCGACCGGCGTGCCGTCCGCGCGGTCGACGTAGCTCTCCTGCTCGCCGCGGCCGTACCAGGCGAACCGGTCGAACGTGTCCGGCACGGCGAGCGTGACGCCGATGCGCGGCAGGTACGGCAGCTCGCGAACGGCGCCGCGCGGCGAGACGTGGTGCGCCAGACGGATCGTGCCGGCACCGTCGACGCGGTAGGTCATGGTCTGCGCGAAGGACGCTTCCGGCCGGTCCGGCGCGGCGACCGTGCTGGTCACCGTGACCGTGCCGGGCGCGGTCACCTCGACGGACTCCACGGTCGTCTCGAGCCGGTCGAGCCCGGCCGCGCGCCACAGCTCGCCCTCGGCGGTGCCCCAGCTGTAGGTCTCGTTGCTGTTCGGCGCCCGCCAGGCGTCCAGCTCGGGGCCGGTGTACAGCAGCTCGGTGCCGCGCACCCGCATCGACGCGAGCGTGCCGGCCGACTTGTCCAGCGTGTACCGGAAGTCCTTGCCGGACAACGTGACCGCGGCCGCGTCGTCCTCGACGGCCACCGGCCCGCTGCCGTCCGGCGGCCGGTTGCCGGGGATCACCGAGCCGCCGAGCGGGAACTGGTCGTGCGCCGCCACGGCGCCGGCGGTGGCCACGTTCAGGAACCGCTCGACGTCGTCCGGGTTGCCGGGCACCGGAATCCGGACGCTCGCCGAGCCGCCGGGCGCGACGTCCAGGGCCCGCTCCCCGCGCGCGACGACGCGGCGGCCCTCGACGACCGACCAGCGCAGCCGGGTGCCGGCCGTCGACGCGAACGAGCGTTCGTTGTGGACGGTCAGCACCCCGTCCGCGTAGGAGAGGCGCAGCGGCTGCTGGACCCAGCCGAGCTGCGCGGTCTCCGGCTGGAGGTACCGGTCCGCGCCGACCAGACCGTCCACACCGGACACGCTCTCGCCGTAGGACAGGTGCGTGCCGACGGTGTCGAACCGGTCGAAGTCCAGCGCCAGCACGGCCTCCGCGGCCGGGTCGCCGCCGGCAGCGAGGGTCTCCGCCGGCAGCGCGTGGTCGTAGATCCGCACGTCGTCGAGCACGCCGTGGGCCATCCGGCCGTTGTACTGGTCCTGCATGACCTCGGGGTTGCGGCCGACGTTGACCTCGTAGAACGTGTTGTCGATGGGGCCGGCGAACGTGGTGGCGCCGACCTCGCGGCCGTCGACGTAGAGCCGCAGCGTCGCGCCGTCGTAGGTGCCGGTGACCCGGTGCCAGTTGTGGTAGAAGTCGGCCGGCACCCGCGCCTGCACGGTGCGCCAGCCGCCGCTGTGGATGAAGAACTCCAAGGTGTTCTCGGTCTTCATCTTCAGCGCGTAGGCGTGGTCGCCCTTCGCGATCATCGTGAGGTCGCCGGTCCAGTCGGCCGGCCTGACCCACGCGTCCAGCGTCAGCGCGTCCCGGATCTCGAGGCGCCGGTCCCGGTAGACCTCGACGAAGTCGTCCAACCCGGACAACGCGAGCGCCTTCCCCCGGTGTCCGTCCACGATGGACGGCTGGCCGATCAGATGGGCCATGATGTCGTTGCCGGAGCCGTCCGGGGTGACGCGCACGTCCTGGCGGATGTTCTGCTCGGCCCAGTCCCAGATGAAGCCGCCCTGCAGCTGCGGGTGCGCGCGGATGAGGTCCCAGAACTCGCGGAAGTTGCCGAGGCTGTTGCCCATCGCGTGCGCGTACTCGCCGAGGATCACCGGCTTGGTGGTCTCGGCCGCCTGCTCGGCGAGCCGCTCCGGACTCGGGTAGCGCGGGCCCCACACGTCGGCGTAGGGCGCGTCGCCGTCGGGCGAGTTGGACTGGTGGTACAGCGGCCGGGTCGGCTCGTTGGCCCGCGCCCAGTCGGCCATCGCGTGGTGGGCCTGCCCGAGACCGGCCTCGTTCCCGGTGTCCCACATGAAGACGCTCGGGTGGTTCTTGTCGCGGGCGACCATGGCGACGAAGCGGTCGTGGAAGGCGTCCTGCCACTCCGGCCGGTCGGCGAGGCAGTTGTCCGGGCACGACTCGTGGGAGTGGGTCTCGATGTCGACCTCGTCGTCGATCCAGAGCCCCTCGCGGTCGGCCAGGTCGTAGAAGTACGGGTCGGACGGGTAGTGCGCGGTGCGTACGGCGTTGACGTGCAGGCGTTGCATCAACGCCACGTCCCGCTCCATGTGCGCGCGGGGCACGTGCCGGCCGTGGTCGGGGTCGGTCTCGGCGCGGTTGACGCCCTTGAACAGCACGCGCTTGCCGTTGACCTTCAGCTGCCGATCCTCGACGGTGATCTCACGGAACCCGACCCGCTCGCTCGTCACGTGCTCGCCCGCGGTCAGCACGAGCGTGTAGAGGTTGGGCGTCTCGTCGGTCCACCTCCTCGGCTGGTGGACCACTGTGGACAGTGTGGCGTTGTTGCCCTCGGTCGTGGTCTCGGTCCGCGCGACCTCGTGACCCGCCTCGTCGCGCAGCGACCCGCGGACGGTCAGCGGGCCGGTGCTGTCCCGGGTGAGCGCGACGTCCGCGGTGAGGGTGGCGTCGGTGAACGTGTCGTCGAGGTCGGTGGTGACGGTGAGGTCGCGGATGTGCGTGCGCGGCGTCGAGTAGAGCCAGACCGAGCGGAAGATGCCGCTGTAGCGCCACTGGTCGACGTCCTCGAGGTAGGAGCCGGAGCCCCAGCGGTGTACCTGGACGGCGACCCGGTTGCGGCCCGGGCGCAGCTGTTCGGAGATGTCGAACTCGGCCGGGGTGTAGCCGCCCTGGTCGTATCCGGCGTAGGTGCCGTTGACCCAGACGAAGTAGCCGGACGTGACGCCTTCGAAGCGCAGGAACGTGCTGCGGTCGCGCCAGTTCGCGGGCACGTCGAACTCGCGGACGTAGGCGCCGGTCGGGTTGACGTCCTTGGGCGCGTGCGGCGGGTCGTCGGGCCACATCTCCTCGGCGATGTTGCGGAACATCGGGTGGTCGAGGCCGGCGGTCTGCCAGGTGTGCGGGACGGTGGTGACCGGCCAGTCGCCGACGTCGTAGCCGTCGGCGAAGAAGCCGTCCGGGACGTCGTCGGGGTGGTCGGCCATGCGGATCCGCCAGTCGCCGTCGAGCGAGCGGGTGTAGGGCGTGCGCTCCCCGTGCCGGGCGGCGTCGCGCGTGCCGGCGTAGGGGCGGAGCTCGGCGTGCGGCGGTTCCTGACCCTCGCCGGTCATCCGCGGGTCGTCGAGGTAGGCGTACGCATCGGGCGCCTGCGGCGCGGCCGACGCGACGGACGGAGTCAGGGAGACCAACAGGGCTACGACCGCGAGCAGGACGACCGGGCGCATGGTCACCTCCGGTTCGAACCCCGAACGTAGTGGCGCCGCTACGCACCGGTCAACGGACCGCGGACCCACCTAGACTCGCCGGCGTGACGAACTCGCGCATGCTCGCCGGCCGGCTGTCGATCCCGTCCAGGAAGTTCGAGGTTCGCGAGGTGCCGGTGCCCGAGCCGGGGCCGGGCCAGGTGCGGGTCCAGGTCCGCGCGGCCGGCGTGTGCCTGTCCGACGTGCACCTGATCGACGGCACCCTGTCGCCGCCGTTCCTCGACGGCGACGAGGTCACGCTCGGCCACGAGGTCGCCGGCGAGATCGACGCGCTGGGCCCGGATGTGCCCGGGCCGTGGGGGCCCGGCCAGCGGGTGACCCTGCAGGCCGGTGAGCACTGCGGCCTGTGCCCGAACTGCCTGCGGGCCCGCCCGTGTCTCGCGGTGCGCACCCGTGGCGTCGACTACGACGGCGGCTGGGCCGAGTACACGCTCGCGAGCCACCACACGCTCGTGGCGATCCCGGAGGACATGCCCTTCGACCAGGCGGCGATCGTGCCGGACGCGGTGTCGACGCCGTGGGGCGCGATCACCGGGCCCGGCCGCGCGGCGGCGCCGGGACGACCGGCCGGCGTGTGGGGC
>NZ_JBOHGA010000314.1:0-5642 GCF_050699915.1 Actinophytocola sp.
ACCGGCACCTTGCCGGCATTGCCGGCGCTGATGAAGATCGCCGAGTAGCCGCCGTTGATCTCGGTCGTCTTCGCGTCGTTCCAGCGGCGCTGCGACTGGTAGGTCCGGGCGAGCCGCTTGCGGACGCCGCGGGTCGTCAGGAACGCCTCGACCTCGCCCTGCCCGGACTCGCCGACCTCCTCGACCAGGTCCTCGAACAGGCCCTCGCCGGCAACGGCGTTCTCCGCGTCGAACTCGTTGCCGTTCCAGACCGTGTTGACGGTCGAGTCGATCGAGTGCAGCGTCCGGTTGGTCGCGGTGATGTTCCGCAGCCCGTCCGACTCCAGGAGGCGCGAGCCCTCCTTGTAGACGCCGTCGCCGGTGGTGGCGGTGATCGCCGAGTCGACGGTGATCGTCTTGGTCGTCCGGTTGATCGCGGTGATCGTCCGGCCGACCGCCGTCGCGCCCGCCGCACCCGTCGCGGTGTTCCGCACGTCGATCTTCTGGTTGACCCGCAGGTACTGCGTCGACGCCACGGTGAACGTCGTCACCGCCGCCGGCGAGCTCGTCAGCGTTGTGATGACGCCGTCGCCGGTGCCGAACGCCTGCCGGTTGATGTTCTTGCGCATCGAGTCGGCCAGCTTCTTGCTGGACCGGTCGAGCTTGGACACGAACGCGCCCGCGTTGTTGCCCGACGCCTGCTTGATCAGCTGGTCGGACAGCTCCAGGCCGCCGTCGTGATAGCGGATCAGGATGATCGCGTCGATCTCGGTGTCGATCTGCGGATCGGCGAGCGTCCCGCCATCGCCCATCGACGCCGGCGACTCGTTGCCGGTCGCCTCCACGGGCACGACTGCGCGCCGGCCGGTGAAGTCGATGTGGTCGGAGTCGCGCTCGATCATGTCGAGCAGGAACGTCTTGTAGTTCAGCTGCTCGATGATCGGGCCGCGGTAGAGGTCCTTGAGGATCGCGTCCGCGGTCGCCAGCGAGCCGACAGTGCCGAGCACCGGAAGCAGCGGACCGGACACGCCGGAGAGGCTGACGAGCTGCGCCGCGACGTACGCGAGCACGAGCGCCGCCAGCAGCGCGAGCACGGCCCGCAGGGGAGTCAGTCGGATATGGGTGGTCAGGTGGTTCACGGTCGCTCCAGGGGTGAGGGGTGGGCTACGCTGCCGCTCCCGTGCTCTGGCCCCTCACCCGCGCCATCGCCGCCTGCTTGAGGGCCGGGTCGCCGAACCGCAGCGGCTTGTCGCCGTTCGGGTCCGCGGCCTGCCCGTTGCCGGGGGTCGTCGGGCCGGGAGTGGGCCTGCCGTTGCCGTTCTCCAGCAGTCCGGACTCGGCCTTGCCGCTGATGCGGAAGTAGTCGGCCAGGCCCTTCTGGAGCGCGTCGTCGGCGCCGCCGTACGCGTACGCGAGCTGGTAGATCGCGTTCTGCGCGTCCTCGTCGAGGCTGTGCTGCTCGGCCAGCTGCTGCATCTCAGCCTGGACCTGCTGCTCGGCCTGCTGTTCGGCGGTGCTGCGCTCGCCCTGCTCGAGCCGCTCGCGCAGCTCCTGGTTCTCCTGCATGAGCTGCTGCGCCCACGCCGGGGGGTCGTCGCCCTCCGGCAGACCACCAGGCTCGCTGCCGCCGCCGTCGTCGCCGAAGAAGCCGAAGTGCTCTCCGAGCTTGTCCCACCACTCCTCGAGCTTCTCGGAGTTGGGGTTCTGCTCGTCGGATGCCTCGGCGATGAAACCGCGGATCGAGAGGAGGTCCTCGAGATCCTCGGCGGGCGTGTCCGCCAGCCCTTCGATGCCCTCGAGGGGCTCGAAACGCTGCCGGAACTCGGCGTGCTCCTGGAACCGCCGGCCGACGCCGGCGTTGATCTTGCGCAGCTCCTCCTGCAGATGCGGGCGAAGCGCCTCGGGTGCGGTTGACAGGTCGTACAGACCCGCCAGGTGGTCCACGTCGCCTCGACCCGCGGCGCCCGGCTGATCGCCGGTGCCGGCGGGCTGTGCGGCTGTGGAGGAAGCACCGCCACCGCCGCCGCCGCCCGGCCCCGCAGATCCGCCGGCCGGGCCGCCACCACCAGGATTCTCGTTCCGGGGGTGCCTGGCCGGGATGCCAGCGAAGATCGCCGCGAAGCCCTCCTCGGTCAGCGGCCGGCCGAACTGGTCGACGCGCAGATCGAAGATGGCGGGGTGGATGGTGGTTGCGGTGGTGGGGTGCATGTTCTCCTTCATCTGCGCTGTGGCGGTGCCCTCGGCCCGCAAGCGGGCTGTAGCCTCGCCCTCGGCACTACTGCGGCAATGCGCCGCCTGTTGAAGATCTGGCCCGGCTCGCCGAACGGCTGCCGGGCGTGTCCTGCTTGGCCTGTTCCTTCTCGAGAACGGTCGCGGCGAGCTGGCCGGCGAGCTCCATGCTGTCGGCGTATTCGGGGTCGCCCTCATAGGCGGCACCGAACTCGGCGATCGCCTGCACGAGCTGCTCGGCCTGACGTCGCGGCATGGCGCTTAGCGGCGTCCCGCCACGGCCGGTGCGAGGGCCGCGTACGGGACGCCCGGCACCTGCGCGCCGGTGTCGTCGCGGAGCGTCACGGTCACGGTGACCGGGTAGCCGTCGTCGTCCGTCTCGCCGACCGCGGTCAGGACGCCGTAGTCGCCGTTGCCGAACCGGGCGCGGCCCTTGCCGATGACGGCCTCGACCGCCGCCTTGGCCTTCCGGTTGGACAGGTCGATCGACACGAACTGGTTGAACAGCGCGTCCGCGTCGGTGCGCTGCGTCATCGCGTCCACCTCGACCGCAGTGCTGCGGCGGGCGGCGGCGATGTTGGGCTTGGGCTCGGTCCGGGGGGTCATTTGTGTGTCCTTCCTCCGACTTGGAAATTGTGACCTAACCGTTAGCTAGAGGGTGAGGCTCGACCCGGACGGGCTACTGCTGGCCCGTGTTCGCGGCGGTCGCGCTGTTCGCAGCGCCGCCGTTCGGCGGCGGCTCCGGGATCTCGCCGCCGGCCGCGGCCGCGGCGCCCATCGCCGCGGCGCGCATCGCCAACCTGGCCTTGTGCAGCTCGATGTGCGCGAGGATCCCCGCCTGGATCTGGACGCCGCCAGGCACCGTGGCGAGCTCCCGATACTCGGCGCCCTTGCACGCCTCCTCATGCCCCTCGATGTGCAGCTCGTCGTCGTCGAACGAGTTGATCGGGATGCCGGCGAACAAAGGCTTGCCGTCCGGGCCGACGATCGGCTGGCCGTCCGGCCCGAACACCGGGACCGGCTGGTCGAGGCCGTCGCCGGCGAACAGGCGCCGGTTCTCATCCTGCACCTGCAGCTCATCCTTGTTCAGCGACGCGAGAATGTGGTCGAGGCCGCCGATCTCGTAGTCGCGGAGCACCCGGCGGATATCGCGCGGCTTGAGCGGCACGCCCTGCTGCAGCAGCAGGTTGAGCGTCTGCTGGATCGCCGCCTGCTTCGCGGCCCGCGACTCCGGGATACCGGATCCGATCTGGATCTCGTCCAGGTCGACGTCGCTGAGCTGGTCGCCACGGAACCGGTGGAAGTTCCAGTTGCCGTCCTCGCCGGCGACCCGCGCGATCCGGTCGTTGCTGGCGAACATCTTGACCAGGCCGAGCACGATCCGGCCGGCGTCCACGAGGCTGTCGGCAATGTCGTCAATGTCCGGCGACAGGACGGTGTCGCTCGCCTCCTGCAGCAGCGAGATCGCCGAGGCGGCGGTGACGCCGGCCGGGACGGTGCCCTGGTCGACCTCGTACTGACGGAAGACCTCCTTGAGCGAGTCGGAGATCTCGGCGCGGCGGTTCTGCACGTACGCCGGCAGCTCCGGCACGGTCAGAAACTGCGGCAGGTGCTGCGTGTCGCGGAAGATCAGCTCGGCGCCCGGCAGGCCCGTCCACTCGTTCTCCTCGTCGAGCGACTCGGCCGACCGGGCGAGCGGCGCGTTCCCGACCCGCTCGGCGTTCCCGGCGACCTGGCTCTCGTGCTTGTTGAGCTCGGTCTGCAGCGGAATGCCCTGCGTGACCATGCAGTCCGGCCAGAAGCGGCCCGGCGCCGGGGTGCCGCCGAACATGATGTACGGCAGCCACGGGTACGGGTTGTGCTCCTCGAGCAGCACCTTGCCGCCCGGGATCCAGATGACGTGCTTGCCCTGCGCGTCGTCGTAGCCGGGCAGGCTCCAGTATTCGCGGACGCGGACGCCGCGGTAGCCGGCGCCACCGCGCTTGGGGAGCCCGAACGTGTTGCCGGGCATGCGGCTCTCGGCGATCCCGGCGGTCGGCTGCGCCGTCTCCTCGATCGACGCGACCAGGTCGCGCGCTGCATCGGTGCCGCCGAGCATCTTCCACAGCTGGTTGCGGCTGTAGATCGCCTCCTCGCCGATGTACTCGCACGTCTCGAGGCCCTCCTCGGACGCAAGCGCGTCCGGATAGATCTCGAACGGCGTACGCAGGTCGAGCCGGACGTCACCGGTGCGCTGCTCCACCGGGACGAGGCCCTCGAACGCCTCCGGAGTAAGACCGAGCTGCTGTACCCGCTCCGGGGTCAGGAGCCGGCCGTCCTCGAGCTTGACCGGCACCAGCTCGCCGGTGTTCGGGTCCTGGCGAGCCATGTACCGCATCAGCTGGCCGAGCTGCGAATCCCACGTCACCTTCCAGAAGCCAGCGGTCCCGACCCGGCTCCAGAGCAGCGCGCGCCGCAGGCGCCGGCGGGCGCGCAAAACGCGCCAGTAGTGCTCGAAGACCCGCTCGCGCAGCCGGGCGCTGGAGATCTCCTTGTCGCCGCCGTCGCGCGGCACGCCGATCCACTGCGGCTGCGTCTTCGTCAGCTTCGCGATCTCGGTCCGGACGCCCGGCTGAATCCGGTTGTCCACCACGAGCGGCTCGAGCTCGTCCTCGGGCTCGTACTCGTACAGCCGCAGACCGTCGAACCGCAGCCACTGGTTACCGACGTAGAACGCGATGTTGAGCAGCCACTGACCCTCGAACGGGCGTCGAACCTCCCGGGACGCGTGGACCCGCTGGTCAAGATCGGAGACGGTGCTGTCGCCGACGTCGCGAGCCATCTAGCGCCGCGGAGGTTCGAGGAGGACGAGCTTGCCGCGGTTGAGCAGCTGCGCGATCGCGCACGCCTTCTCGATCTGCGCGTACGTGTAGCGGACCGGGTTCTCGAGCGTCTCGATATGCACGCCGGGGATCTGCACGGCTACTCCGAGTCGCCCGGCGTGTCGAGGGCGCCGGCGTCCGGCGGCAGGAAGTCGTTCGCCGGCTCGCCCGGCCCCGGTGGCCTGGGCGGCCGGACCGTCCCGACCCGAGCGTGCTCGCGCGCGTTCGCCGGGGAGCGGCGTGGCGCGACCTTCGGAGTCGGCCGGCCGTCCGGCATCGGTCGCTGCGGCGCGCTGATCTTGTTGAGCAGCTGCGCGCGCTCCTCCCGGAACGCCGCGAGCAGCCGCGCCGTGTACTGGTTGTGACGCTCCTGCTGGCGGACGAGCAGCACGACCAGGAGCACGACCAGGGCGGCGAGGAAGGCGGCGAGGGCGGCGACGTAGACCACTAGCCGCATTTTCCGCGGTTGGTGAGGGCAAGGGCCGGGTCTTGTTGCTCGGGCCAGGGGGGCTTGATCTCGAGTAGTTCGAGGATGCGGCGCTGGGTGTGGGTCAGGCGGTCCAGGCGGGGGCC
>NZ_JBOHGA010000315.1:0-5630 GCF_050699915.1 Actinophytocola sp.
GTCCCGCGCCCGCCAGCACCGCACCGGCCGGCGCGGCCCAGCCGGCCACCGCACCGAAGGACGCGGATGACTGACCGGACACACGGCGCCGAGGCCGGCTGGCGAGCCAGGCTCGGCATCCTGGTGATCGACAAGGACATGGTGCCGGAGATCGAGTTCCAGGCCATGGCACCGTCCGGCGTCTCGGTGCATGCGGCCCGGTTCGCCAGCCCGCGGCAGAGTGGGTCGGGCAGCTACGGCGACGACCCCGCGGGCACCGTCGCCAACTCACCGGACATCGCGACCGGTCTGGACTATCTCGGCCGGATCGGGCTGGACGCGATCGCCCTCTGCTTCGTCACCGGCAGCTTCTTCGGCGGCCGCTCGTTCGACCCCGAGTTCGCGCGGCGGGCGGCCGACCTCGCGCACGGCAGCCCGGTCTTCACCGCGGCAGGCGCGCTGACCTCGGCCATGGCGGCCACCGGCGTCACCCGGCCGATGCTGGTGGCCCCGCCGTGGTTCAACGACGCGATCGGCGCGCACGCCGTGCGCTACTTCACCGACGCCGGCCACCCGCCTGCCGGGCTGGTCCGCTACGACCTCGGCGCGGGCTGGCGGGACCGGGAACCGTGGCAGGTCTGGGACGACAACGGCCAACAGGAGGTCCGCGCCGACGCCCTCTACCGGCAGGTCCGTGCCACCGTCCCGGCCGACGCCGACGGCATCGTGGTGGTGGGCAACGGGTTGAGCTGCATCGACGCGATCGAGCCGCTCGAACAGGATCTCGGTCTCCCGGTGGTGACCTCCAACCAGGCGGCGCTGTGGTCCGGTCTGCGGGCGGCCGGGGTTCGTGCCGCGGTGCCGGGGTACGGCCGGCTGTTCGACACGGTGCCGCTTCGGCCGGCTCCTCGCGCGAACCCGGCCGAAGCGGACCGGATCGCGGCGGCCCACTAGCGTGCCGGCCGTGAACGACTACACGGTGACGGTGTACGGCGCCACCGGCAAGACCGGACGGCACGTCGCGGAGCTGGCGACCGGCCGCGGCTGGACGGTGCGGTCCGCGGGCAGGCGGCCCGCGGCGTACGGCCAGACGGTTCCGTTCGACTGGGACGACGAGACGACCTGGGCCCCGGCCGCCGCCGGCGCCCAGGCCGCCTACGTGCTGATCCCGTTCAACCACCCAGGCGCTCCCGAGCGGACGCCGGACCTGCTTCGTGCGGTGGCCGCGGCCGGTGTCGAACGGGTGGTCCTACTGTCCAGTTTGGACGTCGACAGCGCGGATGCGGACAGCCCGCTGTGCGTGTCCGAGCGGACGCTCGCCGAACTGCCGGTGAAGTCCGCCATCCTGCGTCCGACATGGTTCCTGGACAACTTCACGCTGGGCTCGTTCGCCGGGATGACGCAGGTGGGCGAGATCCGGCTGCCATGCGGGGAGGGCCGCATCCCGTTCGTCGCGGCGGTGGACATCGCCGCCGTCGCCGTGGCGGCGATGTCCCCGGACGCGGCGACCGGACCGCTCCCGATCACCGGCCCCGAGTCGGTGACCCACCACGATGTCGCCGCGGCGCTCACCGAGGCCACCGGCAGGCCGGTGAGCTACACCCCCGTCACGGCCGACGAGTTCGTCGACCTGATGTGTGCGCGGGGTTTCTCCGAGGACTACGGCCGGTTCCTCGCCGACGCGCTGACCGACGTGGCGACCGGGGCGCTGCGGATCCCGGTGCACGACACCGTGCCGCGCCTCACCGGCCGGCCCGCCCTGGACGTCACCGAGTTCGCCCGCCGCTTCGCGGCCTGACCGGGCACGGCACGGCCGTTGTCCCTACTCGGTGCCAGGCAGGGGCTCGCCGAGGTGTTGGTGGTGCTGTGGTCGGTGATGCTGTTGACTCGTCGTTCATCGTGCGTTCACGTTCGTCCGACCGCCTGAGGAGACGCCATGACATCGTCGCGCCGCCAGTTCCTGAGCCGTGCCGCGGGTACCGGTGCTGCCGTCGTCGTCGCCGGATCCGTCGAGGCGTTGTTCGCCGCGCAGCCGGCGGCGGGGACCTCCGGGCCGCCGGCCGGGTACGGCCCGCTGATCCCGGACCCCGACGGGATCCTGGACCTGCCCCGCGGCTTCCGCTACACGATCCTGTCTCGTGAGGGGACCGTCCGGCCGGACGGGCTGCAGGTGCCGAGCCGGTTCGACGGCATGGGCGCGTTCCCCGCCCGTCGGCGGGGCTCCCGGCTGGTCCGCAACCACGAGTGCTCGCCGACGTCGCAGATCAAGGTGGTCGCTCCGCCGGAGCGGACGTACGACCCGGCCGGTGCCGGTGGCACCAGCACGCTGGTGATCGACCGGCACGGCGAGGCCGAGTCCGAGCACATCAGCCTCGGCGGCACCGCGATCAACTGCTCCGGCGGCATCACGCCGTGGCACACGTGGCTGACCTGCGAGGAGACCGAGGACAAGGCCGGCACGAACGGCTACACGAAGGACCACGGCTTCATCTTCGAGGTCGACCCGTACGACAACGGGCGCAACGAGGACCCGACGCCGCTGAAGGCGATGGGCCGGTTCCAGCACGAGGCCGTCGCGGTCGACCCGCGCACCGGCATCGTCTACGAGACCGAGGACGCGTTCGTCGCACCGCTGGGCAGCCTCTACCGCTTCCTGCCGAAGCGTCCCCGCGGCGGCTGGGGAAGCCTGCGCGCCGGCGGCGAGCTTCAGGCGTTGCGCGTGCCGGACCTGCCCGACCTGTCGGTGGTGCAGGAGGCGGGGGAGGTGTTCGGCGGCGTCGAGTGGATGACCGTGCCCGATCCGTTGGCCACCACCGAGTCGGTCCGGGCGCAGGACTACCCGAAGCAGATCACCGGCGGCTACAAGCTCGAGGGCGCCTGGTGGGGCGAGCGGGACCGGTGCGTGTACTTCGTCTCGTCGTTCGCCCGGACCGAGCTCGGCCCGGCGAAGAACCACGACGGCCAGGTCTGGAAGTTCGACCCGCGGCGTCGAACGCTGCGACTCGAGGTGGTCTTCACCCGGCCGACGCCCGGACCGGAGAACCCGGAGTTCGACGCGCCCGACAACATCTGCATGTCACCGTACGGCGGCCTGATGATGTGCGAGGACGGCATCGGCGACGCGTACATGCTCGGCACGACACGCGACGGCGACGTCTTCCACTTCGCCCGCAACCGCGTGAACAACGGAACGCCCGAGGAGCCGTCGTACGGCGAGCTGGCCGGGGCGGGTTTCTCCACCGACGGGAAGACGATGTTCTTCAACATCTACGACCCCGGCATGACGTTCGCCGTCACCGGCCCGTGGAACCGCCGGCACGACTGATGAACTGATCCGCTGGCTGCGCCGATCAGCCCGCCGACGTCGTGCCGAACTCGTACACCGTGGTCGTCTGGTAGACCCCGTCCGGGCGGAGCACGGTCGACGGGAACGACGGCTGGTTCGGCGAGTCGGGGAAGTGCTGGGTCTCCAGCGCGAACCCGTCGCCCTGCCGGTAGATGTGGCCGCCGGTGCCGACGAGCGTGCCGTCGAGGAAGTTGCCCGAGTAGAACTGGATGCCGGGCTCCGCGGTGCGGATCGTGACGGTCCGCCCGCTCGTCGGTTCGCTCACCCGTGCCGCGAGCGCGAGCGAGGTGTCGTCGCGCCGGTCGAGCACGAAGTTGTGGTCGTAGCCCTGGCCGAGCAGCAGCTGCTGGAAGTTGTCGCGGATGCGGGCGCCGATCGCGGTCGGGCGGCGGAAGTCCATCGGGGTGCCGGCGACCGGGTCCAGTGAGCCGGTCGGGATCAGGGTCGGGTCCACCGGCGTGTACCGGCTCGCGTTGAGCCTGAGCCGGTGGTCGTAGATGCTCCCGGAGCCCTCACCGGCCAGGTTGAAGTACGTGTGGTTGGTGAGATTGACGATCGTCGGCGCGTCGGTCGTCGCGTGGTAGTCGATGCGAATCTCGTTGCGGACGGTGAGCCGGTAGGTGACCGTGACCGAGAGCGTGCCGGGGTACTTCTCCTCGCCGGCCGGGCTGACGTAGGTGAGCCGGAGGCCGACGGCGCCGTGCTCGCGGATCTCGCGGGCCTGCCAGACTCGCTTGTCGAAGCCGACGTCGCCGCCGTGCAGGTGGTTCTCGCCATTGTTGACGGCGAGCTGGTAGGTCGTGCCGTCGAGGGTGAACCTGCCCTTCGCGATGCGGTTGGCGTACCGGCCGGTGATGCAGCCGAAGTAGGGCGAGTTCTTCGTCAGGTAGTCGGCGAGGTTGTCGAAGCCGAGCGCGATGTTGGCGGTCCGGCCGCGACGGTCGGGTGTCTCGATGGACTGGACGATCCCGCCGTAGTAACCCGGGTCTCGCAAGGCACCGGCGTCGGGCTGCTCACCGATGCCGAGATCGGCGAGATGGTGCGGCTGGCCGCCGGCGCGGGTGTCGAGCTGAGCCTGTTCGCGCGGCCGTGCGCCGCGTGGGGCACGTCGGCCATGGCACGCGCGCCGGCGGGCGGGGTCCTCGGACCGTGTGCGTGGGGCTCCGACCAGCTCGCCGCGGCCGTCGACGAGGTCCGCCGGGCCGTCGACCTCGGCGTGCGCAGCGTGCTGGTGTCCGACCTCGGCCTGCTGTCGGTGGTCGGCCGGCTGCGCGCGGACGGTGCGCTGCCCGCCGACCTCCAGGTGAAGGTGTCGGTGATGCTGCCCGCCGCGAACCCGGCCGCTGCCGGCGTGCTGGTCGGCCTCGGCGCGGACACGGTGAACCTGCCGACGGACCTGTCGCTGGCCCAGATCGCCGGGGTTCGCGCGACCGTGCCCGTGCCGCTCGACGTGTACGTGGAGGCCCCGGACAACGTCGGGGGGTTCGTGCGGCACCACGAGATCCCACGCCTGGTGGAGATCGCGTCACCCGTGTACGTGAAGTTCGGTCTGCGCAACGCGCCCGACGTGTACCCGTCGGGCACGCACCTGGACGACCTCACGGTCCAGCTGTCCCGCGAGCGCGTCCGCCGCGCCCGGCTGGGCCTGGACCTGCTGGCCCGGTCCGGCGTCGAGGCCGACTGTTCGGCGCCGGGGGCCCGCGGCCTCGCCCTGCCCAGCCCCGCCACGTAGCGACCTCGACGTCATGGCCGGAGCAGTACCTTGACCGCGCCGGCGCGGGGGTCGGCCAGCAGGTCGAGCGCCGCCGGCGCCTCGGCCAGCGGGAGCTCGTGGGTGATCACCGCGGCCGGGTCGAGCACGCCCGACGCGAACGCGCGCACCGCGTGCGACCACGCCCGCGACGGCGCGCCGAACACCGGCAGCACCGTCACCTGGTTCAACACCAGGTCGGTCGGCGATGGCGGATCGTCGTCCGTGCCCGGGATCCCGAGCAGCACCACCCGCCCGCCTCGACGAGCGAGCCGGACGGCGAGACGCGCCGCTCCGGCGACCCCCGCCGCCTCGACGACGGCATCGAACCGTCCGGCCACCTCGCGCGCGGCATCGGCGGGGGAGAGCAGCGCGGTGGCGCCGCAGCGGTACGCGAGCTCGGCGCGGTCCGGCTTGGGATCCACGACGGTCAGCTCGCCCGGCCCGGCCGCGCGCAGCAGCTGGGTGGCGAGCAGGCCCAAGGTGCCCGCGCCGACCACCGCGACCCGCTCGCCCGGCACCGGCGCCGCCTTCAGGCCGGCCGCGGCCACGCAC
>NZ_JBOHGA010000316.1:0-5583 GCF_050699915.1 Actinophytocola sp.
GTACTACACCGGGGACACCGGCTCGCGGGACCACGACGGAGACCTGTTCTTCTCGGCCCGCGAGGACGATGTGATCATCATGGCCGGTTACCGCATCGGCCCGTTCGAGGTCGAGAGCGCCCTGACCGCGCACCCGGACGTTGCCGAGGCCGCCGTGGTCGGCGTGCCCGACGAGCTGCGCGGCGAGGTGATCGAGGCGTTCGTCGTGCCGCAGCCCGACGTGACACCCACGGATGCGCTGGCTGTCGAGCTTCAACAACTGGTCAAGCGCACGTACGCGGCTCACGCCTACCCGCGGTCGGTGCACTTCGTGCCGGAGCTGCCCAAGAACCCCAGCGGGAAGATTCAGCGCTCGGCCCTCCGCGCGCAGCGCAGCCAACAGCTCGCCACCGAACGCGGAGCGTGATCGAGATGGCTGTTCGAGATCGGGTCCGCGCGGTCGCCGCAGCCCGCGGCCGGCTGCTCGTCCTCGCCGCGCTGGGTCTGTCGCTGACGCTGCCGAGCCCCGTCGCCGCGACCGGTGACGCGCCTGAGATTCGGGTGCTGTCCAACCGCGCGGACCTGATCTCGGGCGGGGACGCGCTGGTCGAGGTGGCCCTGGCGCCTGGCGTCGATCCGGGCAAGGTCAGGGTCGACGTCGACGGCCGCGACGTCACCTCGCGCTTCGCGCTGCGTCCGAACGGGCGGTTCATGGGGCTGGTCACCGGCCTCAGAGACGGCGAGAACGTCCTGACCGCGCGCGGCAGAGGCGGCGTGGACCGGATCACGATCACCAACCACCCGATCGGCGGGCCGGTGTTCTCCGGGCCTCAGCTGCGGCCCTGGATCTGCGAGACCAACGCCGAGCCCAACACGCTCGGCCCTGCGTTGGACGAACAGTGCAACGCGGCGACCGCGGTGGACTTCCTCTACCAGTCGACAGACCCGAGCAAACCCGGTTTCCAGCCGTACGACCCGAAGGACCCGCCGTCTGACGTCGCCACCACGAGAACTGACCAGGGCGCGGTCGTCCCGTACATCGTGCGGCGTGAGACCGGGACGATGAACCGCGGCGTCTACCAGTTCGCGGTGCTGCACGACCCCGTCAAGTCGCCCGCGCCGTGGGCGTCGCGGGCGGGCTGGAACGGCAAGCTGCACTACATCCTCGGCGCCGACGCCAAGCCCCAGCGCCGGCAGGGTGCGCCCAAGTCTGTGTTGGGCGAGCCGTACCCGGTCAGTGTGATCAACAGCAACCAGGCCGCCGAGCTCGCGCTCTCACGTGGTTGGGCAGTGGCCACGCATTCGCTGAACATCCACGGGCTGAACACCAACTTCGTGACTTCCGCCGAGTCGCTGATGATGGTCAAGGAACACCTCATCGAACAGCTCGGCGAGATCCGGTACACGATGGGGTTCGGCTGCTCCGGCGGGGCGGTGCAGCAGCATCTGATCGCCGACGCCTACCCGGGCCTGCTGGACGGGCTGGTGCCCTCGTGCAGCTTCCCGGATCTGTATATGACCGCCCACGAGGTCGTCGACTGCGGTCTGCTGCTGCGGTACTACAACACCACCTCGCCGCAGCTGTGGACGGTCGAGGCGCAGCGCGCCGCCGTCGACGGGACCGCCGATGTCGGTCCGTGCCAGAGCTGGATCACCGTGTTCGGATTCGATGGCCACTGGTTCGACCCGCGGACCAGCTGTGTGTGGCGCTCGGCGTTCGTGCAACCGGCGGGGGTGGTGCTTGAGCAGCCCGAGTGGGTGTACGACCCGCAGACCAACCCGCACGGCGCGCGGTGCACTCTGCAGGACCACCAGGTAGCGATCTTCGGGCGGCGTCCGCCACAGGCATGGGGCGAGGTCGAGCAGCGGATCGGCAGCGGGTTCGCCAACCGGCCGTATGACAACGTCGGTGTCCAGTACGGCCTGCGCGCGCTCGAATCCGGCCTGATCACGCCGGAGCAGTTCGCAGACCTCAACGAGAAGATCGGCGGCTACGACATCGACAAGAACTGGCAGTCGCAACGCAGCGCCGCCGACCTCGCAGCGGTCGAGATCGCCTACCGAGCGGGGGCGGTGACCTTCGGACGCCAGTTGGCGAAGACCCCGATCGTCGACCTGCGCGCCGCCGACAACAACGAGGTGCACACCGACTTCCACAGCTACGCGATGCGCGCCCGACTCGAGCAAGCCAACGGCCACCATGACAACCAGGTGATCTGGACCAGCGCCGGCGTCGCGTTCGCGCCCGACGAGCAGTCGATGAACCAGGCCTTCCTGCTGATGGACGCATGGTTGGCCGGCATCGAGGCCGACCCCTCCAGCGAACCGCTCGAGGTGAAGGTCCGCAGGCACCGGCCGGCGCAGGCGGTCGACGCCTGCTGGATCGCCGGGCGGAAGGTCACCGACCCGGGCACGTGCCGTGCGGCGTTTCCTTACTTCGGCAATCCGCGCACCGCGGCGGGTGGCCCGCTGGCGAACAACATCCTCAAATGCCAGCTCACACCGCTGAGCCGAGCCGACTACGGCGTGTCGTTCACCGACGAGCAGTGGGCCCGGGTGCTGAGGGCGTTCCCCTCCGGCGTCTGCGACCACTCCCAGCCGAGCGTGGGCCAGCACCCGCCCACGCCTTGGCTGAGCTTCGCCGACGGGCCGGGCGGCCGTCCTGTCGGGCCAGCCCCGGGAACGGGGCAGTGATGCGGCCCGGGCGTGGGGCGGTGCTGACCGCACGTGGGCTGGCCAAGCAGTTCCGGGGGTTCCGCGCTGTGGATGGTGTGGACCTGTCGGTGGCCGAGGGCGGCGTGCACGCTCTGGTGGGTCCGAACGGGGCCGGCAAGACCACGTTGTTCAATCTGCTCAGCGGGTTCATCGCCCCGTCGGCGGGGCGGATCTGCCTGGCCGGGCGGGAGATCACGGGGCTGGCCCCGGAGCGGATCGCTCGGCTGGGTGTGGCCCGGTCGTTTCAGATCACCAACCTGTTCCCGATGCTGTCCGGCCGGGAGCACATCGAGTTGGCGCTGGCGGGCCGGGCGGGGCAGGGGTTCTGGTTCTGGCGTTCGGACAGGCTGCTCGCCCAGCATGCGGAGCGGGCCGCGGAGCTCCTCGCGAGCGTGGGGTTGGAGCACGCCGCGGACGCGCCGGCCGACACCCTGCCGTACGGGCAGAAGAGGGCTCTGGAGTTGGCGTTGGCGTTGGCGCTGGATCCGAGGGTGCTGTTGCTGGATGAGCCGACCGCGGGGATGGGCGCCGAGGACGTGGAGCGCACTGTGGAGCTGATCGGGCGGGTCCGCGCCGGTCGCACGGTGGTGCTGGTGGAGCACAACATGAACGTGGTGGCGAGCCTGGCCGACCGGGTCACCGTGCTGCAGCTGGGACGGGTGCTCGTCGAAGGCGCCTACGCCGAGGTCCGCGATGACCCGCGGGTCATCGCCGCCTATCTGGGGGAGCCGAATGCCGCGCACTGACCCGATGCCGCCTGCTGACCCGATGCCGCCTGCGGGCGCCATGCTGCGGATTGAGTCGCTGTCGGCCGGTTACGGCGAGGCGCAGGTGCTGCGGGAGGTTTCGCTGTACGTCGCCGAGGGCGAGGTCGTCACGTTGGTAGGCCGCAACGGCGCCGGCAAGTCCACCCTGCTGCGCTGCGTGATGGGGCTGCACACACAGCAGCGCGGCCGGGTGGAGTTCCTCGGCCGGGATCTGACCCGGATGCCGACGCACCGGCGCGCCCGGCTCGGCGTCGGGTGGGTGCCGGACGACCGGGGCATCTTCGCCTCGCTGTCGGTCGCGGAGCACCTGACACTCGCCGCGCCGACCGGCCCGAACCCGTGGCCGCTGCAGCGGGTGTACGACACGTTCCCGGTGCTGCACGAGCGGCGGCGGTTCCCCGGCACCCGGCTCTCCGGCGGCGAGCAGCAGATGCTGGCCATGGCCCGGGTGCTGCGCTCCGGCGCCCGGCTGCTGGTCTGCGACGAGCCCACCGAAGGGCTGGCGCCGGTGATCGTGCAGCGCATCGGGGAGATCATCCGCGAGGTCAAGGCGCACGGCGGCACGGTGCTGCTGGTGGAGCAGAACGTCCACTTCGCCGCCACGGTCGCCGACCGGCACTACCTGCTCGCGGAGGGCCGGATCGCCGAGACCCTCGACAACACCGAGGTGCGGCAGCGGGAGGCCGAGCTGCTGGCGTACCTCGGAATCTGATGACACAGGCGCGCCCGCGTTGTCGCGGGCGGGAGGAGGAACCATGCGAACAGTTGCGGGACGGTCAGCGGCGTTGCTCGCCGCGACGGCCCTGGTGCTGACCGGCTGCGGCCAGGGCGGTCCGGGCGGCGGCGGAGGCAAGGTCTCCGGCGGGAAGGTGGTGCTCGGGGTCCTCAACGACCAGTCCGGGGTGTACGCCGACCTGTCCGGCAAGAACTCCGTCGAGGCGGTCAAGATGGCGGTCGCGGACTTCAAGAAGAAACATCCCGACTCCGCGGTCAACGACATCGAGGTGATCAGCGCCGACCACCAGAACAAGCCCGATGTCGCCAACGCGAAGGCCGCCGAACTCTACGACCGGCAGCAGGCCGACATCATCCTCGACGTGCCGACCTCCTCGGCGGCGCTGGCCGTCGCGAACGTCGCGAATCAGAAGAAGAAGCTCCACATCAACGTGAGCGCCGCGACCACCGAGCTGACGGGCAAGTCGTGCAACAAGTACACCTTCCATTACGGATTCGACACGCACATGCTCGCGTTCGGAACGGGCGAGACGCTGACCCGACAGGGCGCGAAGAACTGGTACATCGTCTACCCGGACTACGCCTACGGGCAGGACATGAACAAGAGCTTCACCGCCGCCATCACGCAGGCGGGCGGAAAGGTGGTGCGCAGTGATCCTGCGCCGTTCCCGAACGACAACTTCTCCACGTTCCTGCTCAAGGCGCCGAAGCTGAACCCGAAGCCGGACGTGATCGGCACCATGCAGGCCGGCGGCGACCTGGTGAACCTGGTCAAGCAGTACAACGAGTTCAAGCTCGCGGACCAGGGCGTGGGGCTGGCGGTCGGGCTGATGTTCATCACCGACATCCACTCCCTGGGCGTGGAGGCGTTCTCCGGGGTCACCTTCACCGACGCCTGGTACTGGAACTTCGACGAGAAGAACCGCGAGTGGGCCGACCGGTTCAAGGCCAAGACCGGGATCCGGCCGTCGTTCCTGCACGCCGGCAACTACTCCGCGGCGCTGCAGTACCTCGAGGCCGTGCAGCGGGCAGGCACCGACGACTCCGAGGCGGTGGCTGACGAGCTGCGGGGACACGAGTTCAATGATGTGTTCGCCCGCAACGGCAAGATCCGCGCAGAAGACAACCTCCTGGTCCATGACGTGTACCTGGCCAAGGTGCAGGACTCCAGCGAGGTGACCGAGGAGTGGGACTACGAGGAGATCATCGCGACCATCCCGGGCGAGGAAGCGTTCGGCAAGGTCGAGGACACCGAGTGCCGGATGAGGTGACTTGCTGTGGCACACCGCTTCTGCCAACGCTGCCGTATCCCGATCGCTCAACCGCGCCCCCGGGCCGCGCGCCGCGGCCCCAGCGCGCCGCAGCGGCCCGCGATTCTCGGACCTGG
>NZ_JBOHGA010000317.1:0-5571 GCF_050699915.1 Actinophytocola sp.
CGCCCAGCACCGCGCACACGCCGGCCTCGCCGAACACCAGCTCGGCCCGCTCGTCCGGGTCGTCGGCGTCGACCGGCACGTAGGCCGCGCCGGCCGCGAGCACGCCGAGGATCGACACGTAGAGGCCGGCGGTGCCGGACGGGACCCGCACGCCGACCCGGTCGCCGATGCCGACGCCGTTCCCGGCGAGCTTCTGGCGCAGCTCGTCGACCTGCTCGAGGAGCTCGGCGTAGGTGAGGACGCCGGTCCCGTCGTCCAGCGCCGGCGCCAGCGGGTGGCGGGCGGCCGTCTCGGCCAGCACGTCGACCAGGGTGCGCGGCGGCGCCGCGGAACCGGTGGTGAAGCGAGCGGCCGCCGGTGCCTCGAGGGCAGCGGTCATCGAACGTCACCGGGGGAGCGCAGGCGCAACTGATCCTCCTAGTCGTGGGAGCTGCGCCGTTCGCGGTTCGCAGCGGGGGCCGAGCGCCCCCGCGCGTTCGGCCGACCTGCGAGTTTACCCCGCCGTGACCCTTCCCGCCTCAGTCGGCCGCGTGGGCTTGGCCACGCCGTCACCTGCTCGGATGTCCTCCGTTAGGGGGCGGTCAGAAGTACGAGAGTCGCGCGGTGTGACGATATCCGCGGGAACGGGCCAGCGCCGGCCGCTCCAGCGGCGGTAGGCGGCCGGCTCGCGTGGCGCGTTCCCGTGGGCCGGCGTACGACGAGCCCAGTGTGCCGGCCGGTGCGTGGGGAATGCTCGCGCAACCGCGCGAGCACCGTCCCGCGATACGCCGCGGCCGCCCGGAGTGGTGCTCCAGGGCGGCCGCGGTCGCTGGCTACGGATACCGGTCAGGTGCTCGCGGTCTCGCTCTCGCCGGTCTTGTCACCGGCCTCCTCGACGATCCGCTGCTCCTCCGCGCGGTGGGCGCGGTACTGGCGGATCGAGTAGACCAGCGCGGCCGCCCAGATGACGTAGATGGCGATGTAGACCGGCCAGCGGACGGCGTCGCTCGCGTCGACCCAGTCGCTCTTCAGCAGCGTGCGGATGTTGGTCAGGATGATGATGCCGCCGACCGCCGAGCCGAGCACGCGCGGCGGGATGTGCCGGACGAGCCACGCCGCGATCGGGGCCGCGATGACGCCGCCGACCAACAGGGCGAGGACCCAGCCGAAGTTGATGCCCTGCGAGCCGATGCCGATCAGGAAGCCGAGGCTCGCGGCGACCGCGACGAGGAACTCGCTCGTGTCGATCGAGCCGATCGTCTTGCGCGGCTCGAGGCGGCCGCTCGCGAGGATGGCCGGCGTGCCGACCGGGCCCCAGCCGCCGCCACCCGTCGAGTCGACGAAGCCGGCGACCAGGCCGAGCGGGCCGAGGAAGCGCTTGCGCAGCGGCTTGCCCAGGTTGTGCCGGGGCAGGCCGAGCATGGTGAAGCGGGCCAGGATGTAGACGCCGAGGACCAGCAGCAGGGTCGACATCACGGGCTCGGCGGTCTCGGTCGAGAGGCTCGACAGGAACGTGGCGCCGGCGAAGGCGCCGACCGCGCCGGGGACGCCGATCTTCGCGACGACCTTCCAGTCGACGTTGCCGAACTTCCAGTGGGCGAGGCCCGAGGCGAGCGTCGTGCCGATCTCCGCGAGGTGCACCGTCGCGGAGGCGGCGGCGGGGTGGGTGCCGATCGCCAGGAGCAGGGTGGTGGACGTCACGCCGTAGGCCATGCCGAGGCTGCCGTCGACGAGTTGGGCTCCTAAGCCCACCAGGGCCAGTAGGACCAGCTGTCGCATGTCGCCATCCATTCCGTCGGTCGGATCTCAGTGCATCCTCCGGATCGGACCGTGGCATCGCCAAACGGGTCCAGATTCCGGAACATCCCGTGGGAAGTTGGCCGGGCCACCTTGCGCAACCGGCGTTCAGACGCTAACAGCTCACGTTCGGTTACCCGATAGGTCCGGCGCCGGGATGCGCACAAGGTGTGTGAATAACCACTGGAATTTCGTCAACCAACAAAGTCAAGTAGTCAACATAGCGCTGGGTAGCAGACCTTGCGTACGCTGCGTAATGTGAATTGTTAGGCCGGGTTCGCGGGAATTCTGGAGCCCGGAGAATTCTCCGCCCGCTGGGGGTGGCACCACTCATGACCGTGCCTGTACGCCGATTTCGGTCGGCATTCTTGTCGGAATTGGACGACACATGGCCGCGGCTGCTGGGCTCAGCGCTGTTCTGGGTCTCGACCGCGCTCCTCGCGGTGGTTCTGCTCATCGAGGACCCGGTGTTCGGGTCGTTCGTGGTCGGCATCCCGCTGCTCGTCGTGGTACTCGTGCGGGAGCGCGGGCTCGCCGGAGTTTCCTCGGGTCTGCTCGGTGCGGCGATCGGTTCGTCGCTCATGTTCAGCGCTTTTCTCGGGCAGCATCGCGGAGTTTCCGGCGACGGCCTGCTGATCGCCGGATTCGTGGTGCTGGTGATCTGGGTGAGCACCTATCCGGTCATGCTCCGGCAGATGGACCGGCAACACCTGCGTGAGCGCCGCGAGGACGCCGCGCCACCGGCGACGGCGCGCCTGCTGGTGGTCCGGGTGTGGATGGCCCTGCTCGCCGCGGCTGTGCTCGCCGCCACGCTCGCCGGCGGCCTCATCGGCTTCTGACCTGGGCGGTTGCCCCGTTCAGGCGGACCTGACCGCCGCCACGGCCGCGTAGCAGCGGGTGCGCTCGTCGTCCCACATCTCGGAATCGCCCTGCGCGCGGTACTCCGGGCGCAGGCGCCGCGCCATGGCGTAGAAGCCGGAGTTGGGCCGGCCGGTGTCCGACGAGACGACCAGCGCGCTCCACATCGGCTCGCCGCGGTCGGCGGCGCGCCGGGAGACCTGCTCGAGCGGATGGGAGAGGAAGTCCGGCCGCGTGCCGACCCGGAAGGCGAGCCGCCGGTAGGTGATGGTGCCCCCGCCGGCGGCGACGCCGTAGAGGATGTCGGCGATGCGGTCGACGCGGTCCATCTGGAACATCTCCGGCATGCGCCACCTCCCGCCTGCGTGCCGAGCAGGGTTTCTTGCAGGGTCGTCGTCGCGCGGAGCGTTGTTACGCGGCGTATAGATTGACGGTCGCAGTGAGTGTTCGGACGAAGGGCGGGACCCCATGACCGACGCGCCGCGGCTGGCCGGTGTGCATCACCTCAAGCTGCCCGTGTCCGATCTCGAGCGCTCCCGAGCCTGGTACGTGAGCCGCCTCGGCTACGAGCCGCAGCTGGAGTTCGTCGAGGACGGCAAGCTGATGGGCGTCGGGCTCCGGCATCCGAACGGCGGCCCGGAGCTGGCCCTGCGGCTGGACTCCGACCGCGCTGCGGCGGCCGCCGGCTTCGACTACTTCGCGATCGGCGTGCCGGACCGGCCCGCGATCGAGACGCTCGCCGCTCGGCTCACCGCGCTCGGCGAGGAGCACGCGGGCGTGCACCCGGCATCGGCCGGCTGGATCCTGCCGATGCTGCACGACCCGGACGGCCACGAGGTGCGCTTCTACACCGTCGAGCACCACACCGACCACCCGACGGACTCCGTCACGACGCTGACCGACCCGCGCGAGACCGCGGCTCGCCGGGCGGACATGGAGATGCCCCTGCGGGAGATCGGCCGGGTTTCCTCGTCTCTCGTCGACCGGACCGCGGCGCCCCGGCAGGGGGACGAGGGCGCGCCGGACGCCTGGCTGGTGTTCGATTCCGAGGTCGCCGTCGGGCTGGCCGACCTCGTCGTCGGCGACGAGCTGCTCGTGCTCACGTGGCTCGACCGCGCCGACCGGAGTGTGCTGGTCACCCGCCCGCGCGATGACCTGGCCCGCCCGCCGACCGGCGTCTTCTCCACCCGCTCCCCGGACCGGCCGAACCCGATCGGCCTGCATCGGGTGCGCGTCCTCGCGGTCGACGGCCCGCGGGTGCGAGTGAGCGACCTCGAGGCGCTCGACGGCACCCCGGTGCTCGACCTCAAGCCGGTGCTCGGACCGGAACGCTAGCGTTCCTCGGTGAGTGCGTTGCCGCTCCAGATCGCGTGCGTGCACGCGATTCCTCGGCCGCCCTTGGGGCGCAGCACGTCGTAGATGTGCATGCGCGGGATCTTCTCCGACAGCCCCCAGCCGCTGGGCCAGGTGATGATCCAGTCCATGTCCAGGTCCACCAGCAGCCCGAGCATCCGCGCGATCGTCGGCTCGTCCAGGCGCTCGAACGCCTCGTCCAGCAGCACCAGCCGCGCCGGCGGGCGCTCCGCGCCGGTCGAGACCGCGTCGTAGAAGGCCGACGCCGCGGCGAACAGCGTCACGTACGAGATCAGCCGTGTCTCGCCGGACGACAGCTGGCGCATCCGCCGCGTGCGTGGCGCCCCGTCCGGCCCGTCGTCGCGCACCCGCACCGTGAACCGGTACCAGGACCGGTAGTCCAGCGCCCGGCCGAGCACCTCGGCGTAGTCGCCGGAATGGCCGTCGCGCTCGGTGGTGATCCGGTCGGTCAGCGCGGTGCGCAGCCGCTCGTCCTGGCCCTCGCCCCGCTTGGCGAACGGGGTGCGGATGAGCGTGAGCGCCGAGCGCATGTCCTCGTCGAGATCGGGCGCCGGCTGCCACTCCAGCTGGACGTGCACGCCCTGGCTCGAGCGCGCCACGTCGAGCGTGTCGTTCATCCGCCGGCACAGGTCGTCGGCGACCGCGATCTGCGCGGCGAGCTTGTCGGCCAGGTCGCGCAGCATGAACGCGTCGAAGATCTGCTGGTACTCCTCAGAGAGCAGCTCCCGTTGCGTGGCAAGGCGTTCGGCCACCTCGCGCGCCGCGACCGCCACCGGCCGCGGGCCGTGCGCGCCGGTCACGGTCACCGTGAGGATGTCCGCCGCCGACCGCTGCGCCACGATGTCGTGGCTGCCGGCCAGCGCGGCCTGCAGCGCCTGCAGGTCACCCAGCACCGCGTCCTCGTTGACCGTGTCTCGCGACGACGCGGTCAGCGCCGCGTACGCCTCGTCGAGGTCGTCCGGCTTCGGCGTGTCGTCGGCGGAGACGGCCGCCGACCACACGCCGTCCGCACCCAGCGCCTCGGCGAACCGTTGCCGTGCAAAGGTCTCCTTCTCCGCCAGCTCCCCGAGCCGCGCCTCGCGGGTGTCGAGCTGCGTCTGCGTCTTGCCGGCCGACACCCGAGCGCCGGTCGCCTGCTGCCGCGCGCCGGGCAGCCGCTGCCGCAACCCGGCTCGCTCCTCCTCGGCCGCCGCGAGGTCGCGTTCGAGCTGCTCGGCCGCGCCGCCGATCGAGCGCACCCGCTCGGCGTACCCGGCCGACTCGTTCGTGAAGTCCAGGCACGCGCGCTCGGCGCCGGCGGAAACCTCGGCCAGCTCGTCGGCGGCCTTCCGGTGGTGCGCCACGGCCTTCGCGAGGGTGTCGACCGAGCCCGCGCAGCGCCGGGTCAGGGCGGTGACGAGCGACTCGGCCGCGGACCGCGCGTCCAGCGCGGAGGCCCTGGCCCGCTGCAGCGAGTCGGCGGACGCGTCCAGTCCGGCCGCGCGGGCGTCGGCGATCAGCGCGTCCTGCCGGGAGCGGTGCCGGCCGGCGGCCGCGGTGTGCGCCTCGCGGCCGGCGATCGCC
>NZ_JBOHGA010000318.1:0-5419 GCF_050699915.1 Actinophytocola sp.
GGCGCTGTGACGGTTTCGATGCGGGGTGATGTCCGCGGGTGACGGCTTCCGCTACATGTTGAAGTCGCAGCCGCCGAAGACGGCGCCCGTGATCAGTGTCAATGAATTAATGACGCGCGACACTAGCGGGGTGCGCCACCAGGTGAACAGCGCCGCGCACAGCCCGGCGACGCCGGCCACGCCAGTCCCGACAAGCGCGATCTTCGTGGTGAACCAGCGGGTGCGGGTCACCCCCTGGGTGACCGCCAGGCGCCAGGTGCCGTGCTCGAACTCGCGGGCGAACAGCGGCGCGCCGATGAACACGCCGGCGAGGGCGGGGAGGAAGGAGGCCCACACGAACCGGTTGCCCCATTCGGTGTGGCGGTCCAGGAAGCCTCGACCAGCCCCGCGCGACACCGTCTCCACCTCTCGCGATGCACTCGGCGACCCCGCTCGACCGGTACTCGGCACGCAGGTCCAGGCGGTCATGATCAGTGGTATGGCGAGGGCGGCGAGCAGCCCGAGTGCTGAGACCAGCTCGACGCGGTGCTGGCGCCAGGTTGTTGTGCCGGTGGCCGTGGGCCGCGGTGATCACCCCGTCGATCGCGTCGACATCGTCGGTGCGGGGGCCGACCAGCAGCCGGTGTTCGGCGAGCAGGTCGTCGATGGCGCCGGTGAGTAGCACGCGGCCTTCGTGCAACAGGACGAGGTGGTCGCAGACCCGCTCGAGCTCGGCGACCACATGGGACGACAGCACCACCGTCAGGTCGCTGCCGGCGACCGCGTCCAGGAGGGTGCGGAAGAAGTCCCGGCGGGCGACCGGATCCAGGCTCGCGACCGGCTCGTCGAGCACGAGCAGCCGCGGCTGCTTGGCCAGGGCCAGGGTGAGCGCGACCTGTGCCTGCTGTCCGCCCGACAACGTCGAGGCGCGGCGTTCCAGGGCGATCCCGATGCCAGTGAGCCGGTCTCGCGCACCGGTGAGGTCGAAGGGACGGTTCATCGAGCGTCCGAAGTGGAGCAGGTCGGCCACGGTGAACCTGCGGTACAACGGATGGTCCTGCGCCACGAACCCGATGCGAGCGAGCTTCGCCGACTGGTCGAGTCGCGGCGGTTCGCCGAACATCCGGACAGTGCCCTCGGTCGGCCGCAGCAACCCGATCGCCAGGTGCAGCAGGGTGGTCTTCCCCGCCCCGTTCGCACCGACCAACCCGACGATGCCGCCGTGCGGCAGCTCGAGATCACAGTCGCGCAGCGCCCAGGTGCGACGGCCGTAGCGTTTGCCGAGGCCGCTGCAACGCAACACCGGTTCGCCGCTCATGCCGCGCCGGTCCGGGACTCGTCGTCGAGGACCGCGGACACCAGCGCCCGCACCTGCTCCGACGTGAGGCCGGCCTCACGCGCGGTGTTCAACCACCCGCGCAACCGCCGGGACAGCTGGGCGTAGGTGGCCGTGGGCACCTCGCCGATACTGCCGGTGACGAACGTGCCCTGACCGGCACGCGCGCTGGTCAGCCCGGCGTGGTCCAGCTCCCGGTACGCCTTGGCGACCGTGTTCGGGTTGACCACCAACGTGGCCGCCACCTCCCGGACAGTGGGTAGCCGGTCCCCGTCACACAGGTAGCCGAGCAGGACCGCCCGCCGCACCTGGTCGACCAACTGCAGGTAGGTCGGCACCCCGGACGACGGATCCAAACGAAACACGAACACGACAGCACCGCCTCGTCTGCTTGTACTAGGACACTAGTACACGAGGAAAATGAAGCGCTGCCACCGGGCCCTCTTGCGTGGCCTAGGATCCGGAGGATGGCGCGCACGGCTCACAGCCCGAAGATCGCCGGGCGTAGCAGAAGTGCCATGATCTTGCTGGCGATGCTGAGCGTGATCGCTGCTTGTTCGTCGCCGGAGCCCGCGTCCACCGAAGTCGAGGCAGTCGCCTCCTATGACTGCGGCAGGATCCAAGGTCCGCTGTCGACGAACAGCTTCTACGAGGACAACCCGACCTACACCGATCCGGTCGACGACAGTGCGTCGTGGACGATGTCGACCCCCGAGGCGCAGTACATGGACTCGAGCCGACTCGAGCGGGCCTCGACCGCCCTGGCCGACCTGCCCTACTCGTGGAGCTTCCTGGTGGTCCGCAACGGCGCCCTCGTGTTCGAGCGCTACTACCACGGCAGCGCGAAGAACCAGAGCAACAACGTCCACTCGGCGTCCAAGAGCATCTGGGGAGCCGCGATCGGGATCGCGATCGACCAGGGCCGAATCGACGGCGCCGACGCGACGATCGCCTCGGTCCTACCGTCGCGTTACGACGCGGCGATGAACCCCGAGACCAAGACGATCAAGGTTCGCGACCTGCTCACGATGACCTCGGGCAGCCGCTGGACCGAGAACACGACCGAGACCCAGCTCCAGCACACGCCCGACTGGGTCGCGGCGACCCTGCGGCTCCCGAGGGCCGCGACGCCGGGCGCCGTGTTCAACTACAGCACCGGCGACTCTCACCTGAGCTCCGCGGTTCTGACGGAGGCCACCCGGACGACGGCCTGCGAGTTCGTCCACGAGAACCTGCTCGCGCCGATGGGCGTCGTGGCCGAACGCTGGGGCCGCGACCCGCAGGGCTACTTCTCGGGCGGCTACAACTTCTACGCGACGCCGCGCGAGCTCGCGAAGTTCGGGTTGCTCTATCTCGACGACGGCCGCTGGAACGGCAGGCAGCTCGTGCCGGCGGACTGGGTGGCCGCGTCGATGGCCGACCAGGTGGACGCCGGTGCCCCGTTCAGCTACGGCTACGACTTCTGGCTGCGCGACATCGCCGGCCACCACGTCGCGATGGCCTGGGGGTTCGGCGGCCAGATGATCTACATCGTCGAGGATCTGGACCTCGTCGTCGTCATGACGACGAACACCCGCGACTTCGACCAGGACTCGTTCACCGGCCTGTCGGTCATCGAGGACGACGTGCTCCCGGCGGCCGGCTGAGGGCCCGCGTCAACGCAGCGGGGTGCCGCGTGTCTCGGGCAGGGTGCGGATGACGGCGAAGGCGATCGCCGCTCCCACTGCCACGTACCAGAAGAAGACGTTGGCCAGGCCCGCGTTGGACAGGGCGCTGATCAGCAGCGGCGCCGTGCCGCCGAAGGTCGCGACGGTGAGGTTGTACCAGGCACCGATGCCCAGCCCGCGCAGGGCGGTGGGGAACAGCTCGCTCATGAGCGCGGGCGCGATCGAGGTCATCGCGGTGTAGAGGGTGAGGCCGACGGTGAACACCACGACCAGGTTCACCAGACCTGGCTTGACCAGAGTGGACAGTGGGACGATCAGCACGGCGGTCGCCGCGGACCACGCCAGCAGTTGGGGCTTGCGGCCGTACCGGTCGGCGATCGCGCCCATCGGGTACTGCAGGGCCACGAACACCGCCGTCGCGATGGACAGGGCGAGGAACACGTCGACCGCATCCGCGCCCCGCGTCCCCACCGCGAACGGGGTCAGGGCGCTGAAGAAGGTGTAGTAGCACAGCGTCGACAGCATCGTGAAGCCGACGAGCTGACCGACGGCCTTCGGGTGCTCCCGCAGCGTCGTGCGCAGCGGGTGCGGCACCCGCTCGGTCTTGTGCTCCTCGAACAGCTCGGTCTCGGCGAGGCTCCGCCGCAGCCACAGGCCGATCAGCCCGAGCACGCCGCCCAGAAGGAACGGCACGCGCCAGCCCCAGGACTGCATGGCGTCCTCGCTGAGTACGCGTGCCAGGACGAACCCGAGCACCGACGCGAGGAGTACGGCGCTACCGGTGGAGATGTAGAAGAACGCGGAGTACCGCCCGCGGCGCTCGTTCGGGGCGATCTCACCCAGGTACGCCGAGGCGTTCGACACCTCGCCGCCGAGCGAGAGCCCCTGCACGATCCGCGCGAACAGTAGCCCGATCGGGGCGAGCCAGCCGACCTGCTCGAACGTCGGCAACACGCCGATCAACACCGACCCGCCGGCCATCATCATGATGGTCAGCACCATCGCCGGCTTGCGCCCCCGCAGGTCGGCGAACCGGCCGAGCAGGATGCCGCCCAGCGGCCGGAAGAAGAACGCCAGCGCGTAGGTGGCGAACGTGTTGATCTGGGCGAGCGCATCGTTGCCCGCCTGGAAGAACGCGGTGGCGAAGTAGATGCTGAACGTGGCGTAGATCGTCCAGTCGAACCACTCCAGCGCGTTGCCCAGGCTCGCGGCGACGAGCTTGCGCACGGGTAGCCGATGCCGGACAGCGGTGTCGTCCATAGTCGACACGCTAGAGCGATGGTTGGTTACCCACAGATCGGCGGCGCCGGGTCAAGGCCGGGTCAGGGTGAACAGCAGCCCCGGGTGGTCGGTCGTGCCCAACATGTCGATCTTGGTGGTCTTGCTGATCGCCAGGTCGTCACTGGCGTACGCGTGCTGGACGCTGCCGTCGCCGCGGCGGGAGAACCCGGCGGGGTCGCAGTCCCGCATGCTCGGGGAGCCCTCGCCGCGCATGTTGAAGTCGCCGACGACGGTGGTCGGCCGGGGGTAGCCGGCCGCGCGGCGCATCAGGTCCCGGCACTGGGCGAGCGCGGTCGGCGCGTGGTCCGAGGACAGGTGGGTGGTGCAGGCGCTGAGGGTGGCGGCCGGCAGGCAGGCCCAGGACCGCAGTTCCAAGTGGCCGTCCAGGGCTCGGTACTGGGCGTCGTACACACCGGACTCCTCGGCGGTGCCGGCGAACCTCGCCGCGACCATGATGATGTTGCCGTACTGGTCGCCGTCCCGGCACCGGGTAGGCGTGCCGTCCAGGTTGCGTGCGGCGACGAACAGAGCCCGGGCGGGCTCCATGGCCGGCCGGAGCCGGTCGACGTCACCGGCGCACGCCTCGTTCACCGACAGCACGTCCGGCTTGCTCGCCCTGATCTCCTCCGCCGCCTTGGTCATCACCGCGTCGCCCCGGTAGCAGTGGTTCATGCCGCCGTGACAGATGTTGAGCTGCAGCACGGTGATCGCTGTCCCGGCGCTGGTCGTCCCGGTGCTCGTCGGTCCGGTGCTCGTCGTCCCGCTGCACGCCGCCGACGGCACGGCCAGGAACGCGAGCGTCGTCAGGGCGGTGATCACGCGACTCATGGCCAAGACATAAGCAGACCGGCCGAGTCGTGTCCAAATCGCCCCTTGTTTCCGGATCGAATTGACGTTTATCGGCTCATAAACAGGGTTTCTCAAAACTGCTACCTGCCGTAGCCGGAACCGTACCAGTTGTGAAAATCGCTGCCCTATTCAATAGCGCTCGCAAACGAGGTTCCCGTTGTCGTGCCATTCCCGATGGGGTGACTTAGAGGGTGTCTCATGTGGTTTGATCATGGTCTGTCATGATCATGTCTTGTGGTTGATGATCTCTCCCAGCGGCTGGTGCCGGATGAGTTGTGGGCATTGGCGCAACCGTTGATTCCGGGGT
>NZ_JBOHGA010000319.1:0-5393 GCF_050699915.1 Actinophytocola sp.
CCCGGCAGGCGCACACGTACCACCAGTATGCGAGCGCCTGCCGTGCACCGGCAGACACGACCCGGACTCCACCGGGTTATGCGCCGAACTTACGGACGGAACCACTAGGTACGGCCAGCCGTACCCCGGATTCACCGGGCATCCACCGCCTAACGGCCGGGTGGTTGCACGATGCTGTCGATATGACCGACCTCGCCTCGCGCCCGATCGTCGCCACCGCCGAACTCCGCCGCGTCTACGGCGAGGGCGAGACGGCCGTCCATGCCCTCCGCGGCGTGAGCACCGCCTTCCCGGCGGGCCAGTTCGCCGCCATCATGGGCCCGTCGGGCTCCGGCAAGTCCACGCTCATGCACCTGCTCGCCGGGCTCGACCGGCCGACCGCCGGCTCCGTCGTGGTCGACGGCTCCGAGCTCGCCAACCTCGACGACAAGGCGCTCACGCGGCTCCGCCGCGACCGCCTCGGCTTCGTCTTCCAGGCCTACAACCTCGTGCCCGTGCTCACGGCCGAGGAGAACATCCGCCTCCCGCTGACGCTCGCGGGCCGCAAGCCCGACCAGGAGTGGCTGGACCAGCTGATCGAGGCCGTCGGGCTCGGCGACCGTCTCGACCACCGCCCGTCCGAGCTGTCCGGCGGCCAGCAGCAGCGCGTCGCCGTCGCCCGCGCGCTCATCCACCGCCCCGCGGTGGTGTTCGCCGACGAGCCGACCGGCAACCTGGACTCGCATTCCTCCGACGAGGTGCTGGCGCTCCTGCGCCAGGCGGCCGACGACTTCGGCCAGACGGTCGTGATGGTCACGCACGACGCCCACGCGGCGTCGGTGGCCGACCGGATCGTCGTGCTCAACGACGGCCAGGTCGTGCACGACGGTCACGGGGAGAGCACCGAGGGCGTGCTCGACCTGATGAAGGCCGTGGCCTAGCCGCATGCTCAAGGTCGCGCTCAAGGGCCTGCTGGCCCGCAAGCTCCGCACGGCGCTCACCGGCTTCGCCGTGGTCATCGGCGTCGCCTTCGTGGCGGGCACGTTCGTGTTCACGGACACGATCGACGCGTCGTTCAAGGACCTGTTCGAGCGGACCCAGAAGGGCGTCGACGTGTCGGTCCAGTCGCGGATGGCGGTGGAGGAGGACTTCGCCACGCCGCCGCCGATGGCTCCGGAGACGCTGGAGCGGATCGAGGCGGTGCCGGGCGTGGAGGAGGCCATGGGCTCGGTGTCGCTCGACGCCGCGCTGCTCGACCGCGAGGGCGAGCCGATCCTCTCCCAGGGCCCGCCGACGCTGATCGTCTCCCACGGGCCCGAGCGGTTCGACCCGTTCACGTACACCGACGGCGGCCCGCCGGAAGGCCCGGACGAGGTGGTGCTCGACAAGGGCACGGCCGACGAGTACGGCTTCGGCGCCGGCGAGACGGTGACCGTCTCCGCCCGTGCGCCGAGCAAGCAGTACACGGTGTCCGGCGTCGCCACGCTCGGCGACTCGGAGAACCTCGCCGGCTCCCGCCTGGTCCTGATGACGCTGCCCGAGGCGCAGCGCATGCTCGCCGTGGACGGCTACCACGACATCAGCGTGGCCGCCGAGAGCGGCACGTCGCCTGAGGAGCTCAAGGCCGCGATCGCGGGCGCGCTGGGGCGCGATTTCGCCGTCCGCACGGGCGAGGAGCAGGCCGCGAAGACGGCCCAGGACCTCTCGGACGCGCTCGGCTTCATCCGCATCGCCTTGCTCGTGTTCGCCGGCGTCGCGCTGCTCGTCGGCGGCTTCCTGATCTTCAACACCTTCGCCGTGACCGTCGCCCAGCGCACGAAGGAGTTCGCGCTGCTGCGCACGCTCGGCGCGTCGCGGCAGCAGCTCATGCGCTCCGTGCTGGTCGAGACCGTGGCCATCGGGCTCGTCGCGTCGGTCCTCGGCATCGCCGGCGGCCTGCTGCTGGCGCCGGGGCTGGCCGCGCTGCTGGAGGCGTTCGGCATCGACCTCGGGACGACGAGCATCGTGCTCGAGCCGCGGACGGTGATCGTCGGCCTGGTGGTGGGCATGGTGGCCACGATCGCGTCCGGCTTCGTCCCCGCCCGCCGCGCCATGCGCGTCCTGCCCGTCGAGGCGATGCGCGACTCCGAGACGCCCGGAGCTCGCCCGCTGCGGCGGCGCCGGATCGTCGCCGCGGCGCTGGTGGAGGCCGCCGGAGTCTTCGTGCTCGCCTACGGCCTCGTCGGCGACGCCGGCTCCGGGAGCGCGACCGCCACGCTGCTCGGCCTGGGCACCGTGCTGATGATCTTCGGGCTCGCGCTGCTGGCGCCGACGCTCGTGCGCCCGCTGAGCAGCGTGATCGGCCGCCCGCTCGAGCGCCTCCAGGGCCTGACCGGCCGGCTCGCGCGCGAGAACGCGAGGCGCCAGCCGCAGCGCACGGCGGTGACCGCCTCGGCGCTGATGATCGGCGTCGCGCTCGTCGTGCTCGTCACGATCTTCGCCGCGGGCCTGAGCGCGACCATCGACAAGGGCATCGACGACCAGGTGCGCGCCGAGAGCATCGTCACCCACGAGGACGGGTTCTCGCCACTGTCGGAGGGCGTCCCCGAGCGCCTGGCGCAGGTCGACGGCGTGACCGCCGTCTCCTCGTTCCGGTTCGAGACCGGCCGGCTGGCCGGCGAGACCGGCACCACGAGCGTCAGCGGCGTGGACACCGGCACCGTGCGCGACGTGCTCACGCTCGAGTGGGTCGAGGGATCGGACGCGGTGCTCTCCGGGCTCGGGACCGGCAACGCCGCGGTCAACGACGAGTTCGCGGACGAGCGCGACATCGGGGTGAGCGACAGCCTGACCTTCACGACCGCGCGCGGCGACGAGGTCTCCTACCGCGTGAGCGGGATCTACGACGCGGCGGCGGGGATCGTCGGCGGCGTCCTTGTCGGCAACAGCTCGCTCGTCAACGCGTGGGAGTCCGACGACATCGCGTTCGCGATGGTCGCCGGCAGCGCCGACCAGGAGGCGCTCAAGCGGGCCGAGCAGGCCGCGCTGGCCGACTTCCCGACCGCCAAGCCGCAGACGATCGAGGACTTCAAGGAGGAGCAGAACCAGCAGGTCGCCGGCCTCGTGGGCCTCGTCTACGCGCTGCTCTCCCTGTCGGTGATCGTGGCCCTGCTCGGCATCGTCAACACGCTCGCGCTGTCCGTCCACGAGCGCACGCGCGAGCTCGGCATGTTGCGGGCGGTGGGCATGAGCCGCCGCCAGGTCAAGCGGATGATCCGCGGCGAGTCGGTGATCACGGCCGCGATCGGCGCGCTGATGGGCATCGTGCTCGGGATCGCGTTCGCGGCGATCGTGTCGCGCCCGCTCGCCGACGAGGGCTTCGTGTTCGAGCTCCCCGTGGTCACCCTGGTCGTCGTCGCGGTGCTCGCCGCGCTGGCCGGCGTGGTGGCGGCGATCCCCCCGGCGCGCCGCGCCTCGCGGGTCGACGTGCTGCGGGCGGTGACCACCGAGTAGGCGGCTAACCTCTGCGGCCGTGCGTGCCGCTCCCCCGGACCTCGAGGCCCTGAGCGCGCAGGAGGTGCTCGCTCATGTCGTGGCCGAGCACCACCCGCGCCTGTACGTCGCGTGCTCGTTCCAGAAGGAGGCGTCGGTGATCCTCGACATCCTGCTGGGGATCGAGCCGCGGGCGCGGGTCTTCACGCTCGACACCGGGGTGCTGTTCCCGGAGACCTACGAGACCTGGCGCCGGACCGAGCAGCGCTACGAGATCGAGATCGACGTCTACCGGGGCGAATGGATCGACGGCCTGTGGCAGCGCGACCCGGACGCCTGCTGCGGCATGCGCAAGGTCGAGCCGCTGGAGCGGGCGCTCGCCGAGGTCGACGCCTGGATCACCGGGCTGCGGCGCGACCAGTCGCCGGCGCGGGCCGGCACGCCCAAGCTCGGGCCGGACTCCGGGCACCCCGGCAAGCTCAAGTGCGCGCCGCTGGCGGACTGGTCGGACAAGGACGTCTGGCGCTACATCGCCGAGCACGACGTCCCCTACCACCCGCTGCACGACCGCGGCTACGACTCGATCGGCTGCATGCACTGCACGGTGGCCGGCGGTGGCCGCGACGGTCGCTGGGCCGGCACCGACAAGATCGAGTGCGGCTTGCACCTGGTCCCCTGATGGATCCGGCGATCGTCCTGTTCGGGCTGGGCGTGGGCGTCCTGGTGGGGACCACGGGCATGGGCGGCGGCTCGCTGATGACGCCGCTGCTGATCCTGGTCTTCGGGATCAAGCCGGTGGTGGCGGTCGGCACCGACCTCGCGTACGCGGCGATCACGAAGACCGTCGGCGGCCTGCGGCACCTGCGCAAGGGGACGGTCTTCCCCCGGATGGCGCTGTGGCTCGCGTTCGGCTCGTGCCCGGGCGCGCTCGCCGGCGTGTGGTTCCTGGACCGGATGCGGACGGCGATCGGCGCCGACTTCGACACCTTCATGATCCTCACGATCGGCGGGACGCTGCTGCTCACGGGCGCGCTCGTGCTGCTGCGGGCGCTCGCGGTCGCCGACCACGCGGCCCGCGAGCGCGGCGCCTTCCGCATGCAGCGCCGCCACAAGGCCGCCGCCGTCGCCCTCGGCGGCTCGGTCGGGTTCGTGCTCGGCGTCACGTCCGCCGGCTCCGGCACGCTGATCGCGATCGGCCTCATCATCGGCTTCCGGCTCAGCCCTCGGCGCGTCGTCGGCACGGACGTGGCGCACGCCGCCGTGCTGCTGTGGGTCGCCGCGTTCGCGCACCTGATCTCCGGGAACGTCGACTTCGCGCTCGCCGGCACGATCCTGCTGGGGTCGATCCCGGGCGTGTGGATCGGCGCCGGCCTGGCCTCGCGGCTGCCGGAGCAGGGGCTGCGGCCCGCGCTCGGCATCGTGATCTTCGCCTCCGGCCTGGCGCTGCTGGCGAAGGCGGGGCTCGAGCTGCCCGCCGCCGTGCTGGTCGGCGTGCCGCTCGCGCTGGCGGTCCTGACCGCCGCCGTGCTCCGCCGCCGGCACCTGGCGGTCCACTCGTGACGTCCTCTGAGCCGGCTCGCTCGGCCAACGTGGTCTGGCAGCGCGGCCAGGTCGGCCGCGAGCAGCGCTGGGCCGCCCTCGGGCACCCGGGCGCGACGGTGTGGCTGACCGGCCTGCCGGCCTCCGGCAAGTCGACCGTCGCCGTCGCGGTGGAGGCGCGGCTGCTCTCGGAGGGCCGCAGCGCCTACCTGCTGGACGGCGACAACCTCCGGCACGGGCTCAACGGCGACCTCGGCTTCTCGGCCGCCGACCGGGCGGAGAACGTGCGCCGCACCGCCGAGGTGGCGAGGCTGCTGGCCGACGCCGGGGCCATAGTCGTCGTCAGCCTCATCAGCCCGTACGCGGCGGATCGCGCGCGCGCCCGCGTGGTGCACGAGGACGCC
>NZ_JBOHGA010000320.1:0-5384 GCF_050699915.1 Actinophytocola sp.
GGCCGCGGGAGTGTGGCGTCGTCGGGCCACCGGCGGGGCCGGGGGAGGACGCGCACGGCGTGCCCGGAGACCGCGCGCAGGATCGGCCGGTCGGCGCGGTTCGGCCGGCTCGCGTGGCTCCGGTGGTCCATGGTTCTCACGCTAAGACGCGGTGACACGCTTGGGTTTCATCGTCGAGCGGTCCTCAACTCTCGCCATACGGCACGTCGAGAGGCAGTCGTCCTTCGTCCGCGCTGCGACGAGCGGCGACGGGTCCGCCGGGACGGTTTGACGACCGGGTCCGCGTCGCTCACGATCGAGAAAATTTCCGGAGTTGCTGAAACGGAGGCCAGCTTGCGCGCGCATTTTCTCGGTAAGGACCCACTCTCCCAGGAGGGCCAGTCCCCGACGCTGTTCGCGACCGACCGCACCGACCGCCGGACTTTCATCGCTCAGGGTTGGGTGGTGACCGACGCTCAGGCGCTCGCCGACGTCGGCCCGGTACCGCGCGGCGAGGCGATCATCGAGATCCCGGAGGACGTGCTCCGCTTTTACACGCGGGAGTACGCAGAGGATTGTCGGTAGCGAGATTTCCGAGAAATTTCTCGGAGTTGTGGCTAAACGCCGCTAGAGTAGAAGGCAGTGTTGGCGCGCCGTCGCCGGAAGCGCGCCCAGCGACGCGACGGGACGTGTAGTGGCTGCGATTCGAACCAGCGGCGTCTCAAGCCTCCACGAGGCACGCCTCGCGCTCGGCAAGCGGCTCCGCGAGCTGCGCCGTCAGGCCGACCTGAGCGGCCGCGAGCTCGCGGAGTCGCTGTCCTGGCCGCCGTCGAAGGTCTCCAAGCTCGAGAACGGCCGCCAGTCGCCGACCGACGAGGACATCCGCGTGTGGGCCCGGGCCACGGCCAGCGAGCGCGAGGCCGACTCGCTGCTCGCCTCGCTGCACACGCTCGCGGTGCAGAACGTCGAGTGGCAGCGCCAGCTGCGCGGCGGCCTGCGGTCGCACCAGACCGAGATCGCCGCGCTCGACGCGAGCACCCGGCTGTTCCGCGCCTTCGAGTGCACGTTCGTGCCGGGGCTGCTGCAGACCGCGGAGTACGCGCGGGCGCGCTTCGCCCAGAGCGTCACCGTGCTCAAGGTGCGCGGGGACGTCACCGACGCGGTGCGGGCTCGCGTCCAGCGACAGGAGATCCTCTACCGGCCGGACAAGCGGTTCCATTTCGTGCTGACCGAGTCGGCGCTGCGGTACCGGCTGTGCCCGCCCGAGGTGATGCTGGGCCAGCTCGACCGGCTGATCTCGCTGTCCGGGCTGCCCAACGTGAAGTTCGGGATCATCGGCTTCGAGACGGCGTACGCGGTCGCGCCGACGCACGGTTTCTGGCTGCTCGACGACGAGCGGGTGATGGTCGAGACGTTCTCCGCGGAGCTGAACCTCGCCGGGCCGCAGGAGATCGAGCTGTACCGGACGATCTTCGACTCGATGGCGACCGCCGCGAGCTACGGCCGCCAGGCGCGCGAGATCATCAAGCGAGTGGTCGACGACTTATCCGTGGAGCCGTTGCCAGAGGGCAAAACGGAGTAGTCCGTTACACCGTTTCGGTACTACGGAGAAATACGGCGAAATTTTCTATCCGGCCAGGTAGCCATGGCCCTAACGTTCGCTCATGACCCGGGCATTGATCCTGGTTCGACTGAAGCCCCGGCAGCCGGACGGGTCGATGATCGGCGAGAGCCGGCGGACGTGCCATCTGGTGCCGACGCCGGAAGCCGACGCGATGCCGCAGTTTCTGACCGCTTACTGCGGACTGCGCATCGCGCCCGGGTCGGGGGAGGTGCTGTCGTCGCCGGTCGGCATGCCGTGCGAGCCGTGCCTGGCCTGCTCCCCGGTGGTGGTCCTCGACCTGCTGCGGCACGTCCGCCCCTGGCTCGGCGGCCCCGTCGAGCGGTGAGCCGCCGTCACCCCGTCACCAGGGCGAGCGCGAAGCCGTCGTATCCCTTGGCGCCCACGGTCTGCAGCATGGTCGCGTCGACGGTCGGCTCGGCCGCCATCAGCTCGGCCAGCGCCCGGCTGCCGACGACCGAGGGGTCGGTGCTGCTCGGGTCGGCCACCCGGCCGCCGCGCACCACGTTGTCCACGACGATCACGCTGCCCGGCCGGCAGAGGCCCAGCGCGGCGCGGAAGTAGTCGGGGTTATTGGGCTTGTCGGCGTCGATGAAGACCAGGTCGAACGGGCCCTCCAGGGTGGGCAGAGTGTCCAGCGCCGCGCCGACCAGCACGTCGACGCGGTCGGCGAGGCCGGCGCGGGCGATGTTGGCGCGCGCCACCTCGGCGTGCTTCGCCTCGTACTCGAGGGTGATGAGTCGCCCGTCCGCCGGCAGCGCCCGGGCGAGCCAGATCGTGCTGTAGCCGCCCAGCGTGCCGATCTCCAGGATCCGCCCGGCGCCGCGCACCCGGGCGATCAGGTGCAACAGCTTGCCCTGGTTGGCCGAGACCGCGATCTGCGGCAGGCCGGCCGCGTCGCTGGCCTCGAGGGCGGCGTCGAGCGCCGCGTCCGGCCCGACCAGCAGGCCGGAGTAGTAGCCGTCGACCGCGTCCCACTGCTCCTGTGTCATGCGCCATTCCTACAGGTGCCGGCCAGCTCCCGCTCGGCGCAACTCGGCTGCCGTTCGGCGATCAGCTCAACGGGCTGGACGCAAGCCAACGCCGCTGGTCACGCGGGGGCTCGCCGCGACTCAGCGGCCCAGCGCTACCCGTCCGCAGGCTCCAGCACGAAGACCGGGATGTCCCGGTCCGTCTTGCGCTGGTAGTCGGCGTAGTCCGGGTAGGCCTCCACGGCGGTCTCCCACCAGTCGGCCTTCTCGGCGCCGGTCACCTCGCGGGCCAGCATGTCCTGCCTGACCGCGCCGTCCTGCAGCTCGACGTGCGGGTTGGCCTTCACGTTGTGGTACCAGACGGGGTGTTTCGGCGCGCCGCCGAGCGAGGCCACCACCGCGTAGCGGCCTTCGCTCTCCACGCGCATCAGCGGTGTCTTGCGGATCTTCCCGCTCTTCGCGCCGACCGTGGTCAGGATGATCACCGGCATCCCGCGCAACGTGTTGCCCCGCGCCCCGTCGGAGGCCTCGAACTCCGCGACCTGGTTGCGGGACCGCTCGGACGCACTCGGTTCGTACTCTCCCTTGAGTGGCATGGCACAAGTCAACCTCAACAGGCCGTCGTGGGCACGTTGGCCGCTCCCGACCCGGCGTTCGTCACGGTGTTGTCCGAGCACACCACGTTGCCCAGCGCGCTCCCGCCGGACAGCGCGATGCTGAACCCCGTAGCCGGGCCCGCGGACGTCGGCGGTGTTGTGCCGGAACGTGTTGTCCCGCCCCCAGCCCTCGACGGCGACGTGCGTCTGGAACCCGTCGCGCAGCGCCGTGCTGCCGTGGTTGTCCGCGACGAGATAGCCGTTGCCCTTCACGTCCAGCCAGCTGTCCGCGAAGTTCGCCCCCGTCATCCCGGTTCCGTCGAACGTGTTGCCGGACACCTCGCCGCCGGTCGTGCCCTCCTTGAGTCGATCGCCTCGGCGCGCACGTCCGGGCCGAAGTGGTTGCCGATCGCGGCGTTGCGGTCGGGCTGCCCGTTCGGCCAGTTGCTCACCGCACCCGGACGCCGTCGACCACGGTGTGGTTCGCGCCGAGTGCCATGATGCCCTTCTGGCCGTTGGTGACCGTGAACCCGACCAGCCGCCAGTGGTCGGCCTCGAGCTGGACCGCGCGCCCGCCGGCCGTGCCGCCGCCGTCGATCACCGCGCCGCGCGAGCCGGTCAGCGTGATCGGCGCGCCGGCGGTGCCGTCGACGTCGAGCACGAACCGTCCATTGTAGACACCGTCGGCCGTGCGGATCTCGTCGCCCGGCCGGACCTGGCCCAGTGCCGTCCGCAGCGTCGCCGCGTCATGGACGTCGACGACGGCGGCCGGGCCGACCGGCGCGACGAGGCCCGCGAACAGGGCGAGCGCCGGGAGCGCGGTCGTCACCGGATCCGGTCCCGGATCCACTCGCCGGCCGGCTTGAGCCGCTCCGGGGTCGTGAACGGGCCGGACGGGCAGGTGCCCGGCTCGAAGACCGCGCCGGAGCGGAAGTCGTCCGAGTAGTTCCAGCTCGTCCAGCTGATCTGCTTGGCCGCCATCAGGTCCAGGTACCGCTGCGCCATGCCGAAGTCGTCGGGCCCGTCGCCGGTGTACTCCTGCGTGCCGAACTCGGTGACGAACATGGGGATCCGGTCCGCCGCGCGGGACAGCGCGTTCAGGTACTCGTCGCCGTGCGACGCGGCGTAGAAGTGGAAGGTGTACATGACGTTCGCCGCGTTCACCGGGTTGGCGACGACCTCGGACTCGTCGGCCCCGTCCGACACGCCCAGCGACGACCACGCCCGGGTGCCGACGATGACCGGCGTCTCCGGGTCGACCGCGCGGATCACCGGGATCAGCTCCTCGGCGTAGCTCTTGATCCGCGACCACGCGACGCCGTTCGGCTCGTTCGCGATCTCGTAGAGCAGGTTGGTGTTGCCGTTGTGCCGCCGGCCGATCTCGGTGAAGAACGTCTTCGCCCGCTCCAGGTTGTGGTACGGGTCGCCGGGGTCGAGCATGTGCCAGTCCACCAGCGCGTACATCCCGCGCTCGGTCACCTCGTCGATGATCGAGCTGACCCGGTTCGTGAAGCCCTGCGGGTCGGTCTCGTAGCCGCCTTCCTGGATGTACATGGAGATCCGCATGACGTCCGCGCCCCAGTCGCCGGCCAGCGCGTCGAGCGAGGCGTCGTTGACGCACTGGGCGTACCACTGCAGACCGTGCGTGCTCATCCCGCGCAGCTGCACGGCCGCGCGGTCGGCGTTGCACAGCCGCACGCCGCAGACGGCCAGCTGACCGTTGGCTTGGGCGGGACCCGGCGCAGCGGTGCGCGCCGGCGGTGGGGCCGGTGGGGCGGCGATCGCGGGCGCGGCGACCAGCAACGGTGCCGCCAGCGCGAGGGCCGAGAGCAGCAGGACGGTACGGCGGGACATGACGATCTCCTCCCCGACAGGGACCGGTGCTGTTAGTAAGCCAGTCTTCCTATTGTCGGTCAAGGGTCTAGACCAGTTCGCGGTTACCGTTCAACGGCGCAACGCCGGCGCAGCAGCGAGCCGCGGACCTCGGCGAGCGTGGCGGCCAGGCAGCCGAGCAGCACGGCGTCCTCGGTCAGGCCGCTGGCGGCGACGGCGGTGTCCAGCACCGACAGCCCGCGCAGTGCCCGGCCGACCGCCTCCGCGAGCGTGGTGCCGCCGGCCGTGCCGACCTCGCCGGACAGCACGACCAGCGGCGGGTCCAGCACGGCCACCACGGCGGCGAGCCCGACCGCGATGCGCACCGCGACCTCGTCGAGGAAC
>NZ_JBOHGA010000321.1:0-5379 GCF_050699915.1 Actinophytocola sp.
CCGTCGACCTGGTGCCGGGCCGGGCGGACCGGGTCGGCGTCGGGGTTCGCCGGGCGAGCCGGTCGCCGGACACCGACCTCGCGCTGCCGGGCGGGACGGTGCGGGTGTCGATCGCCGACGTGGGCGTGCAGGTGACCACGGCGCCGGGCGTGCGGTCGAAGGGGCCGACGCGGGAGGTGCACGCGGCGCCGCGGCGCGGGCCCGGCGTGGTGCACCTGTTCGAGGTGGTGCTGACGACGTCCGGGGTGCGGGTGTACCAGGACGGTCTGGCCGTGGCGTCCCGCGATGTCGTGCCGACGTGGCGGGAGGCGTCGGTGCTGCTGGGGTTCCGAGGGCCGGACGGGCGGCGGTCGCGGGTGCACGTGGCGTCGGCCGGGTTCACCGGGCCGGCGGCGGCGCGGGCGGGCGTCGTGGAGGCGGCGGTGCTCGCGGGGACGCAGCGGGTGCTGGGGTCGACTGATCAGGAGCCGGGCATCGGGATCGCGCGGACGCCGCTGCGGTCGGCGCGGTCCGCGCGGGTGGTGGCCACGCTGACGATGACGCCGGAGCTGGACCCGCGGCGGGTGGTGGTGCAGCTGGGCGGGTTGCGGGTGCCGGCGCGGCCGACGGTGGCGGTGCCGCCACGGGAGCCGGGTGCGGCGCTGACCGTGGTCGCGGACGTGCCGCGGTCGCTGCTCGGTGAGAACGGGCCGGACACGCTGGCGCCGTTCGTGGTGCGGGCGCCGGGGGCGAGCGCGCAGTCGTCGCTGCTGGAGACGTATCTGGAGATCACGCCGGTGGCCGGCTGGTCGGCGCCGACCGAGCGGGCCGCGAAGGCGCCGGCCCGGGCGGACGCGCTGCCGTCGGTGGAGGCGGTGCTGGGGAATGCGGCGGGGAAGCCGCTCCAGAGCACGACGGTGCCGCGGCGGGGGCATGTGGTGCTGCGGGTGACGCTGGATCCGGCGTACGCGCAGTGGGACACGGGTGCGGTCGGTGGCGTGCAGGGCCTGCAGGTGCGGCTCGACGGTGCGCTAGTGGCGGGCATCCCGACGTCGGCGGACGGTCCGGGTGTCGGCGGGAGCTATGCGGTGTCGATCGCGGTGGGCCGGCTCGACCACGGGCCGCACTCGATCGAGGTGCGCGAGTACGGGATGGGCGACGAGCGTCCCGTGTCGGCGTTGTTGAACTTCGTGATCAGTTGATGTTCTCGACCACGGCCTCGGCGACGGCCTTCATCGTGGCGCGCCGGTCCATGGCGGTGCGCTGGATCCAGCGGAAGGCCTCCGGTTCGGAGAGGCCCTGCTTGGACATGAGCAGGCCCTTGGCGCGTTCGATCAGTTTGCGGGTCTCCATGCGCTCGGTGAGCGTGGCGACTTCCGTCTCGAGGGCGGCGAGCTCGGAGAACCGGCTGACCGCGAGCTCGATGGCGGGGACGAGATCATGCTTGGCGAATGGCTTGACGAGGTAGGCCATGGCGCCGGCCTCGCGGGCGCGCTCGACGAGGTCGCGCTGGCTGAACGCGGTGAGGATGACGACCGGAGCGATCCGATCGCCCGCGATGGCCGCGGCCGCGTCGATGCCGTCCATCTTGGGCATCTTCACGTCGAGGATCACGAGGTCGGGCTTGAGCTCGGTGGCCATCGCGACGGCCTGCTCGCCGTCGGCCGCCTCGCCGGCGACGTGGTAGCCCTCTTCCTTCAGCATCTCGACGAGGTCGAGCCGGATGAGCGCCTCATCCTCGGCGACGAGGACACTCCGCTGCACGGCGGCCTGTTCGGTCACCGGGGTCCTCCTGAGGTCTCGGGTGCTGAGGGAAACACCAGCCTACCGGCGCCCGCCCGCGGGCCCGCCCCCTCCGAGACGGTGATCACCATAATGTAACGAACTGGCAACACGCCCCGACATCACCGCACGTCGGCCCCTGTTGATCGACACCCCATCCCTCGCGAACGGTGACACCGGGATCCCGTAAAGTCGTCGGCCGAGCCCCCGTAGCCCAATCGGCAGAGGCAACGGATTCAAAACCCGTCCAGTGTGCGTTCGAATCGCACCGGGGGCACCCTCGCCGACCACCTCTGAGCAGGCCTTTCACCTGCGAGGATGCCCCCAAACGCGATCATGACCCGTCCGGCTCTGTCCGGCCAGGACCGGCGGAATCCGGCTGACCGCTCCCTATTTGCTCCCGAGTTTCGCCCCACCCAAGCGCCCGCTCGATCCGCTCGTGCGCCGCGGCTTCAAGGCCGGCGATCACCTTCGCGTAGATCTGGTGAAGCACCGCAACGGAGTGGCCGGCCCACTCGGCGCACTGAGTGGACGGGACGCCGGCCGCCAGCCACGTCGACACACACGCATGCCGAAGGTCGTACGGCCGCCGCGCCAGAAGCGACCCGTACTCCGACTCCGTGAGCGCCTCCTTGCGGGCCTTGTCCCACACACGGGCGATGGTCGACTCGGCGATGTCACCACCGGTGAGACTTCGGAACAGCCGCCCATCAGCCGCCGTCCCGAACCGCTCCAGGTGCTGGTGCAGGATGACGGTCAACGGCGGCGGGGAAGGTACATGCCGCACCTCACCAACGGCACGTTGTTTGAGCTGCCGGCGATCGCGGCGTTCCCCGGAGTCCGTCCATGACGCACCAGCGATCGGAGCGGCCTCGGACAGCAGCAGCTCACCCCAGCCCCGTTCCGGGAGCTGAACGTCCTCCTTGGACAACATGGCCGCCTCTTCCGGTCGCAGCGCCGCGTAGTACATGACAGCGAAGAAGGCTTTCAACATCGGCCCGGAGGACCGCCGAGGTTGCCCATCGATCCATTGCGCGCTCACCGCGTCCAACAGTCGCTCACCCTGCCGGACGTTGATCACCACCCGCTTGTCGATCGCACGGACAGTCTTCGGCGCTGTCCACTTCACCTCGGGCAGGTTGTTGCTCCCGAGCACCTTCAACTCAGTCGCGTAGTCCAACGCGTTGTGCAGGACCGCTCGCTTCCTCATGAAGGTCTTCGCTGCGGCTTGCTTGCCATCCAACTTGGACGACAGAGCATCGAGCGCCTCCCTCAACGCCGCGACGTCCTCCAGGCGAGAAACGGGCAAGGTGTGGTTCGAGATCCACTTCAACGCCCGAATGACTTCGGCCGGCTTGCTCAGCTCTCGCCGCTTCGTGTTGAAGGCCCAGCCCGTGAGGGCGCGCCGAACAGTTCGGTCATCCGGCTTGCCCTTGTCCGTCGTGAACATGACCGGCGTGACGGTCGCAAGTGCATCGGCATTCCCCGCACGAGACTTCGCCGCCGCCCGCGGCCACTTCATGTCGATGTACTTCACTGCGAAGTCGAACCAGCTCATCACGTTCTTCGCACGAACCATCGACACCGGAAGTCCCTCAACCGGGTCGAACGCCTCTCCACGACGAGCAGCGGTCATGAGTTCGGATCGGAAGCTGTCCGCGTGCGCGTTAGTGCTGAACGGGCGCCGGAAATGCTCCTTGCCAACAAACCAGTGAACGCGGTAGTTCGTGCCCCGCTTGCCTTGGCGCGCCTCGATATTCCAAATCTTGACGTCGTACGAAGCGTCCATCAGGCCGCCTCCTCATGGGAGTCCAGCCAGCGCTCGTACTCGACACGCCGAATACGGATGTCGCCGTTCGGGAGCTTGATGCAGCGTGGCGCACGCCTCTTCGCCCGCCACTCGTAGAACGTGGACCGCGCGATACCCAGGTCCGCGCACACCTCGTCGATGGTCAAATGCCGGTCACACCCCACGCGCTTCCCCTCCCCCATGTCAGGCCGCCACCCCAGTTGCCGAAAGATCTGGCGGCGGTCCCTGAGCTGCGAGTAGCGCCCGGTCGTACTCGGCTCTCCACTTGATCCGCTCCGCGATCGCATGCATGAGCAGGTGATCCCTCGGCGGCTGGTGAGGGTCGCCAGGCTGGACCTTCTGCCACATCAGCCGCGACCGATCTGGCTCTGGCATGGTGATCCCGACCGCCGCCAGCGATTCCAGGACGAACGCCTTGCGGTCTGCCTTGTGGTCGGCGAGCGTCTTGCCCGACCACTTCCGCGACACCAGCACCCGCCGGCCCGGGATCCCGAGCGTGGTCCGCCGATGCGCCCTGCTCTTGCACCGACCCGGATGCGTCCGCGAGCTGGCACCCAGCGGCTGGACCCCGTAGAGCAGCCACACCGCACAGCGCGGCGAGCACGGCGTGACGCGCAGCTCCTCGTGTAGCCGGTCATGGTGTGCCCGCTGCCGGTCGGAGTCGGCCTCGATCACCTCACCGGTGCTCTTGGTGAGGTACTTCGTGAGGTAGCCGATGTGCCGCCCGGCCTCGTCAGAGCCGCCGAGGATGCCCTTGGAGTGCACCTGCCGCCCGAACGTCACGACGTGCACCGGCTCTTCCACCGCGTCCAGTGCCTCGCCCCACGGCGTCAGCGGTTGGCGGGTGGTCGGGTCGACGAACCGGCCGCCCTCCCATACCGGCAGCTCGTCGCCGAAGTAGACGAGCTCGTCGTGGGCCGGCCACCACACCTGGTGATAGGTGGCCGCGGTGACCTGGCGCAGTACCTCGTGCGGAATCGATCCGCGGAGCGCGGCATGCAGGTGCGGCGCTACCCGCTTCTGCGGCTCGACCGTGGCGAAGTACTGCACGTCCCAGCCGACGACCCGCCGCAGGTTCTGCCACCACCGGTCCACCAGCGCGGCGAAGTGCACGGCATCCCGAGCGGCCCGCCGGTAGTCATACGAGCCCGGATCAACAGGCGTCCCGTCATCCCGCGCGCGCCCGTAGCTGTCACACGTCAGCGTGACGAACATCGACGGCCGGAACCGCCCGGCGAACTCCCGCCCAAGCGTCCGCTTCTCCACCCGCCGCCGAGGCAACTCCGGAGCGTCCTGCCGCCGCCTCGTCGACCGCTTCGGAGACCGCTTGGCCGGACCTTCCGGGTTCGGTAGCCGGCCGCGCATGCCGAGTTGCCGAAGTTCCGCATCCACGGAGCGGATCTCGTCGAGCAGCTCGTCACCCTCGACGCCGTCGACCCGCCGGTAGGCGGCCACCAGGTCGGCCCGCAGCTCCAGCAACGCCGTCTGGTCCGCAGTCGGCTCGTCCGGGGTGAAATCCGGTTCCTCGGCAAGGTGCCAACCCTCCCGACATTGGACCATCCGCAGCGCGCGAGCCTTCCGCGCACACGGTCCACACTGCGACTCCACAGTGGAGCCACACGGCATCGGGACGTACCGCAGCTCCCCCGTGTCGAGGTCCCCAACCTCCATCGTGAACGGTCGGGACTGCCCCGAGTTTGGTTGACGGTTCGGTGTGGTGGTGTCAGGCCGCGTGTGCGGCGGTGTGGATGGTCTCAAATTCGACTGGGGTGAGTCTGCCGAGGCGGCGTTGCCGGCGTCGGCGATGG
>NZ_JBOHGA010000322.1:0-5368 GCF_050699915.1 Actinophytocola sp.
CCCGAACGGCTTCATCCCGCGCACCGCGCTCTGCGCGGCCGGGGTCGGCGGGCACGCGCTGCGCTGCGACGCCGCCGCCGCCTTCGGCGCGCTGAACAGGGCCTACGCGGCCACGTTCGGCGGGCCGGTGTGCGTCTCCGACTCCTACCGGACCTTCGCCGCGCAGGCCCGGCTCTACGGCGTCAAACCGGCGCTCGCGGCCGTCCCCGGCACGAGCAACCACGGCTGGGGGCTGGCCGTCGACCTGTGCGGCGGTCTGCAGTCCTTCGGCACCGCGCAGTACGCCTGGATGGCCGCCAACGCACCCCGTTTCGGCTGGTCGAACCCGCCGTGGGCGGCGTCGGGACAGGGCCGGGAGGAGCCCTGGCACTGGGAGTTCACCGGCTGAGGCACGAAAAATGTCAGACCCCTTACCTAGCGTTCTGGCCATGAGGAACACGAACCGCAAGGAGCAGGGCATGGTCATCGACTGCGACAGCTGCGTGGTGCGCGGGCTCGCCTGTGGCGACTGCGTGGTCAGCGTGCTGCTGGGCGCGCCGCCGAGTGTGGAGCTGGACGCCTCCGAGCAACGCGCCATCGACGCACTTGGGAGGGCGGGCATAGTCCCGCGACTACGCCTCGAACACATCGACAAGTCCGCGTAACCGGCCCGCCACGCGCGGCGACCGGTACTCGTCGGTAAGCGGTCGTTTTCTGTCGCCAAACGGACAGACCGGTCTCCCCGTACCGGGTGAGCTGCGGTGTTGTCGTGATCACAGCGGGGAGTTGGCGCTGCTCCATTGGTGTCAACGGGGGTTTGGAGAACTTTTTTCGGGACTGCTGGTAGACGCACGGACGCTCTTTTCGTAACCTGTCCGAGATCTCGCGGCCCACCGCGGCCCACCCCGGGGTTGCTACGCGGGATCGCCGCCGAGCCAGCCTTTGTCGGGAAGGTCTGGGCCGGAGTCCCCCACGGCGGGGCGAGGGCATCGATCGTTGCAACCGCTGTTGCGGTAGCTCACGGTCCGAACACGTGCCTTCGACCCACGGCGGTCCGACACCGAAGGAGACCCGCGCGAACGTGGCGTCGCATCGAATGAAGCGCGCATTTCGGGTTGTAGCCAGCGTCACGGCCGCTGTGGCCGTGGTGAGTGTCTCCCCATCCCCTGCTTTCGCGCTTCCACCCGCGCAGCAACAGCCGCCGCCCGACACGGCGTCGGAAGCAATGGCCCAGTACGAGAAGCTGACCGGCAAGGCCGAGCAGGTGAACGAGGACCTCCTCGCTGCCCGGACCGACCTGGACAAGAAGCGGGCCCAACTGAGCAAGGCGACCGCCGACCTCAAGGACGCCAAGGCGGCGATGGCGCAGGCCGCTACCGCCGAGGAGGCGTTCCGCGGCAAGGTCGACGTGCTGACCAGCGCGTCCTTCCAGGGCGCGCGGTTCAACAAGGTCTCGGCCCTGCTCACCGGGTCGTCCGCGGACGACTTCCTCGAGCGTGCCGCGGCCCTGGGCGTGCTGGCCTCGGACAACGAGGAAGCGCTGTCCAAGCTCACCGGTGCGGTCAACATGGCCGCCGACGCTCAGGCCAAGGCCGCCGCGGCGCAGAAGAGCGCCAAGGACGCGACCACCGCGGCCAAGCAGCTGCTCGCCAAGGTCACGAAGTCTCGGAACGCGCTCGACGCGCAGATCGAGAAGGTCGAGACCGCGTACAACAACCTGAGCGGCTCGGACCAGGCGAGTCTCGCCGGCGACGTGGACAACAGCGTCTACCTCGGCCCGCCCGGTGCCGGCGGCACCGCGGCCGAGGTCGCGATGCAGCAGCGCGGCAAGACCTACATCTACGGTGCCGAGGGCCCCAACGAGTTCGACTGCTCCGGCCTGACGATGTTCGCCTACCGGGCGGCCGGCATCGAGCTGCCACACTCCAGCCGCGTGCAGTTCACGATGGGCAAGTCGGTCTCGGAGGGTGAGTTCCAGGCCGGTGACCTGCTGTTCTACGGCACCAGCGCGGACACGATCCACCACGTGGCCATGTACATCGGCGACGGGATGCTCGTGCACGCCTCCACCTCGGGTGTCCCGGTGAAGACCGACGACGCCCCCTACGGCGCCGGCAGCGACTACCTCGGTGCCAAGCGCATCGCGGGCTGAGACAGCCAAGATCGCACGAAATCGGGGCCGGTGCCGTGGCGCACCGGCCCCGTTTCGTGTCTGCCTCTAGCATCTGTCTGTGACTCGACGGGCGAGCCTGCGGGCGTGGCTGGGCGCGGCGCTGGCCGCGGCGGCCCTCGGCGCCGTGGCGCTGGTGGCCGTTCCGGGTCAGGACGCCTTCCCCCCGGCCCCCGGGCCCGGCCAGCCCCTCGGCGCGGCCACCCCGGCGCCGCCCGTCGACGAGGCCGACAAGTCCCGCACCGAGGCCGTCTCCGACCTGCTGGACCGGCGCGCCGCCGCCATCCGCGACCGCGACGAGAAGGCCTTCCTCGCCACCATCGACCCGGCCGCGGACAAGGTGTTCCGCTACAACCAGCAGCGGCTGTTCCAGAACCTCGCGAACGTGCCGTTCTCGGCCTGGACCTACGAGCTGCGCCCGGACGACACGGTCGACGTCGACGACCTGCCCGACGAGGACGCCGCCCGCGCCGACGAGCTGTGGGCCCCCGCCGTGGACCTGCGCTACGCCCTGCGGGGCGGGGACGTCACGGCCACCAGCCGCGCGATGGGCTACCTGTTCGCCCGCCACGACGGCGCCTGGTACCTGCGCTCCGACAAGGCCCTCGAGAAGCTCGGCAGGCGCACCTGGCGCGGGCCGTGGGACTTCGCGCCGTGCCAGGTGACCGCCACCCGGCACGGCATCGTGCTGAGCCATCCCGGCAACGACCAGATGGTCGAGCGGCTGGTCCGCGAGCTGGACCCGTCGGTGCGGGCGGTCGGCGACGTCTGGCCGACGTCGTGGTCGCGGCGGGTCGTGCTGATGCTGCCGGACTCGGTCGGTGAGATGAAGGAGCTGGTCGGGCCGAACTTCCCGGTCCAGTCGGTGGTCGCGGTCGCCGTCGCCGACCGGGTCGACAACGCCAGCCGCACGGTCACCGGCCAGCGGGTCGTGCTGAGCCCGGACGGCGTGCGCGCGCTGTCGATCCCCTCGTTGCGGGTCGTGCTGCGTCACGAGATCACCCACCTCGCGGCCCGCGCGGACACCGTCGACGGCTCGCCGATCTGGTTGCTGGAGGGCTTCGCGGACTACGTGGGCTACCGCGATAGCGACGTGACGCTGGAGGAGGGCGCGCCCGACCTGGCCAGGCAGGTCCGCGAGGACGGCCTGCCCACTTCGCTGCCGGAGGACCGGGCCTTCCGGGCCAGCGGCTCCGAACTGGACCAGGCCTACCAGCAGAGCTGGACGCTGGCCCGGTTCGTCGCGGACCGGTACGGCGAGGACACCCTGGTCGAGCTGTACCGCAAGCTCGCCGCGGTCGGCCCCGCGTCCGCCCGGCGGACCGACGACCTGCTGCGCGACGTGCTCGGCATGGACCGGGCGCGGCTCGTGAGCGACTGGCAGGACTACCTGCGTGATGCCCTCAAGTAGGGTTTGCCGGTGCCTCGGACCTTGGTGGTGACCAACGACTTCCCGCCGCGGCCCGGCGGGATCCAGTCTTACCTGCACGCGCTCGCCAGCCGGCTGCCTGACCAGGACCTGGTCGTCTACGCGCCGTCGTGGCAGCACAGCAGCGGCTCGCACCCGGAGTTCGACGCCGAGCAGCCCTTCCCGGTGATCCGCCACGAGAACGGGCTGATGCTGCCGACGCCGGCGGTCGCCCGGCGCGCCCGCGAGATCCTGCGCGCCGAGCAGTGCGACACCGTCTGGTTCGGCGCCGCCGCCCCGCTGGCCCTGCTCGCGCCTCAGCTGCGCGCCGCCGGGGCACAGCGGGTCATCGCCAGCACGCACGGGCACGAGGTCGGCTGGTCGATGCTGCCCGGCGCCCGGCAGGCGCTGCGCCGCATCGGCACGACGACCGACGTGGTCACGTTCGTGTCGAAGTACACCCGCTCGCGGTTCGCGTCCGCGTTCGGCCCGAACGCGGCGCTGGAGTACCTGCCGTCGGGTGTGGACACCGAGCAGTTCCAGCCGAACTCCGCCGCACGCAAGGAGATCCGCGCCCGCTACGGCCTCGGTGACCGGCCGACCGCGGTGTGCGTGTCGCGATTATGGCCGCGCAAGGGCCAGGACATGTTGATCAAGGCGCTGCCCCAGATCCGCGCGCGGGTCCCGGAGGCGGCGTTGCTCCTCGTGGGGGGCGGCCCGTACGCAGACCGCCTGCGCGCGATGGCCGAGCAGCTCGGCGTCGCGGAGCACGTGATCATGACCGGCCGGGTGCCGTGGGAGGAGCTCCCCGCGCACTACGTCGCCGGTGACGTGTTCGCCATGCCCTGCCGCACGCACGGCCGCGGGCTCGACGTCGAGGGCCTGGGCATCGTGTACCTGGAGGCGTCCGCGTCCGGCCTGCCGGTGGTGGCCGGCCGGTCCGGCGGCGCGCCGGAGACCGTGCTGGACGGCGTGACCGGCAACGTCGTGGACGGCCGTGACCTCGCCCAGCTCACGGACTCGGTGGCGAGCCTGCTCGAGAGCCCGGTCGCGGCGAGCGAGATGGGCGAGGCGGGCCGCCGGTGGGTGTCCCGGCACTGGCGCTGGGAGGACATCGCCGGGCGCCTGGCCCGCCTGCTCGACGGCAGCGCGTTCTGACCTAGTGGCCGTTCAGGACCCGCAGCTCCGCCGGATCGAGGACCGGCTGTACCTCGTCGTTCGCGACCTGCTGTACCGCCGAGAGCCGTGCCTGGAGCTCGGCGGGCAGCGGGATGTGCACGATCTCGATGCCGGCGGCGATCTTGCCCTGCACCGCGCGCATGAAGATCGTGTGGAACTCAGGCGAGGTCAGCACGAGCAGTCGACGTCTGGCGCGCACCTGCGTCAGGAAGTACAGCTCGGCGATGCAGTTCACCACCGTGCCGGCCGGGTGCCCGCCGCCGGACGTCCGCCCGGACGCCGTCTTCACCGACGCCACGATGCGGCCGTTGTCGGACACCGCGTCGAACTCGTGATCGCCACCGGTCTGCAGTCGCAGCGTTCTCTTGTGGAACGCGACCTGGTGCGTCTCGGACAGGCGGTTGCGCACCTCGTCCTCGACAGCGGTCGTCAGGTAGCGGGTATTGGCCATCGTTGCCCCTCGTTTCCGGACCTCCCACCCACGATGGGACGGTCGCCCAGGGCAAGCCGTTCGTTACCTCGGCACGGCCCAACTTTCGATGGCCGAGAAATCGTCGTGGTCGTCGAGCGTCGGACGCCGCGGCGAGGCGACCGGGGGGACCGGCGCGGGCGGGGCCGGCGTGGCCTCGGCG
>NZ_JBOHGA010000323.1:0-5344 GCF_050699915.1 Actinophytocola sp.
GCGGTGGTGGGCCGGGCGGTGGCCGCGGCGATGCGGCTGGACGGCGCCGGCGCGGACGGCGGGGTCGCCGCCGACAAGCTGCGCGCGGTGGCCGAGCGTGCCGAGCGCACGGAGCGTGCCGAGCGCGAGGAGGCGGAGAACGACCTCTCGCTGCAGCTGGCCGGCGTCGACCGGGGCAAGCTGCCGCTGGCACTGACGGCCGAGCTGCTTGACGCGGAGCAGCGGGTGGTGATCGCGCGGCGGGTGCACAACGACGCCGTGCGCGACACCCTCGGCCAGCGCCGGCGGCGAGCGGTGCGGTGGCCGAAGCTCGCCGGCACCGCGCCGCGGCCGGAGTACTTCGAGATCGTCGAACCGGCGCTGAACGACGAGTCCGGCGCGGCCCCGCTGCCCCGGCCGTCCGCGCGAGTGCTGCTGCTCGACGGCGAGCGCCGGCTGCTGCTGTTCAACGGGCACGACCCGAGCCGGCCGGACACCCGCTGGTGGTTCACCGTCGGCGGCGGCGTCGAGCAGGGCGAGGACCTGCGGTCGGCGGCACTGCGGGAGCTCGTGGAGGAGACCGGCATCCGACTGGCCGAAGAGGACCTCGTGGGCCCGATGTGGCGCCGCCGCGTGGTGTTCAGCTTCGACGGCCGCGCCTACGACGAGGAGGAGTGGTTCTTCCTCGCGGACCTGTCCGGCTCTGGGGAGAAGGTGGAGATCCCGATCGACACGTCCGGGTTCACCGACGGGGAGGCCGACACGGTCGACGGGCACCGCTGGTGGAGCGTGGAAGAGCTGCGGGACACCGACGAGACGGTGTACCCGGTGCAGCTCCCCACGCTCCTACCCGAACTCCTGTCGTCCACATGGGACGGCACCATCCGCGCCGTTCGCTGACGGCGGCGAAACCTCAGGTGACTTGCGCTGCGATGGAGTCCGGCAACGGGTCGTAGCGGACGAAGCGGCGGGTGAACGTCGCCGAGCCGGAGGACATCGAGCGCAGGTCGATGGCGTACCGGAGCAGTGCCGTGACCGGCACCTCTGCGCGCACCAGGCTGTAGCCCGGCGTCTCGTCCGCCTCCGTGCCCAATACCCGGCCGCGCCGGCTGGACAGGTCGCCGAGCACGGCGCCCAGGTGGTCGTCGGGCAGCCGCACGGTCACCTCGTCCACCGGCTCCAGCAGCGAGATCCGACCGTTCGCCGCCGCGTCCTTCAGGCCCATCGAGCCGGCCGTCTGGAACGCCGCGTCGGAGGAGTCGACGCTGTGTGCCTTGCCGTCGAACAGGGTCACCCGGATGTCGACCACCGGGTGACCGCCGGTCGACAGGCCCTTCTCCAGCTGCGCCCGCACGCCCTTCTCGACCGAGCCGATGAACTGGTGCGGCACCGACCCGCCGACGACCTTGTCGACGAACTCGAAGCCGGACCCGACCGGCAGCGGCTCGACGTCGAGGTCGCACACCGCGTACTGGCCGTGCCCGCCGGACTGCTTGACGTGCCGGCCCTTCCCGCGCGCCTTGCCCGCGAACGTCTCCCGCAGCGCGACCTTCACCTGCTCGGTGTCCACGTCCGCGCCGCCGGCCCGCAGCCGCGCGAGCACGACGTCCGCGTGCGCCTCGCCCATGCACCACAGCACCAGCTGGTGGGTCTCCGCGTTGCGCTCCAGCCGCAGCGTCGGGTCCCCGGCGACCAGCCTGGCGAGGTTGCGCGACAAAGCGTCCTCGTCGCTGCGGGTCTTCGCCACGACCGCCACCGGCAGCAGCGGCTCGGGCATCTTCCACGGGCGCATCAGGAGAGGCTTGTCCGGACTGGACACCGTGTCGCCGGTCTCCGCCGAGCCGATCTTGGTCAGCGCGCAGATGTCGCCCGCGACGCAGTGGCTGACCTCGCGCAGGTTCGCGCCGAGCGGCGAGTAGATGTGCGCCACCCGCTCGTCGACGTCGTGGTCCTCGTGCCCGCGTTCGGCCATGCCGTGGCCGGAGATGTGCACCGGCCGCTCCGGGCGCAGCGTCCCGGAGAACACGCGGACCAACGAGACCCGGCCGACGTAGGAGTCGATCGCGGTGCGCACGACCTCGGCCACCAGCGGGCCGTCGGGATCGGCGGTCACCGAGCTGGTGCCGGAGCCGTTGACCGTGGAGACGTCGGGCACGGCGTGCTCGAGTGGGGACGGGAACGCGCCGGTCAAGGCCTCCAGCAGCTCGGCGAGCCCGACCCCGGTGGCCGCGCAGACGGGGATCACCGGGTGGAACGAGCCGCGCGCCACCGCGGTCTCGAGGTCGGAGATCAGCGTCGCGGTCTCGAGCTCCTCGCCCTCGAGGTAGCGGTCCATGAGGGTCTCGTCCTCGCTCTCGGCGATGATGCCCTCGATGAGCTCGTTGCGGGCCTCGTCGATTGCGTCGAGGTCGCTCGCGTCCGGCTCGGTGACCTTCGGCGGGTAGCCGTCGGAGTAGTCGAAGTACCTGCGGGTGATCAGGCCGAGCAACCCCTGCTTGCCGCCGGGGGCCGGCAGGTACAGCGGCAGCACGCCGGTGCCGAACGCCTCCTGGCAGGCGGCCATCTCGGCCGCCGCGTCCGCGCGCTGGTGGTCCAGCCGGGCGATCACCACGGCCCGCGGCATCTTGACCGCGGCGCATTCCGCCCACAGCGCGATGGTCGCCGGGTCGATGCCCTCGGCCGCGCACACCACGAACAGCGCCGCGTCCGCCGCGCGCAGGCCGGCCCGGACCTCGCCCACGAAGTCGGCGTAGCCGGGTGTGTCGATCAGGTTGATCTTGATGTCGGCGTGCACCAGCGGGGCGACGGAAAGCCCGACCGAGCGCTGCTGGCGCTGCGCGGCGGGGTCGTGGTCGCACACCGTGGTGCCCTCGGTGACCGAGCCCGCCCTTGTGATCACGCCCGCCGCCGCGAGCAAGGCCTCGGTGAGCGTGGTCTTCCCGGAGCCGGAGGGCCCCACGAGAACGATGTTCCGTACTTTGGCGGGGTCCTCTACAGCGACCGCGGCTCCGCCGTCACCGTTATCCGTGTGCTTGCTGGCCATGGAGTCACCCTTTCCGTGCCGACCGCACTGTCTGCCGGAACCTTGTGTTCGATCTCACACCTGTTTACCAGCATCGACAACCCCGTCGTGACCGGCGAACGGCGGAGAGATCCACCGCGCGGAAGTGGCCTGGCGAGATACCTCGGAATTGGCCCGGAGGAGAAGGCCACGTCGCTCCTATCCTCGAAGGGGGGACCACGAGGAAAGGAACTTCGCGTGTCTGACGCAACCACTTCCACCACGCCGGAGACCGGCACCGCGCGGGTCAAGCGCGGGATGGCGGAGATGCTCAAGGGCGGCGTGATCATGGACGTGGTCACCGCCGAGCAGGCCAAGATCGCCGAGGACGCGGGCGCAGTCGCGGTGATGGCGCTCGAGCGCGTCCCGGCGGACATCCGCGCGCAGGGCGGTGTCGCGCGCATGAGCGACCCGGACCTGATCGACGGGATCATCGAGGCGGTGTCCATCCCGGTGATGGCCAAGGCGCGGATCGGCCACTTCGTCGAGGCGCGGCTGCTGCAGGCGCTCGGCGTCGACTACGTGGACGAGTCCGAGGTGCTGACGCCGGCCGACTACGCCAACCACATCGACAAGTGGCAGTTCACCGTGCCGTTCGTGTGCGGCGCTACCAACCTGGGCGAGGCCCTGCGCCGGATCACCGAGGGCGCGGCGATGATCCGCTCCAAGGGCGAGGCCGGCACCGGCGACGTGTCGAACGCGACCACGCACATGCGCAGGATCCGCGGGGAGATCAAGCGGCTCACGTCGCTGCCGGAGGACGAGCTGTACGTCGCCGCCAAGGAGCTCCAGGCGCCCTACGAGCTGGTCAAGGAGGTCGCGACGGCGGGCAAGCTCCCGGTCGTGCTGTTCACCGCGGGCGGCATCGCCACCCCGGCCGACGCGGCGATGATGATGCAGCTCGGCGCCGAGGGCGTGTTCGTCGGCTCGGGCATCTTCAAGTCCGGCGACCCGGCCCGGCGCGCCGACGCGATCGTCAAGGCGACCACGTTCCACGACGACCCGGACATGCTGGCGAAGGTGTCCCGCGGCCTCGGCGAGGCGATGGTCGGCATCAACGTCGACGACATCCCCGAGCCGCACCGCCTGGCCGAGCGCGGCTGGTAGCGGTGTCGATCGTGGTCACCAGTGCTCGGAGACCATGACCGCGACCGTGCCGGGCTCGAGCGCCTCGAAGACGTGCTCGGCGTCGCCCGGGTAGGCGACGTAGTCGCCCGGCGCCATCTCGATCGGGTTTTCGACCAGGCCGATGCGGCCCCGGCCCGCACACAGCACGACGTGCTCGACCACGCCGGGCATGTGCGGGTCGGACTCGCGTGCCGAGCCGGGCTCCGCGGTGATCAGGTAGATGTCCCGGCGGGCGTTCGGCGGACACGACGCGAGCAGCGTCGCGACGTAGTTCGCACGCTCGGAGAACACCGCCGGCCCCTCGCCGGCGCGGATGACCTGCACCCGCGGGCGGGCCGGCTCGACGAGTCTGCTGAACGGCACGTCGAGCGCCACGGACAGCGCCCACAGCGTCTCCACGCTCGGGTTGCCGCTCGCGGACTCCAGCTGGGACAGCGTCGACTTGGCGATGCCCGCGCGCTTGGCCACCTCCGACAGCGACAGGCCGACCCGCTCGCGCTCTCGCCGCAGCGACTGCGCGATCGTCTCGAGCGGGGCGCCGCGCGGTGTCGTCATGGACACTCCAAGTGTTCGATGTATCGGGCGGAGTGTTCGCCTTGACGAACGCTCCTAACGTGTTCACTATAAGAGACTATGCGTTCGATTTGGCGAACCCTCAGCCCGACACTCCGTCGCGACCTGTTCGCGCTGTCCGGGGCGGTCCTCGTCGTAGGAACCTCCTACGGCGCGATCGCGGTCGCGTCCGGACTGCCCTGGTGGCTGCCGTCCCTGTTGTCCGTGCTGGTCTTCGCCGGCGGCTCGCAGTTCATGGTGGTCGGCGTGGTGGCCGCGGGCGGTGGACTGGTCGCGGCGGTGCTCGGAGCGCTCGTGCTCAACGCCCGGCACCTGCCGTTCGGGCTCGCGATCGGCTCGATCATGGGCACCTCGTGGCCGGCGCGGCTGGTGGGCAGCCACCTGATCGTCGACGAGTCGGTGGCGTTCGCGCTGGCCGAGCGGGACCCGCGGCGCGCGCGGGTGATGTTCTGGGCGTGCGGCATGGCCGTGTTCGCGTCGTGGAACGTCGGCACGCTGGTGGGCGCGCTGGCCGGCCAGTTCATCGGCGACCCGGACGCGCTGGGCCTGGACGCCGCGTTCCCGGCGGCGCTGCTCGCGCTGGTGCTGCCCGCGCTGCGCGGC
>NZ_JBOHGA010000324.1:0-5342 GCF_050699915.1 Actinophytocola sp.
GTGTCCGCGAGGCGCTCGAGCCGTGCGGTGCCGAACCGCAGCGGCGTCGGGCCCGCGCGCTGGGCGCTGAGCAGGGCGAGCGTGCTCAGCGCGGCCCACTCGGCGCGGCGTTGGCGGGTGAACTCGCTGATGGACAGGGACGCCTGCCGCGCGGCGGCCTCGGCGTCGCCGTCCATGAGCTCGGCCCGCGCGAGGATGAGGCGCGCCTCGGGCAGGGCCAGGCTGTGCGCCTCCCGCTCGAACTCGTCCACGGCCTGGGCCGCCGACTCGCGCGCCTCGGTGAACAGGCGGAGGGACAGCAGCAGCTCCGCGCGGTCGGTGAGCAGCTCGCCGAGCGGGCAGCCGAGGTCGCGGAGCCGTGCCTCGGCCTGGTCGAAGTAACGCAGGGCGGTCGGCGCGTCGCCGCGGCGGGCGTGCACGAACCCGAGGTTCTGGTGCACGTAGCCGAGGGAGAGGACCAGCTCGTGCTCGACGCACAGTGCCTCGGCGGCGCGCAGGTCCTCGGCCGCAGCGGCGAACTCGTTCCGCTGGGCGTGCAGTACGCCGCGGTTGCCCAGGATTCGCTGGGTCCACACGATGTCCCCGGAGCGGCGCAGGCCGGGCAGGGCCGCCCGGTAGTTCGCGATCGCCTCGTCGAGCCGGCCGATCTGGTGCAGGATCGCGCCCCGCTGGGCCGTGGCCCGGGCGTGGTCGGCGCCGTCGAGGTCGAGGAGCGCCTTGTCCAGCGCACGCAACGCGGCCTGCGGGCGGCCGTTGCGGCTCAGCACGCCGGCCAGCGTCATCCGCGCCTCGGCGGCGAGGCCGGGGTGTCGGGTGCGCCGGCCGAGCCGGATCGCGCGCCGCAGGTGGTCCAGCGCGCCGTCGATGTCCTGGAGCTGCATGGCGGCGAGCCCGAGCGCCCGCTCGGCGACGGCCGCCGCGGCGGGATCCCGCTCGACCGTCGCGACCTCGACCGCCCCGGCCGCGAGCCGAATCGCTTCCTGCGGATCCGACTCGGCCAGGCGGACGGCCTCCCGGGCCTGTTCGCTGGTCGCGACACTCACGCCTCAAATTGGGCGCCGCGGCCCGGGGCAAGTCAAACAAAATATTTCTGGGTCAGGGCTGTATCACCCGGTGTTCCTGTTTCCTCCTGACACGTGGAGGGCTCTCTGAATACGAGGTATGAGCGGACTGGAGAGACTAGATGAACGACATCGTCAGAAGAGCTGATACGGCAGAGGCGTACCAAGACTGGCAGATCGCGGTGGATCTCCCGGACCGGGACATCGCGCTCGCCAACTTGTTGGAATTGGATCCCGACGAGGAGAAGCCCTGTGCGACGCTAGGAGACTCGGAACCTCGCCTGGACCTCGGTCTCATCGAGCTGCTGGACGTCAAGCGCACCGCGGACAAGATCAGGGAGAAGTACGGAGCCGACCGGCCGGCTCGAGAGCCCGATTCGCCCGACGTCGTCACCGTCATCGAAGGTCTCCGGCACCATATCGCCAAGAAGCAAAGTGGCTGGGAGATCCGCATGGGCCTGAACCGGCACACCGAGACGATCGGCGGCCTGCCCCACATCGGTACCGGTGGTTGGTACTACCCCACCACAGTGAACTCGATCTCCGAATTTCCGCCGGACACCGTTTCCGAGGGGCGGGACGTGCGCGTCGGCGTCATCGACAGCGTGGTGTTCCCCAACAAGCGGCTCGTCGATCGCTTCTATGTCTTGGAGAGCTCCTCGATCCTGCAGCCAGCCGATCATTACTCCTGGCTCAACGGGCACAGCGCCTTCGTCGCCGGCCTGATTCTGCAGCGCGCACCGGCCGCCAAGCTCGAGATCCGTGGCGTGCTCGACGGCCGCGACTCGACCGCGACCGTGTGGGAGGTGGCCAAGGCGATGGCCAGGTTCCTCGCGGTCGGAGTGGGCGTGCTCAACCTCTCGATCGGCTGTTACACGGCGGACGGAAAGGCGCCGTTCGTGCTCGAACGTGCGGTCGACGTGCTGAACCGCCAGGGCATCGTGATGGTGGCCGCCGCCGGAAACCACGGTGCGTCCGGTGCTACCACGGGTATCAAGGCCAACTCGCCGATCTTCCCTGCCGCTTGCCCTGGCGCGACAGCCGTCGGAGCGCTCGAGGTCCGTGGGGGCCAGTTCTATCGGGCGCCGTTCACTCCCGACGTGCAATGGCTCAACCTGGTCGCGCCCGGAATGGACGTCGTCAGCACATATCTGCAGGGAAAGGTGCAGTTCCACGAGCTTCCTGGAATACCGCTGCCGCTTCCCGCGGACGCGGACTTTCCGGGGATCGCCAAGTGGAGCGGAACTTCCTTCGCCGCGGCGACCGTCACCGGTGAGATCGCCCGGATCATCGCGACCGGCAAGACACCGCGTCAGGCGCTCGATGAGCTGGTCGCTCAGGATCCGCAGGAGCACGAGGGCGTCGGCAAGTACCTGCCAGACATGGCCGTTTTGCAACCCCATGAACAACAGTGATCGGTCGGTCGCCGAGCTCGTCGATCTGGCCCGGGCGGGGGACCGGCGGGCCTGGGACGAGCTCGTCGACCGGTTCGCGCCCTTGGTGTGGAGCGTGTGCCAGCGGTTCGGCATGGCGCGCGAGGACATCGAGGAGACCGGGCAGAACGTGTGGCTCTCGCTCGTCGAGAACCTGGGCAAGCTGCGCGAGCCGGCCGCGCTTCCGGGGTGGCTCGCGACCACCACGCGGCGGGAGTGTGTCCGCGTACTGCGCGGGCGGCGGCAGCGTGAGCAGCGCGAGCTGCACTCCGACGAGCAGGTTCTCGCGGCGCCCGGCGACACCGACATCGAGTCGTGGCTGCTGGCGGAGGAGCGTGACCACGCGCTGCGCGAGGGCTTCCGCCAGCTGCCGGCGCGGTGCCGGCACCTCCTCGAGCTGTTGATGGCGGATCCGCGGGTTCCGTATGCGGAGATCGGTAGGAGAATGGACATGCCGGTCGGCGCCATCGGCCCCAACCGCGCCCGATGTCTCGGCAAGCTGCGGCGTTGCCCGGCGCTCGCCGACTGGCTGGCCGAGCCCGGTGAGCAGCCTGGAGTGAGGTGCTCGGAATGACCGACGACTGGACCGGCGACTCCCTGCTCGCGGCCCTGGACGAGGCACTGTCCGCCGCGCGCTCGGTACCCCCGGATTTCGTGGCCACCGGAAAGGCGTGCTTCGCCTGGCACGGCGTCGACGCCGAGCTCGCGCAGCTCACCCGGGACTCCGCGCTGGACTCCGGCCTGGTGACCACGGCCCGCGCCGAGCCGGCGGTCATCCGTGCCCTGACCTTCGTGTCCACCCGGCTCACGATCGAGCTGGAGATCGGTGAGGACGCGCTGCGGGGCCAACTCGTCCCGCACCAGGCCGGCGAGCTCGAGCTGCAGCTGGTGAACGGCGAGAAGCTCGGCGCGCGGGCCGACGAGCTGGGCTACTTCGTGTTCGCCCGGGTACCGACGACGTCGTTCCGGCTGTACTGCCGAGCCGAGAACGACGTCACCGTCACGACCACCTGGATCACCCTGTAGGTCAGCAGAGCCGGTCGCGGGCGGTCCCGTTCGGCGCGAACTCCACGCGAACCCTGGCCGACGCGGGCAGCACGACCGCGATGCCGTCCTGCCGGTTCCACTCGCGTGGCAGCAGGAAGTAGGTGTCACCCGACTGCAGGACGAGGACGAGGCCGTCGTACCGGTAGCGGTACGCCGACTCGGCTCCACACGGGGTGACGCGCACGCCTCGCGCCCGGATGCCGAGATCCTTCTCGGCGAACACGGCGGTGTCGGCCATCTCGCCGAGCCTCGTCTCGTACTCGTAGCCACGCATCTCCCCGGCCGCCGTCGAGTAGTCCGTCACCGCCAAGAAGGGGCCCACGGTGACCAACACGAACGTGAGCGTCCACTGGACGACGGAGGCGACGAGAGCGGGGCGGCGGCCGACTCGCACCTGGTGCAGCTGGTCGGCCAAGGGAAGCAGCACGATGCCCACCGCGATGCTGAGACCGGGCAGGCCGGGGAGTGGGTAGAGCAGGCTGGGCACCGCCAGCCCGACGATGCCCAGCGCGACGAGACCCAGTCCGCTCGCCACCATCGCCGGAACGACCCGGCGCAGAAGGTTCCGCCACGCGGTCGGCGACAGCCTCGACTCGAGCAGGCGGTAGCTCCACACGGCGGCGAGACCGATGGCCGCGGCCGCCGTCAGCGGCACGACCATGCCGTCCGCCGCGCGGATGAGGTAGTCCGACACCGACAGGCCGAGGACCGAGTGATGCACCCCGAACCAGCTGCAGAACCCGTTGGCGTGCTGGGTTCCGAAGTAGAACAACAGCGCGGCCAGCACGGTGGTCGGCGCGAGGATCGAGCCGAAGACCTTCAGGGCGCGCGATGGGGCAGTGGTGGGGCCGTCCTCTGGAGCCACACGTCGGGTCATGGGCCGGCCGGCGGTTCGGGCGGGTCCTCGCCGCAGGGATTGTTGACCCACCAGGTCACGATGTCGTGTTCGTACAGCGGGTTCGGCACCTCGACGCGGCCGACGACGCAGTCCTCACCCTCGAAACCGATCGACGGATCGATCTCGAACTTGGTGCCGATGCAGACATCGCGGTGGGGACAGACGGACCGCCAGAACTCCTCGACCGTGGCCTGGTTGAAGCGAGCCCCTGTCCGTTGTTCGATGCTGATGCGGTCGAGCGGGCTCAGCACCCAGCGGGCCGGTGGTTTCGGCCGCGGCGGTCGCTTCGCGGTGGCTGCCGGGTCGGCCGCGCGGCCGTCGGGACATCGCGTGGCCCGGCCGTTTGCGGCGCGGATGGTGCCGAGCGCGGGGCTCCCGACGGCGCCGCTTCGCCGCCACCATGGTCGTCGGCCTCGACAGGCTATTCGCCGGCACTCGAGAGCCCGACGGACGCGCTCGTCGGCTGCGTCGCGTGTCCGGTCGGCGGGGTCTGTGCCGGCGCCCGGCCGCACGCGACGACGGTTGCCAGGCACGTCCCGGCGACGATCAGTTGGAAGACCTTGTTCACCCCAGCTCACCTCTTACCTCTCAGAGGCCACCACGCGCCCGCTGATACCCCGTTCGCCGCGTGGTTGAGCGGTACCGAGCCGGGGTTACGTTTGGAAATTGTTTGGCCGACTGCAACCTTCGGCGGAGTCGGATGGCGGGCTGAACCGCGTAAGTTGCCCTTCGCACTAGTCGGCCGGGCTTTGGGCCTGTGGATTGATCGGGGCATCCCATGGGTGAGGGTTTCAACGTTGTTGTGGGGGAGGTGCGGCTGCACGCGGAGACGGTGACGACGATTGCGTCTCGGGTGCGGTCGGCTTCGGGTGGTGTGCAGGAGTCGGTGGGTGGGGGTGCGTT
>NZ_JBOHGA010000325.1:0-5342 GCF_050699915.1 Actinophytocola sp.
GCCGTGACCCGCACGGCCGCCGACCGCAGGAGCCACCCGTTGGACGCGCTGCCCGCCACCCAGCGCGACATCATGATCCTGCGCACCCTGGTCGGTCTGTCCACGGAGGAGACCGCCGAGGCGGTGGGCATGTCGCCGAGTGGCGTGCGGCTCGCGCAGCATCGCGCACTGCAACGGCTGCGGGACTCGTTGGGCCCCGATTGCCACCCGAAAGGGTAGGGAATTCAGCGATTCTGTCCCCCGCTGGTAGGGCCCTGGTACTTCTACGATGTACGTGGGAACGCCTCGCGGAACAGAAGCGATGACAGCCAATCACCTCGACGGCGGAACGCCGCGTCCGAGCCGGACCGAACAATCGCCATCCGCTCGTTCGTCTTCCGGTACTGCCGTGCGCGGGTGGGCCGAGTCGGACGGTCGTTCGCGGCCGCCGACGATCTCGCGCGGGACGTGTTGCTCGCGGTTCTGGCCGCGTTGCCGCGAGGTGGCGACAGCGGCCGCCCCGTCCTCGCCTTCGTGTACGCGATCACCTCGTCCAGGGTCGACCAGGCCACCGGCGGGGAGACGGGGGCCGGCGGTCCCGAGCTGCGCCGGCTACTCGCCACGTTGCCCGAGACGCAGCGCGAGGTGGTCCTGCTGCGCATGATCCTCGGCCTCTCCGCGGACGAGACCGCCGAAGCCGCGGGCATGTCGTCCAGCGCGGTGCGGCTCGCGCAGCATCGGGCCTTGCAGCGGCTCCGGGGGTCGTTCGGCGTGGAGTGATCAGGCCGGCAGGAAGTCCAGCAACGCCCGCGTCAGCTGGTCGGGTGCCTCCTCCGCCATGTGGTGGCCCGACTCGATGACGCCGCCGCGCAGGTCCGGCGCCCACGGCCGCCACACGTCCAGCACGTCGCCGTACAGGTCCGCCATGTCGTCACCGGACGCCCACAGCACGAGGGTCGGGCAGGCCAGGGTCCGGCCCGCGGCCTTGTCGGCGTCGTCGGCCGCGCGGTCCACGCCCAGGCCCGCCCGGTAGTCCTCGAGCATCGCGCGGACCGTCGCCGGGTCGTGGATCGCGCGGCGGAAGTCGGCGAAGTTCTCCGCGCCCAACCGCTGCGGGGTGTCGCGGTCGCCGATCCGGTACCACTCGTCCGGGTCCCGGCCGATCGCCCGCTCCGGCAGGTCCGGCTGCGCGAAGAAGAACCAGTGGTACCAGTCGTGGGCGAACTTCGCGTCGCAGCGGGCCAGCGCCTCGCCGATCGGCACGCTGTCGAGCACCGCCAGCGCGGTGACGACCTCTGCATGGTCCATCGCCAGCCGGAACGCGACGTAGCTGCCTCGGTCGTGGCCGACGACCGCGAACCGCTCGTGGCCGAGCGTCCGCATCAGCTCGACGCAGTCGCCCGCCATCGCGCGCTTCGAGTACGGCGCGTGGTCGGCCGTGGTCGGCGGCTTGGTCGACTGGCCGTACCCGCGCAGGTCCGGGCACACGACGGTGTGCCGGCGCGCCAGCAGCGGAGCCACCCGGTGCCAGGTGGTGTGGGTGCGCGGGTGGCCGTGCAACAGCAGCACCGCCGGCCCGCGCCCACCATGCCGGACGCGCAGCGTCACCTCGCCGGCGTCGATGCGCTCCAGCGAGAAGTTGTCGAACATCTCCTACTCGTTGCGCGGGAAGCCCAGGTTGACCCCGCCGTGCGAGGGGTCGAGCCAGCGAGAGGTGACCACCTTCGTGCGAGTGAAGAAGTGCAGCCCGTCCGGCCCGTACGCGTGCGTGTCACCGAACAGCGAGGACTTCCAGCCGCCGAAGGAGTAGTAGCCGACGGGCACCGGGATCGGCACGTTCACGCCGACCATGCCGACCTCGATCTCGTTCTGGAACCGCCGGGCGGCGCCGCCGTCGTTGGTGAAGATCGCCACGCCGTTGCCGTACGGGTTGTCGTTGACCAGCGACACCGCCGACTCGTAGCTGTCGGAGCGGACCACGGACAGCACCGGACCGAAGATCTCGTCGGTGTAGACGGACATCGGCGGCTCGACGCGGTCGAACAGGGTGGGGCCGAGCCAGAAGCCGGCATCGTCGCCGTCGATCTCGTGACCGCGGCCGTCGACGACCAGGGTGGCGCCCGCGGCCACCCCAGCGTCCACATAGGACGTAACGCGGTCGCGGTGAGCGCCGGTCACCAGCGGGCCCATCTCGCAGCCCGGCCGCCGGCCGTCGCCGACCCGCAGGCCGGCCATCCGCGAGCGGATCTTGTCGACCAGCTCGTCGCCGACCGGGTCCACCGCGACCACGACCGACACCGCCATGCAGCGCTCGCCCGCGGAGCCGAAGCCGGCCGACACCGCGGCGTCCGCGGCGAGGTCGAGGTCGGCGTCGGGCAGCACGACCATGTGGTTCTTCGCCCCGCCGAGCGCCTGCACCCGCTTGCCGTGACTGGTGCCGGTCTCGTAGACGTAGCGCGCGATCGGCGTCGAGCCGACGAACGAGATGCCGCGCACGGTCGGGTGCGTCAGCAGCCCGTCGACCGCGACCTTGTCGCCGTGCAGCACGTTGAGCACGCCGTCCGGCAGCCCCGCCCGCGCCCACAGCTCGGCGATGAAGTTCGACGCGGACGGGTCCTTCTCGCTCGGCTTGAGCACCACGGTGTTGCCGCACGCGATCGCGTTCGGCACGAACCACAGCGGCACCATCGCGGGGAAGTTGAACGGCGAGATCACGCCGACCACGCCGAGCGGCTGGCGCATCGAGTAGACGTCCACCCGGGTGGAGGCGTTCTCCGAGAACCCGCCCTTGAGCAGCGCCGGGATCCCGCACGCGAACTCGACGTTCTCGATCGCCCGCGCCACCTCGCCGGCCGCGTCGTCGAGCACCTTGCCGTGCTCGGCGGTGAGGATCGCCGCGAGCTCGTCCTTGTTGTCGTTCAACAGCTCCCGGAACCTGAACAGCAGCTTCGCACGCGCCGCGAGCGAAGTGTCCCGCCACGCCGGAAACGCCCGCGCGGCCGCCGCCACCGCCTCGTCCACTTCGGACTGCGAGGCGAAGTCGACGTGTCCGGCGACCGCTCCGGTCGCCGGGTCGAACACCTCACCGGTCCGCTCCGCGACGCCGGCCCAAGGCTTGCCGTCGATCCAGTGGCTGATCCGCCTCACTGGCCCGCCTCCCCGTCGGCCGTGGCGATGGCGTCCCGCAGGATCGCCAGCGCCTCGTCCAGCTCGTCCTCGGTCAGCGTCATCGGCGGCGCGAGCCGGATGACGTTGTTGTGCAGGCCGCCCTTGCCCACGAGCAGCCCGCGCCGGCGGGTCTCCTCGAGCACGGTCACCGCGGCGGCGGGCGAGGGCGTCATGCCGCCCGGCTTCACCAGCTCGATGCCGACCATCAGGCCCTTGCCGCGCACCTCGCCGACCACCGGGTGGCTCTCGGCGGCCGCGCGCAGGCCGGTGAGGAGCTTGTCGCCCAGCCGGGCGGCGTTGGCCTGCAGGTCGTGGTCGACCAGGTAGTCGAGCACCGCCCGGGCGCCCACGGTGGACACCGGGTTGCCGCCGAAGGTGGAGATCGAGTTCGCGCCGAGCGAGTCCATGATCTCCCCGCGGGCGACCACGCCGCCGATCGCGAGGCCGTTGCCGAGCCCCTTGGCGAAGGTCATCATGTCGGGCGTCATGCCGTGGGCCTGGATGCCCCAGAACGTGTCGCCGGTGCGGCCCCAGCCGGTCTGCACCTCGTCGGAGATGAACAGGATCCCGTGCTCGGCGAGGACCTCCGCGAACGCGCCGAACAGCCCGTCCGGCGGTGAGGAGAACCCGCCGACGCCCTGGATCGGCTCGGCGATCATGCACGCGACGTCGCCGGACGTGCCGGTGGCCAGCACATCTCGCAGGTCGTCCACACAGACCTTGACGTAGTCCTCGTCGGACAGCGCGGCGAACGGGCTGCGGTACCGGTACCCACCGTGCACATAGGACACCTTGACCGGCGAGAGCGCGGAGGCCGACCAGCCGCGGTTGCCGGTGACGCCGACCGTGGCGAACGCCCGGCCGTGGTAGGAGTTGCGCAGCGCCAGGACCTGGTGGCTGCGCCGGTACTGGGTGGCGAGCATCAGCGCGGTCTCGTTCGCCTCGGTGCCCGAGTTGGTGAAGAACACCTTCGCGTCGGGGATGCCGGACAGCCGCGCGATCTGCTCGGCGAGCTCGATCTGGCTGCGGATCAGGTAGAGCGTCGAGGTGTGCAGGATGCCGGTGTCGAGCTGCTTGCGGACGGCGTCGCTGATCTCCGCCACGTCGTAGCCGATCGCGTTGGTCAGGATGCCGGCGAAGAAGTCGAGGTAGGTCTTCCCGTTCGAGTCGGTGACCCGGCGGCCGTGGCCGTGCACGATCTCGATGGGGTCGTCGTAGAACAGCGCGAGCCAGCTCGGCAGGACGGCGCGGTGGCGATCGATCAGACGCGGTTCACCCATGCCCCGAGTGTGGTCGCGCCGCCGCCCGCGCGCCATGGACAGTCTGTATCGTCGCCGCCGTAGAGTGTGCACAACATGTACCCGACCGTCTCGGACGTCCTCGCGCTGCCGGCGATCCAGCAGGGCCGCGCCACAGTGGTCGCGGGCGCGGGCGGCCTGGAGCGGCGGGTGCGCTGGGTGCACGTCGCGGAGATCGCCGACATCGCGCCGCTGCTGCGCGGCGGCGAGCTGGTGCTGACCACCGGCATCGCGCTGCCCGACGACGCCGAGGCGCTCGCCAGGTACGTCGCCGAGCTGTCGGCCGCCGGCGTGGTCGGCGTGGTCGTCGAACTGGTCCGGCACTGGCGCCGCGAGCTGCCCGCGGCGCTCGTGGCCGCCGCGGAGCGGCACTCGCTGCCGCTGGTGACGCTGTCCCGGGAGACCCGGTTCGTCTCGGTGACCGAGGCCGTGGTCGGGCTGATCGTCGAGGCCCAGGTGGCGGAGCTGCGCGCGGCGGAGCGGGTGCACGAGACGTTCACCGCGCTGACGGTCGCCGGGGCCGAGCCGGCCGAGGTGCTGCGCGAGGTGGCGCGGGCGTCCGGGCTGCCGGTGGTGCTGGAGACGCTCGGCCACGACGTGCTCGCCTACGACGCGGCCGGCGCCGACCCGAGCGAGCTGGTGGCCGACTGGGCGGCGCGGTCGCGGGCGGTCGCCGGCACCGCGCGCACGAGCTACCACGCCGACGCGGGCTGGCTCGTCACCGTGGTCGGCGCGCGCGGCAACGACTGGGGCCGGCTGGTGCTGGTCTGCCCGGCCGAGCCCGCGCACCGGCTGGTGGTGATCGCCGAGCGGGCCGCGTCCGCGCTCGCGGTGCACCGGCTGGTGGCCCGCGACCGGGAGGGCCTCGAGCGCCACGCGCACCGCACGCTGCTGACC
>NZ_JBOHGA010000326.1:0-5261 GCF_050699915.1 Actinophytocola sp.
CGCGTCACCCGCGAGCAGTTCGAGCAGCTGGCGCACGCCGGCATCCAGACTGTCGGCACGGACGTCCACGCCGGTCATGTTGTCACTCGGACCTCCATGGCCGGAACATCAGCGGCCGCCGGCGGCTCGTCCTCCAGCGAGATGCCCTTCGTCTCGCGGGCCAGCAGGAGGGCGACCGTCGTGATCACGCACATGGCAAGCAGGTAGATCGACACGGCGACGGTCGTGCCCCACGCGTCGAGCAGCGCGACCGCGATCAGCGGCGCGACCGCACCGGCAACGATCGAGGCGAGCTGGGAGCTGATCGACATGCCGGTGTAGCGCACCCTCGTGCGGAACAGCTCGGAGACGAACGCCGCCTGCGGGCCGTACATCGCGCCGTGCAGCACCAGGCCGATGGTCGTCGCCAGCGCCATGACCGGGAACGATTTGGTGTCCAGCATGGCGAAGAACACGAAGCCCCAGATGGCCATGCCGACCGCACCGAACAGGTACACCGGCCGCCGGCCCACCTTGTCCGAGAGCGCTCCCCACAGCGGGATCGTGACGAAGTGGACGGCCGAAGCGATCAGCACCGCGTTGAGCCCCGTCGACTTGCTCAGGTCCAGCGACTGGACGATGTAGACCAGGATGAACGCGGTGAGCACGTAGTAGGACACGTTCTCCGCGATGCGCGCGCCGATCGCGATCAGCACCTCGCGCCAGCTCCGCTTGAAGACCTGCACGATCGGTGCCTTCTCGGTCGCGCCGCTCTCCTCGGCCTTGCGCTGCGCCGCCAGGAAGACCGGCGACTCGGCCACCGAGAGCCGGATCCACAGGCCGACGACCACGAGGACCGCCGACAACAGGAACGGGATCCGCCAGCCCCACGCGACGAACGTCTCCTCGGACTGCACTGCCGCGAGGATCGCGAGCACGGCGACCGCCAGCAGGTTGCCACCCGGCGCGCCGCACTGCGGCCACGACGCCCAGAAGCCACGCCGCTTGGCGCCGCCGTGCTCGGACACGATCAGCACCGCACCGCCCCACTCGCCGCCGAGCGCGAAGCCCTGGACCAGCCGCAGGAACGTCAGCAGGAGCGGCGCGGCGGCGCCGACGGCCGCGTAGGTCGGCAGCAGGCCGATGGCGAACGTGGCGGCACCCATCAGCATCAGGCTGATCACGAGCAGTTTCTTGCGACCGAGCCGGTCGCCGAAGTGTCCGAAGACGAGACCGCCGATCGGCCGGGCGGCGAAGCCGATCGCGTAGGTGGAGAACGCGAGGAGCGTGCCGGTCAGGGGGTCGAAGTCGGGGAAGAAGACCGTGTTGAACACGATCGCCGCGGCCGACCCGTACAGGAAGAAGTCGTACCACTCGATCGTCGTGCCGATCAGGCTGGCCGAGACGATCCGGGCCAGCGACCGGCGCTTGCCGGTGTTTGCGGGCAGGGCTGTCACGAGATCACCGCACTTCGTTGGGGGGTATGGGGGTTCGACATCAGTGGGCGGTCCAGGCGCCGTCGATCGGCACCGACGCGCCGGTGAGCGAGCCGCCGGGCTCGCCGGCGAGCCACCGCACGAGCGCGGCGACCTCGGTCGGCTCGATCAGCCGCTTGACCGGCGTGCGGTCCAGCAGCACCTTCTCGAGCACCTCGTCCGGCGGGAGGTGGTGCGCCTGCGCCTGCGCCTCGATCTGGTTCTCGACCAGCGGGGTGCGCACGTACCCCGGGTTGACGCAGTTGCTGGTCACGCCGTGCGGGGCGCCCTCGATCGCGGCGACCTTGGACAGCCCCTCGAGCCCGTGCTTGGCGGCGACGTAGGCCGACTTGTACGCGCTCGCGCGCAGGCCGTGCACGCTGGAGACGTTCACGATGCGGCCCCAGCCGCGGGCGTACATGTGCGGCACACACCGGCGGATCAGCAGGAACGGCGCGGTAACCATGACCTGCTGGAGCAGCGTGAACATCTCCGGCGGGAACTCGTGCAGCGGAGCGACGTGCTGCAGGCCGGCGTTGTTCACCAGGATGTCGACCTCGGCGGGCAGCTTCTGCACCGCGTCGGCGTCGGCCAGGTCGACCACGTGTGCCCACCCGCCGACCTCGCCGGCCACCCGCTCGGCGGCCGGCGCGTCCCGGTCGACGACGTGCACCTTCGCGCCCGCCTCGGCTAGCGCGAGCACGCAGGCGTGGCCGATGCCGCTGCCGCCGCCGGTGACGAGCGCGATGCGCCCGGCGAGGTCCGTGTGAGCTGGAGCACCTTCCATGGCTGTTCACGCTAGGTAGGTCCACGGTCGCGGACCATGTGTCGACCGGCCATAGCACTCAGCGGGTCGATGTGGATGTCGACCATGTGTGGGCGTCCGCGTACGTGTGTGCGTAATGTTGCGCGTGTGATTTGCCCGAAGTGTCAGAACACAATGCGCACCGTCGACCGCCAAGGCATCCACATCGACCAGTGCGACAGCTGCCGCGGGATCTTCCTCGACCGCGGTGAGCTGGAGTCCATCCTCAACGCCGAGCAGCAGTACATGGGAGCGGCGGCACCGCCGCCGTACCAGGGTGGCCCGGCGCCGGCCGGTCCGCCGCCGCGAGCGGGCGGGTACTACCCGGACTCGCCGAAGGGTTACGGCCGCGGTGGTTATCCGGACTCGCCAAAGGGTTACGGCCGCGGTGGTTATCCGGACTCGCCGCGCGGGTATCACGGTGGCCATGGAGGTCATGGACACCGTCGCCGCAAGAGCTTCATGGAGCAGTTGTTCGACTAGTCGTCGCTGCTGTTGAACCCGATGATCTGCGCGGGTTGCGGCGTGTGGACGGCCGAACCCCGCGTACGAACCGACGGCGCCGGCACGGTTCTCGAGTGTGTCTCATGTGGACACAGAGAGCCGTACCGGCGCCTTCCGCTGTTCGCGCTCACCGGCCCGTCGGGCACCGGCAAGACGACGGTCGGCCGGCTGCTGGTGTCACTGCTCGACTCGGTCGCCGTCGTGCTGGAGCAGGACCTGCTGTGGGTCGGCGCACTGCGTGACCCCACCGGCGACTCGGCCGCGTTCCGGCAGACATGGCTGCGCCTCGCCGCGTCCGTCCAGCAGAGCGGCCGCCCGGTGGTGCTCTGCGGCACCGTCGCGCCGCCGCAGTTCGAGCCGTGGCCGGAGCGCGTGCTGTTCTCCGACATCCACTACCTGGCGCTGACGTGTGATCCGGTGGTGCTCGCCGCGCGGCTGCGGGGCCGGCCGGCGTGGCGGGCGTGGGACGAGGAGCGCATCGCGGAGATGCTCCAGTTCAACGACTGGGTCATCGCCGAGGGCTCCTACACGAAGCCGCCGATGACCCTGCTCGACACGACGTCCATCACGCCGCCGGATACCGCCGCGCAGGTCGCCGGGTGGGTCCGCCAGCTCCTGCCGCCATCGCCCGGTCGGCTGTGACGCGACCCACCTCACCTGCGCAAGCACGGTGCTTGCAATTGCTAGCACTCGCACGTACCGTCGATGGTGTCGCGAGGAGGTGACCGGGATGAGCGAGACCGACCAGCCAAGCCAGGATGGCCACGGCCGCGCCATCAACCACCACGGCATCAACGCCGGCATCAACGAGGTGGCCGACAAGGTCGCCGACACGGTCGCCGACCTCGGACGGGACATCGGCGAGTACATCAAGCAGCAACGCAGCAGCGCGAAGATCTCGTTGCGGCAGCTGTCGAAGCTCGCCGGGGTGTCCAACCCCTACCTCAGCCAGATCGAACGAGGCCTGCGAAAACCGAGTGCGGAGATCCTCCAGCAGATCGCCAAGGGCCTACGGATCTCGGCCGAGGCGCTGTACGTGCGGGCCGGCATCCTCGATGTCGCGCACGGCGGCCCGGTGGTCGACGCGGTGCGTGCCGACGACGCGCTCACCGAACGACAGAAGCAGATCCTGCTGGATGTCTACGAGTCGTTCCGCCGCGAGAACTCTACGCAGTCCACAGTGGAGGGGTCCGATGTGGACGTTGTCAACCCGACGGACCCCGTGATCTGAGGAGTGAGACACATGGTTGCGTTGCCGAAGACCGAAGACGTGCGCAAGGCCGGCGAGCAGGCCGTCGAGGCCCTCCGGACGCCGCTGCTCGCGGCGCTGGGCGCGGGCGACCTGGCCACCCAGGCCGTGCGTGACGCCGTGAACAAGACCCGCACCCGGGTCAACGAGGGTACCGACGCCGCCAAGGGCGCCGTCGACGAGCTGCCCCGCGACCTGGCGGGCGTCCGCGAGCGGCTGGACCCGGCCGAGCTGCGCAAGCTGGTCGACGAGTACACCGACGCCGCGCAGAAGCTGTACCAGAAGCTGGCCGACCAGGGCGAGGACGCGCTGACCAAGCTGCGGGCCCAGCCGCAGGTCGGCAAGGCGCTGGACCAGCTCGAGGAGGCCATCGCCACGCTGCAGCACCGGGTCGGCGACGTCGCGGGTGACGCCCGCGAGCTGGCCGAGGAGGTTCTGGCCAAGGTGACCCGGCAGACCCGCTCGGTCGGCGAGAAGACCGCCCGACGCGCGGAGCGGGCCGGCACCGAGGCCGCCGAGGCGATCGAGGAGCTCGGCGACGACGTGGCGCACGAGGTGCGCAGCACGTCCCGCAAGGCCGCGAACCGGACCGCACCGCGCAAGGCCGGCGCTTCGCGGACGAGCGCGAGCACCCGGAAGTCCAACGGCGCCGCCAACAAGTAGTAGCGCGTCTGCACAAACGGCCCCGGCACCCCGTGTGCCGGGGCCGTTCCGCGCCATGACCAGGTCCGCTGGTCACTCGCGGCGGTCCGCACGTAGGCTGGAGCCGTGCCGATGGAAGCGATGCTGATACTGCGGATCATCGACTGGGCCGCCGTGCCGGTCGGTGTCTTCGCGTTCATTCACGCGTTGCTGCAGCGTCCGGACGCCTACGCGGCCATCGACCGGCTGACCAAGCCCGCCTGGCTCGGCATCACCGGCGGAGCCTCCGCGGCGCTGCTGTTGTTCAGCTTCGCCGGCATCGGCTGGATCTTCTGGATCGCCGGTCTGGTCGCCGCCCTCGTCTACATCGTGGACATCCGGCCGCGGCTGATCGAGGTGCAGCGCGGGGGCCAGCGCTGGTGACCGACGACTAGGTTGGTCGCGTGACCGGCTGGACCGTTTCGGGAACCCTCACCGTCGAGCGCGCGCTCGCCCGCCCCCGTCTCTTAAACACAACTACCAGCCCACGAGACCAACAAAAAAATCGGTATGGCGCTTGGGCGTTTGAACAGGGGGGGGGGGGGGGGGGGGGGGGGGGGGGGGGGGG
>NZ_JBOHGA010000327.1:0-5210 GCF_050699915.1 Actinophytocola sp.
ACTGGCAGGTCTCGGGCACCGTGCTCGTCACCGGCGGCACCGGCGCGCTCGGCGGTCACGTCGCGCGCTCGCTGGCCGGTGCGGGCGCCGAGCACCTGGTGCTGCTGAGCCGCCGCGGTCCCGACGCCCCGGGCGCCACCGAGCTCCGCGACGAGCTCGCCGTGGCAGGCGTTCGGGTCAGCGTCGTCGCGTGCGACGCGGCCGACCGGGACGCGCTCGCCGCGGTCCTGGCGGACATTCCCGAGGACGTGCCGCTCACCGGCGTCGTGCACACCGCGGGCGTGCTCGACGACGGCCTGATCGACGGGCTCGCGCCGGACCGGTTCGAGCAGGTGTTCCGCGCGAAGGTGACCGCCGCGCGACACCTCGACGAGCTGACCCGCGACCTCGACCTGTCGATGTTCGTGCTCTACGGCTCGGCCGCGGGCGCGATCGGCAGCCGCGGACAGGCCAACTACGCCGCCGCCAACGCCGTGCTGGACGGGATCGCCGTGCGGCGCCGCGCCGCCGGCCTGCCCGCGACCGCGGTGTCCTGGGGCCTGTGGGCCGGCGCCGGTCTCGCCGCCGGGACCGCCGCCCAGACGCAGCAGGGCGTCGTCGCGATGGACCCCCGGCTCGCCACGGCCGCGCTGCACCGCGTGGTCCTCAGCGGCGAGCCCACCCCGATCGTCCACGGCGTCGACTGGGACGTCTTCGCGCCCGGCTTCCTCGCCCTGCGGCGCGGTGCCCTGCTGGCCGACCTGCCCGAGGCCAGGCGGGCGATCGACGCCACCCGCGACGCCGAGCAGCGCCACCGCGGCCGGTCGGCCGAGCTGGCGGAGCGGCTGGCGCCGCTGTCCCCATCGGCACGACAGGACCTGCTGCTCGACCTGGTCCGCGCGCAGGTCGCCGCCGTGCTTCGGTTCCCCGGCCCGGACGCGGTCGACGCGGACAAGGCGTTCAAGGAGCTCGGCTTCGACTCGATCACCGCCGTCGAGCTGGTCAACCGGCTCGCCGCGGCGACCGGCCTGAGCCTGCCGGTCACGCTCGTGTTCGACCACCCGTCGGCCCGCGCGCTCGCCGGGCACCTGCTCGGGAAGACGGTGGGCACCGAGCCGGCCGCCCGAACCAGCCCGGTGGTCGCCGCGCACACCGACGACCCGATCGCGATCGTCGGCATGAGCTGCCGGTTCCCGGGCGGGGTGCGCTCGCCCGAGGACCTGTGGCGGCTGCTCGTCGACGGCGGGGACGCCGTCGGCCCGATGCCCGCCGACCGCGGCTGGCCCGTCGATCCGGACCGCCCGTACCAGGGCGGGTTCCTCGACGACGCGACCCGGTTCGACCCGGCGTTCTTCGGCCTGTCACCGAAGGAGGCCGTGGGCATGGACCCACAGCAGCGCCTGGTGATGGAGTCCACCTGGGAGGCGTTCGAGCACGCCGGCATCGACCCGGATTCGCTGCGCGGCAGCCGGACCGGCGTCTACGTCGGCACCGCGGGCAGCCTCTACATGCCCGCGAGCGAGGACGCCGCCAACGTCATGACGGGTGTCCTGACGAGCATCATGTCCGGCCGGGTCGCCTATACGCTCGGCCTGGAGGGGCCGGCGGTCACCGTCGACACGGGGTGCTCGGCGTCGCTGATGACGATCCACCTCGGCGGGCAGTCGTTGCGCGCGGGGGAGTGCGACCTGGTGGTCGCCGGCGGCGTGATGGTGATGGCGACCCCGTACGCGTTCGACCAGTTCGACGCGCTCGGCGGCTGGTCCGCCGACGGCCGCTGTCACGCGTTCGCCGACTCCGCCGACGGCATGGGCTGGGGTGAGGGCGTCGGGTTCGTGGTCCTGGAACGCCTGTCCGACGCCCGCCGCAACGGACACGACGTCCTCGCGGTGCTCCGGGGTTCGGCGGCCAACCAGGACGGGGCGTCCAACGGGCTCACCGCGCCCAACGGCCTGGCGCAGCAACGCGTCATCCGCGCGGCGCTGGCGAGTGCTCAACTGTCCACATCGGACGTCGATGCCGTGGAGGCGCACGGCACCGGCACCACGCTGGGCGATCCCATCGAGGCGAACGCGCTGCTGGCCACCTACGGCCAGGACCGCGAGCAACCGCTGCTGCTGGGCTCGATCAAGTCCAACCTCGGCCACACCCAGGGCGCGGCCGGCGTCGCCGGCGTCATCAAGATGGTGCTCGCGCTGCGCCACGGCATGTTGCCCAAGACGCTGCACGTGGACCGGCCGACGACGGCCGTCGACTGGACCACCGGGTCGGTCGAGCTGCTCAGCGACGCGTGCGAGTGGCCGGAGAGCGACCGGCCGCGGCGGGCCGGCGTGTCCTCGTTCGGCATCAGCGGCACCAACGTGCACGCGATCTTCGAGCAGGCCCCGGCGACCGACGAGCCGGCGCCCCGCCGCGACCCGGTCGCGATGCCGTGGGTCGTGTCCGGTCGCACGGCACAGGCACTCCGGGACCAGGCCGCCCGGCTGGCGTCCCATGTGGACGAGCTGCATCCGGTGGACGTCGGCCACTCGCTGGTGGCCGGGCGCGCCCGGCACCGGCATCGCGCGGTGGTCGTCGGGACGGACCGCGCCACGCTGCTGACCGGTACCGCCGCGCTCGCCGCCGGCACTCCCGCCGCCGAGGTGGTCGAGGGCGTGGCGGACGTGGACGGGCGGACGGTGTTCGTCTTCCCGGGCCAGGGCTCGCAGTGGGCGGGCATGGGCGCGCGGCTGCTGGTCGAGTCGCCGGTGTTCGCGGAGCGGCTGGCCGAGTGTGCCGCCGCCCTGTCGCCGTACCTGGACTGGTCGTTGCTCGACGTCCTCCGCGACGGTCACGAGCTGGACCGGGTGGACGTGGTGCAGCCCGCGTCGTTCGCGGTGCTGGTGTCGCTGGCCGCGGTGTGGCAGTCCTTCGGAGTCACGCCGGACGCCGTCGTGGGGCACTCGCAGGGCGAGATCGCCGCCGCCGTGGTCGCCGGTGCACTGTCCCTCGAAGACGGTGCGCGGGTGGTCGCGTTGCGCAGTCAGGCGATCGCGCGCACGCTGGCGGGCCGCGGCGGGATGATGTCGGTCGCGCTGCCGGTGGCCGAGGTGGAGACCCGGCTCGTCGAGGGACTGTCGATCGCCGCCGTGAACGGGCCGGCTGCCGTCGTCGTCGCCGGGGATCTCGGTGCGCTGGATGTGTTGTTCGATGAGCTGTCGGCGCGGGAGATACGCGTGCGCCGGATCCCGGTCGACTACGCGTCGCACTCCGCACACGTCGAACTGCTCCGTGACGAGCTGCTCGACGCCCTGGCGCCGGTCACGCCGCGACGGGCCGTCGTGCCGTTCTTCTCCACCGTCACCGGACAGTGGGCGGACGGCACCGAGCTCGACGCCGGCTACTGGTATCGCAACCTGCGCGGCCAGGTGGGGTTCGAGCCCGCCGTCCGGGCGCTGCTCAGGGAGCGGCACCGCGCGTTCGTCGAGGTGAGCCCGCACCCCGTGCTGAGCATGAGCGTGCAGGAGACCATCGACAGTGCCGATGTCCCAGCCGATGTCCCAGCCGACGTCCCCGCGGTAGCGGTCGGCACGCTGCGTCGCGACGACGACGACCTCGCCCGGTTCCTCACCTCCGCGGCCGAGCTGTACGTCCGGGCGGGCCGGGTCGACTGGACGCGGGCGTACGAGGGCACTGGTGCGCGGCGGGTCGTGCTGCCGCCGTACGCCTTCCAGCACGAGCACTACTGGTCCAACATGGCGACCTCGATCCGTGCCGGCGACCCGGCCGGGCTCGGTCTGCTCGCGGCGGAGCACCCGATGCTCGGCGCCGCCATGGAGCTGGCGCCGACCGCGGGTGTCGTGTTCAGCGGCCGGCTCTCGCTCACCACGCATCCGTGGCTCGCCGACCACGCCGCGGGCGGCGTTGTGCTGCTGCCCGGCAGCGGGTTCCTCGAGCTCGTGGTTCGCGCGGCCGACCACGTCGGCGCCGACGTGGTCGAGGAGCTGACACTCGGCGTCCCGCTGGTGCTCGGCGAGCACGATGCGGTCGACCTGCAGGTGGCCGTCGCGGCGCCGGACGAGACCGGCCGCCGGGGCGTCACCGTCCACTCGCGACCGGCCGACGACTCCGAGTCGCCGTGGGTGCCGCACGCGAGCGGCATGCTGGCGACCGGCGCTCCGGTCACCGACTTCGACGCCACACCGCCGGCGGCCGCCCGGCCGCTGGACGTCGGCGACCTCTACGACCGGCTCGCCGACGCCGGGCTCGACTACGGGCCGGCGTTCCAGGGCCTGCGGGCGGCGTGGGCGCACGACGACGACGTGTACGCCGAGGTCGCCCTGCCGGACGACGCGGCCGAGAGCGCCGGCGCCTACGGCATGCACCCGGCACTGCTCGACGCCGCCTTCCACGCCGCGTCCTATCTGGACGGTGACGGTGGCGGGCTGCTGTTCTCACTCGTGGGCGTGTCGCTGCACGCCGCCGGTGTGTCGTCGCTGCGGGTCAGGCTGACCCGGACCGAGCCCGGCGCGTTCGCCCTGACCGCGGTCGACGCGGCGGGAAACCCGGTGCTGCGCATCGACTCCGTGACCTCCCGCCGGGCGGACACGGCCCGCCCGGTCGCCCGGCAGGACGGCATGTACCGGCTCGACTGGGTCACCGCACCGGCGCCGACGGCCGAGCCTCCCGCGGTCACGGTCTTCGACCTGGACACGGACCTCGCGACGTTCGATGCCTCGGACCTGGCCGCGGTGCGGGTCGCCTCCCGCGCGGACCTGCCGATGCCCGAACGGCTGCGCGACCTGACGTCCCGGGTCCTGCTGCTGATCCAGCGCTGGCTCGCCGACGACCGCACCGCCGCGACCCGGCTGGTCTTCGTGACCGACGGTGCCGTCGAGACCGACGACCTCGCGGCGGCCGCCGTGTGGGGCCTGGTGCGATCCGCCCAGATCGAGCACCCGGACCGGTTCGTCCTCGTCGACTCGCCGGACCCGCCGGAGACGGCCGCGGCCGTGGCGGCATCCGGCGAACCGCAGTACACCGTCCGCGACGGCGAAGCCCGCGTCGCCCGGCTCGCTCCGCTGGCCACGAACGCGGACGACGCCACGCCGTGGAATCCCGAGGGGACCGCGCTCGTCACGGGCGGCACCGGCGGGCTGGCCGGCCACCTCGCCCGCCACCTCGTGCGGGAGCGCGGCATGCGCCACCTGCTGCTGGTGAGCCGCCGCGGCCCGGACGCACCCGGCGCGAGC
>NZ_JBOHGA010000328.1:0-5146 GCF_050699915.1 Actinophytocola sp.
CCCCCCCCCCCCACGACCCCCGCCTCACTCCAGGCGCCGGACCATCGGCAGTTTCGATCGCGTCGTCGCCATCGCCACGGCCATCGCGAGCAGCGGCACGCCCACGACCGTGAGGGCCAGGCTGGTCCACGGCACCACGAGCGCCGACTCCCCGGACAGCGGGATGGCCGAGAACCCGAGCACCACGCCGAGCAGCAGCCCGAGCGCCGTGCCGAGCCCGCTCAGCACGAGCGCCTGCGCGCCCGCAAACGTCCGCCGGCGCCGCGGCTGCGCGCCGATCGCCGACAGCGTCGCCAGGTCGTCCCGGCTCTCCGCCGCGGACAGCGCGATCGTGACCGCCACGCCGAGCAGCGTGACCAGCCCGGCACCCGCGACGAGCGCCAGGTTGATCAGGTTGGCCTCCTCGACGGCGTCGTAGGGCTGCCACACCTCGACGCCGTGGTCCTCCCCCGCCACGATCGCCGCGTCGAGGTCATCCGCCGACGCCGACGGCGCGTAGCGCACAGCGAGCGTGTCGACCGCGACGGTCCAGCCCTGCTCCCGCGCCGTCTGTTCGGACACGAAGGCAGACGGGAGGTTGAAGTAGCTCGTGCCCTCCGGCCGCGACACGTACCGCGCGGGCAGCTCGGTCAGCTCGCCCTCCTCGTCGCCGGTGTCGAAGCCGGCGGTCCCGTCCTGGACGTAGCACTCGTCGACCGCCACGACCTTGCCCCGGTCCAGGTCCGCCCGCAGGTCCGCGTCGGGCGCGCGGCCAAGGGCCAGCTCCATCACCGCCGGCTCGGCGATGCCGACCTCGCCCAGCACGCACGTGTTCGACCGCCACGGCTCCATCAGCACCGGCGACGAACCCCGCGAGACCGTCGGCACCTTCAGCGCCCTGCCCTCCGGTAGCTCCGCCGCGATCGCGGCCCCGCCGGTGGCGAGTTCGCGGCGGGCGTCCGCGACCTTCTCCGCGTCGTCGCCGTACACCAGGGTCCGGTCGGCGAGCGCGGTGAGCGTGTCGGGCGGCTGGGTCCGGGACTCGTCGGACGCGCCCGCGGCGATCACGAACGCCATCGAGACCGAGCCGGCCACCACGACCATGATCGCCGCGACCGCGGGCACGGTCCGGTGCCGGTGCCGGCCGGCGTCGCGCACCGCCAGCCGGCCCGACAGCGGCAGCCCACCCGCGACCCTGCCCAACATCGCGATGACCCCGGACGTGCTCATGCCCAACCCGACGACCGCGACCAGCGCGGCGGCGAGCATGAACAGGGCCGGCACGATCAGGTCCAGCCCGGTGTAGAACTCGCTCTCCAGCTGCGCGGCCTCGTGGGCCGCGAGGTCGTGGCGGGCCAGCAGCCCCGCGGCGACCACGCCCGCCACGCCCACGCCCAGCAGGACGAGGCCGAGCAGCGGCAGCCGGCCGCTGAGCCTGGTGGTGCGGAACCGCTGCGCCAGCGCGTCGGCCGGCTGCATCCGGGCGACGCCGATCGCGGGCAGCAGGGCCGCGCCGGCCCCGGACAGCACCGCCACGACGCAGGCCACGGTCAGCTCGGGCCAGCCGAAGCGCCAGCCGTCGATCACCTCGCCCATGACCTGCTCCCACAGCGGCCACCCGGCGAAGATCAGCAGCACGCCCAGCAGCAGCCCGCCGACGGCGCCGACCCCGCCGAGCACGACTCCTTCCGCCAGCACCGTGCGGCCGATGTGCTTGCCCGTGCCGCCGTTGGCCGCGATCAGCCCCAGCTCACGGACCTGCCGGCGGGCGCCGACCGCGAACGCCGCGCCGGCCAGCAGCACGACCTCGAGGAGCCCGAAGCCGACGATGAGCGCTACCGGGCCGATCGTCTCGATCGGTTCGTCATCGCTGATCGCCCGCGGGTAGCGGTCCGGATCGGTGTAGACCGCCCGCGGCGTGAACGTGATGCCCTGCTCCGCGAGCTTCGGCCAGAGCGCGTCGGCGTCGGCGCCGGGCGGCAGGTCGACGAGGTACGGCACGCTCGGGTCCTGGCTGATCGTGCCCTTGACGTCCCGGAGCACCGAGTCCGGCGGCGCGACGACCGCCGGCCGGCCGAGCGAAGTCGGCGTCACCACGAGCCCGGTGACGGTGACCGTCGGCCCGTCCTCGGCGGTGACCGTGGCGCCGTCGCGGAGTTGGTCGCCGTCGAGCAGGCCGAGACGCTCCGCGAGCGGCTCGGTGACCGCGGCCTCGCCCGGTCGGTCCGGGAAGCGACCTGACTCCAGGCGGGCCTGGTGTTCGGCCAGCGGGTCACCGGCCGCGACGAGGTCGACCTGGATGCGCATGACCCGGTCGCCGTCGGTCACCCGCATCATTCCGAACTCGTTGTCCGGCACCACCCGTGAACCGGGCGGGAGCAGGCCGGCGAGGTCGACGGACCGCGGGTCGCGGTCGCCCGCCTCGGCGCTCTCGTAGTCGCCCGGCGCCCAGTCCGGCAGCGACTCCTGCCCGGTGACCTCCGCCGTCGCGTCCGCGGTGCCCATCATCTGGTAGGCCGCGTGCTCGCCGCCGGTGACCGTCTGCAGCAGCCCGTCCATCACCGTCGCGCCCGCGATCGGCACCGCGATGAGCGAGGAGATCAGGATCGAGCGCTTCAGGTTGCGCCGCATCGACCGCCGCGCGATCCGGAACGCACAACGCCAGCCACTCACGACTGCACCTCCAGAAGACTGTCCGGCGCGGGCGACACGGTCTCGTCGACGACCTGGCCGTCACGCAGGAACACGATTCGGTCGGCCCAGGCCGCGTGCCGGGCCTCGTGGGTGACGAGGAGCCCGGCCGCGCCCGCGTCGCAGCGCGCGCGGATGACGCCGAGCACGGACTCGCCGGTGTAGGAGTCCAGCGCCCCGGTCGGCTCGTCGGCGAGCAGCAGCCGGCGCGGCCCGACCAGCGCCCGGGCGATCGCCACGCGCTGCTGCTGGCCGCCGGACATCTCGTCCGGGAAGCGGTCCGCCACGTTCTCGACGTCGACCTCGCGCAGCGCGGTCAGCGCCTCGGCGCGGGCCTGCCGCGCCCGCACGCCGTCGAGCTCGCGCGGCAGCGCCACGTTCTCCGCGGCGGTCAGCGCCGGGATGAGGTTGAGGTCCTGGAAGACGTAGCCGATGCCGCGCCGGCGCAGCTGCGCGAGCCCGGCGCGGCCCAGCTCGCCGAGCGCCACGCCCTCGACGTGGACGCTGCCCTCGGATGGCCGGTCGAGGCCGCCGGCCAGCTGCAGCAGGGTGGACTTGCCCGAACCGGACGGGCCCATGACCGCGAGAAGCGTGCCGGGGGCGACGGAGAGACTGACGCCGCGCAGCGCGTGCACGGTCGTCTCGCCACTGCCGTGCACCCGGGACACGTCTCGCAGCTCGATCGCATATTCACTCACGACGCCCCCTCGCAGGCTCGGTGGCGCCGCTCGCGGTCGCCCTGTGCTTGTTGGTTCGCTCCGCAAGCTCCGCTCACCGGGGCACCTCCTGCGAGTCGGTCGCCGGCTCGGTGGCTGCCTCGGTCGTGGCAGGCCGGACGACGGGCCGCGGCGCGCGGGCGAGGCGGGTCTCGGAGTGGTCGAGCCAGCGGACCTCGGCCTCCGCCCGGAAGATCATCGAGTCGAGCACGAGCAGCCAGGCCAGGTCGTCCTCGCCGGCGCGGGCCTTGAGCCGGGTCAGCTCCTGGAGATGGCGGACGGTCGCGGTGCGCTGGGCCTGCATGACCGCCCGGGCGTCGACCCCCGGCGTGGCGACCGCCAGCGCGACCTTGATGGCCAGCTCGTCGCGGGGCCGGTCGTCCTGGGTGACCGGTGTGGCGAACCAGCGCACGAGGTCGGCCTGGCCGGTGTCGGTGAGCCGGTAGACCACCTTGCCCTGGTCGTCGGACTCGCCGGTCTCCTCGACCAGGCCGTCGCGGTGCAGGCGGGACAGCGTCGTGTAGACCTGCCCGATGTTGAGGGGCCAGGTGGCGCCCGTGGAGCGCTCGAACTCGCTGCGCAGCTGGTAGCCGTACATCGGCTGGCGCTCGAGCAGGGCGAGCAGGCCGTACTTGATGGACATGGATACTGAGTATGCATACTCGGTATCTGTCTGGCAACCCGACTTCGGATGGGAACGTCACGCCCCGCGGTGCCGGCGCGATGGAGGGGCATGGCGTCCCGGTGGGCGGCGGTCGTCGCCGCGGTGGTTCTCGGGCTGACGGCGGCGGGCTGCACGCCGTCGCCAGAGCGCTCGCCGGCGCCCGAACCCGAGTCGGCGACGACCCGGCGGATGGTCGACTACCTCGCCGACGCGGTGGACCTGCGGCAGTTCCGCGGGACGGTCGAGGTGCGGCTCGGCGACCAGGTGCTGCTGCGCCGCGGTTTCGACCGGGCGCGGGTGGGCACAGGCGACACTGACGGCGTGGCCAACGGGCCGGACACGCGGTTCCGGATCGCGTCGCTGACCAAGCAGTTCACCGCGCTGGCCGTGCTGATCCTGCAGGAGCGGGGCCGGCTGCGGGTCACCGACGCGGTGTGCGCGCACCTGTCGGACTGCCCGGCGGCGTGGCGCGCGATCACGGTCGAGCAACTGCTGACCCACACGTCCGGGCTGTACGACTACATGGACAGCTCCATGGCCGAGGCGGCGGCGTTCTTCGCGCGCATCGGCACCAGGGAGCCCTCGCCCGAGCAGCTGACCGAGGTCGTCGCGAGCCGGCCGCTCGAGTTCGCCCCAGGCGCGCGGTGGGACTACAACAGCTCCGGCTACGTGCTGCTCGGCCGCGTCGTCGAGCGGCTCTCCGGCTTGGCCTACGGCGACTTCCTGCGGACCGAGATCCTCGACCCGCTCGGCATGGCCGACTCCGGCTACGAGCCGGGGCTCGCGTCCGGCGAGCGCTACGCGGTCGGCTACCACGACTGGACGACTGCCGCCGAGACACTCGCCGACTCGGTCTACTACGCCGGCGGCGGCATGTACTCGACCGTGCGGGACCTGGACCGGTGGAACCAGTTCCTGATGACCGGCGACCCGGCCGTGGTCGACCGCGAGACGCTCGACGAGCTGCTGCGGGCGCGCGTCGAGACGACGCCGCTGGAGCGGTACGGGTTCGGCATGGCGAGCCGGGACGCGAACGGCGAGCCGGCGTACTTCCACGAAGGCTGGGTGGCCGGCTTCACCTCGTACAACGAGGTTC
>NZ_JBOHGA010000329.1:0-5110 GCF_050699915.1 Actinophytocola sp.
CCAGCTCGAGGTCCGCGGCCGGCACCGGCGCGTTCTCGGTGGCCACGGCGGCGGAGACGCACGCGGGCTCGATCCCCGCGTCCGGCCCGGCCGCCTCGACGATGGACCGCATGGCCGGGCCCGCGAGCGACGAGGTCGCCGCCCTGCTGGCAGACACGGACACGACGTGGGCGGCGGCGACCACCGGCGGCACGGCGGCCGCGGACCTCGAGCTGGCGAGCGGGAAGTCGGTGATCGCGATCGGCGGCTGGAGCGGTGGCGACCCGGCCCCCACGCTCGCCGAGTTCCAGCGCTACGTCGCGAATGGACAGATCGGCTACTACGTCTCGGGCGGCGGCATGGGCGGGCCGGGCGGCGACTCGGGGATCGCGCAGTGGGTCGCGGACAACTACGAGGCGACGAACGTGGGCGGCCAGACGGTGTACGACCTGCGCTGAAGTGGCTCCGATCGGCGGCTGACACCGCTGCGACCGGTCGACTACGGTCCGTGAACCGTGCGCACTCGACTGCTCGCCGCGGCGGCGGCCGCCCTCGTGCTCGTCTCCACGCCGTTCTGGCCGGCTTCCGCAGAGGGGCCCACGCTCGGCGGGGTTGCGGTCAGCGGCCTGCACAACTCCTATGAGAAGGGCGCGTTCGGCCATCTCACCGACGCCCTCGGCACCGGCGTCGGCATGATCGAGCTCGACGTGTGGACGACGCTGTCCTCGTGGACGGTCAACCACGACAATCCACTCTGGAACGACAACAACTGCACGTCCGCGAGCGGCGACACCAGCCAGGGCCTCGAGACCTGTGTGGACAACATCCGGTCCTGGCACGACACGAACCCCGCGCACCAGCCGCTGCTGATCAAGCTGGAGCTGAAGGCCGGCTTCCAGGACGACCAGGGCGTGGGGCCGGACGAGCTGGACGCGCTGTTCGCCGACCGCCTCGGCTCGGCGATGTACCGCCCGGCGGACCTCATGGGTGGCGCGCACCCGACCCCGGACGCGGCGTCGCGGGCCGACGCGTGGGCGCCGGCGGAGTCGTTGCGCGGGCGGGTGATCCTGTTGGTGCTGAAGGGAACCGTGGAGAACGACTCGCTGCCGACGGAGGTCGAGTACGCCCGGCACCTGTCGGCGAACCCGGGCGCCGCGGTGGGCTTCCCGTTCGTGCACGACGGCATCGCCGGCTCGGACCCGCGCACCCGCTACGAGGAGGCGCTGCGCCCGTGGTTCGTCGTCTTCGACGGTGGTGCCACGACGTTCGCCGGCCTGTCGCCCGAGCAGCGGGCGTTCTATGTGGACAACCACTACCTCACGGTGGCGACCAACGTGAACGAGCTGGCGCCGGAGCTGGACGCGACGAACCCGACCCCGGCGGAGGCGACGGAACGGCTGCGTCAGGTCGGCTGCCTTGGCGCGAGCGTGGCCAGCTCGGACTGGTACCAGGTGCCGGACTGGCACCAGACCGTCCCACGCGGCGGCTGCTGAGCGCTCACCGCCTCAGCCGCACCCGGCGAACCTCGGCGTCATCGATCCAGCGCTTGATGATGGCGACTACCAGCTGCCGCGGTGTTCCGGGATCGTGAAGATCAGCGGGACGACCGCCACCAGCAGGACCGCCAGCACGACCAACGCGTGTGCCTGCGCGGCGGCCGGGTGCGCGCTGTTGGCCAGCACCGCCGTGGTGATCGACACCGCGATGATCGAGCCGCTCTGGCGGAACATGCCGCGCAGGCCGGCGATCGACGCGATCCGGTCCGGGGCCAGCTGCAGGCCGGCGTTGTTCGCCGCCGGTACGGCCATGCCCATGCCGATACCGGTGACCGCCGCGGTGATCGACAGCCATAGGTAGCCCGAGATCCCCGGCGGCGGCAGGGCCATCAGCACCAGCCCGCCCGCGAGCGTGACGAAACCGACCACCATCGGGATGCGGTGGCCCAGCCGGCGCAGCGCGAGCACGGCCAGCGCCGCGACGCAGATCATCCCCACGCCGCGCGCGGTCAGCAGCGTGCCGGCGGCCAGCGGGTCGAGGTCGAACCGCTCCTCGGCGTAGAGCGGCACCAGCGCGGCGAACCCGATGGCCGCGCCGCCGAACAGCAGGTTCAGCACGTTCATCGTGCCGAAACCCTTGCCCGCCAACAGCCGCGGCGGGATGAACGGCGCACGGTGGCGCACGGTGTGCCGAACGAACAGGCCCGCGGCCACGACCGCGAGCAGCTCCGGCACCAGGAACCACGGGCTCGTCGCGCCGCGGTCGAGGTTGGTCAGCCCGTACATCGTCGCCAGCATCAGCGTCGCGAGCAGCGCCAGGCCGCCGAAGTCGACCCGGCCGGCGGGCTTGCGCGATGACTCCGCGATCAGCTTGCGGGACAGCACGAACAGCACCACGCCGATCGGCACGTTGACGAGGAAGATGGTCCGCCAGCCGAAGTAGCCGACCAGGATCCCGCCGATGATCGGGCCGACGATGCCGCCGATCGGGAAGATGCTGGTGAACATGCCGACCGCACGGTCGCGGTCCCGGCCGAAGTGCTCGGCGACGATCCCGGTCGCGGACGGGATGAATGCCCCGCCCCCGATGGCCTGGACCGCGCGCAACGCCACCAGCACATAGATGTTCGTGGCGAAGCCGCAGGCCAGCGACGCCGCGGTGAACAGGCAGATGCCGACCAGGAAGACCCGCTTGCGGCCGAACTGGTCGCCCAGTGTGCCCGCCATCGGCATCGCGATGATCTGGCCGAGCGAGTACACGGTGATCGTCCAGCCGCTCCACGTCAGCTCGGCGCCTAGGTCGGTCTGGATCGCGCCCAGCGCGGTCGCCACGATGGTCTGGTCGACCGAGGCCATGAACAGCGCGATCGCGACCACCGCGAACACGACGTGCCGCCGCGGCAACGGATCCGGGCCGTCCGGGGTCGAGGTGGCAGCGGGTGGCGTAGCGGACGGCGAAGCTGCTCGTACGCTTCGTGTCCCCATAGAGCACCACGATATTTGCTTGCCGGCAGGCAAGCAATACATTGGTGAGCCAACTCTCCGGGCAAGACAAGCAGGGAGGCAGTGGTGGATGCCGAGGCTGTGACCAGGTTGCGCCGGGTCATCGGACGGCTGGCGCGGCTGTTCAACGCGTCGTCGTCGAGCGAGGACCTGACGCCCACCCAGGCCTCGGTACTCGGCCTCGTCGCCCACCGCGGCCCGATCAGCCTCGCCGAGCTGACCGAGCTGGAGGGCCTGAACCCGACGATGGTCTCCCGCGTGGTGTCCAAGCTCGACGGCGACGGCCTCGTCCGACGGCTGCCGCACCCGGCCGACCAGCGTGCGGTCCAGCTGGTGGCCACCGACGAGGGGCGGCAGACCCACCAACGCATCCTCGCCGCCCGCACCCGGACCGTGGCGACGATCCTCGACGAGCTCCCGCCCGAGGTGAGCGCGGCGTTGGCGGAAGCCCTGCCGGCCCTCGAGGCGCTCGCGGAAGGCCTTCGCTCGAACCGGCGGTGACGCCGGTCGAGTTCACCGTGGACACCCGGCCCGCCGGCTGGCCGGGCCGCGCAAGGGGTCTTCACGGCATCCGCCGGCCACCAGTAGCCTGGATCGGTACCGATTGGGGGTTGGCGGATGGCGGGAACCGGCGCGGTGGCGCGTCGCACCTACGGCGGACGTTCGGCCGTCGAGCGGCGCGCGGAGCGCGGAGCGCAGGGAACGGCTACTCGCGGCCGGGTTGAAGCTGTTCGGCACGGAGGGCTACGCCGCGGCGTCCATCGAGCGGCTCTGCACCGACGCCGGGGTGTCCACCCGGAACTTCTACGAGGAGTTCGGCAGCCGCGAGGACCTGCTGATGGCGCTGCACGACCGCATCATCGAGCAGGCCTTCCAGGCGGTGCTCGGCGCGCTCGAGGACGCCGACGACACCCCGCTGCGGGAGCGCTTCACCTGCGCGGTGCGCGCGTTCGTCACCACCACGGCCAGCGACCCGCGCTGGGCCCGGCTGTCCTACGTGGAGATCATCGGAGTCAGCAACGCGGTGGAACGGCACCGGATCGCGTGGCGTGAGCGGTGGACGCAGTTCCTGGTGTCGGAGGCGAAGCGGGCGGTCGAGCGCGGCGAGGCCGAGGACCGCGACTTCCATCTGGGCGCGGTCGCGCTGATCGGGGCGGTGAACGAGCTGGTGCACCATTGGTCGCTGAGCGACGGCGAGCGCTCGCTGGACGACGTGATCACCGAGATCGTCCGGGTCGCGACGGCGGCGGTGACGGCACCGTGACCGCGACGTCCATCGGCGCCACGTCGAGCGCCGCGGAGCTGCTGCGCCGGCTGTCCGACGTGGCCTCCTCGTCCGGCACCCAGGTGTCGGCCGCGGCGGAGCTGTTCGCCAGGTGCGTCGCCGACGACGGGGTGATCCAGGCGTTCGGCACCGGCCACTCGCAGGGCACCGCACTGGAGGTGGCCGGCCGGGCCGGCGGGCTGATCCCGACGAACCGGATCGCGCTCTCGGACCTCGTGCAGTTCGGCGGCGAGGACCCGGCCGTGCTCGCGGATCCCATGCTCGAGCGGCGGGGCGACGTGGCCAGGCGGCTGTACGAGCTGGCCGCGCCCCGGCCGCGGGACCTGTTCGTGATCGCGTCGAGCTCCGGGGTGAACTCCTCGGTGGTCGAGATGGCCCACGTGGTGAAGTCCCACGGCCACCAGCTCGTGGCGATCACGTCGGTGGAGCACTCGACGGGGGTCGAGCCGCGGCACGAGTCGGGCAAGCGGCTGGCGGATCTCGCCGACGTGACGCTGGACAACGGCGCCCCGTTCGGCGACACCCTGCTGGCCATGCCGGACGGCACGTCGGCGGGCGCGGTGTCGTCGTTGTCGGCCGCGCTGCTGGTGCAGATGGTGGTCGCCGAGACGGTCCGGCTCATGCTCGAGGCCGGCACGATGCCCCCGGTGTACGTGTCGAACAACGTCCCGGGCGGCCACGCGCGCAACCTCGAGCTGGAGGCCAAGTACGCGGGCCGGATCCGACGGACCGCCAGCTAGGGCACGTCTGACGGATCTCTGGCCGCGCGATTCGCGCCCAGCCGGCCCCTGGCCGCGTTGTCGCAATGGCCGAGTACGCCCAGTACGAGGCCATCGCTCCGCCTTGC
>NZ_JBOHGA010000330.1:0-5103 GCF_050699915.1 Actinophytocola sp.
GGCTGATTCCGGTGCGGTGCCGGGGAAGGCGCCGGGCGCGCCGCCGGCGCCGGGTCGGGCACCGGCCGACTCGGGTGACGTACGGGGGAAGCCGCCGGAGTTGGGCGAGGCTCCCGGGAAACCGCCGGCGCCCTGGGCACCGACGTTGGCCGGTGCGGCGCCGGGGAAGCCGCTGATCGAGTCCGGCGAGGCTCCCGGGAACACGACGTTTTGGTTGACAGTCGGCGAGTCCGGGCCGGCGGCCGGTGAGCCGGGGAAGGCGCCCGGGCGGCCGGCGGTTTCGGGCGAGGTGCCCGGGAACCCGCCCGGCTGCGGGCTGGGCGAGACGGGCGGGATTCCCACGACGCTGCCCGGACCGATCGGGCCGGCGACCGTGGGAGCGCCGGAGTCCGGTCCCGGGAACGTGCCGGGTGCGGGGGCGCCGGGGTAGGAGCCGGGCGCGACGATCCGGTTCGCGCTGGCGGAGTTCGGTGAGTAGCCGGGAAAGGCGTCGCCGGCGGGGAGACCGTTCGGCGACGCGGCGGGCGTCGGTCGTGGGAAGCCGTTCGCCGGACTCGCCGGACTCGCCGGCGAGCCGGGGTAGGCGTCGGCCGGCGGGAAGCCGGGGTTGCTGCTCGGCGCGCCGGGGAAGCCGCGAGGTGGTGACGGCTGGCCACCCGGCGAGGAGTGGGCGCCGTTCGGTGATGCGACGCCGCTTGGGAAGGCACTCGGCAGGTCGCGTGCCGGCGACGGCAGGCCGCCGGGGAGGCCGTCGGTCAGGTCGCCACCTGGAGTGGGCAGGCCTCGGGGCGGCGACGGCAGGCCACCCGGGAAACCGTCGGTCCGCTCAGCGGGAGAGCCCGGGGTGGCGCTGGGCAGGCCACGGGGCGGGGACGGGAAGCCGTCGGTCGCGCCGCCGGAGCCGAAGGGAGGGTTGGGCCCGCCGCCGTGGGCGCCACCGGGGTAGCCGCCGGGCGAGCCGAGCGCACCGCTGGGGAAGTCGGCCGAGGACGGGGTGCCGCCCGGGTAGCCACTGGGCGGGCCGATCGCGCCGGCGGAAAGGCCGGCTGCTGTTGGGGCGCCACCTGGGTGGCCGCCGGGTGAGCCGAGCGCGCCGGCGGGAAGGTCGGCTGCTGTTGGGCCGCCGGGGTAGCCGCCGGGTGAGCCGAGCGCGGCGGCGGGAAGGTCGGCTGCGGCACCGCCGGGCGAGCTGAGCGGACCAGCGGGGAACTCGGGTGCCGAGGGGGCGTGGCTTGGGGAGCTGTCGGAGAAGTTGCCCGCCGACCCGGGGGCGCTACCGGGTGAACCCGGTGAGCTCAGGCCACCGCCCGCGCGGCTGCCGAGGACGTCTGGCGAGCTGTGTGCACCGCCGCCGTTGCCGAGCGAGCTGTGTGCGCCGTCCGCGCGGCTGCCGGGGAAGTCCGGCGAGCTGTGTGCGCCGCCGGGTGAGCCGCGGTGGTTGCCGGAGTCCCGCGACGTCGGGGCGGGGAGGCCGCTCGGCGGGGACGGGAGGTTCGTCGGCGGGGGAGGGAGCGCGCTGCCGGGCAGGGCGTCGCTCGCGTGCTTGGACCTGTCGGTGGCGCGACTCGGCTCGGCGCGACTGGAATCGGTGCGACTGGAATCGGTGCGACTGGAATCGGTGCGCCTGGACCGGTCGGCGCGGAGACTCTTCGAGTCGGCCTCCGCGGACGATGCTGACCCCGCGCGGGGTGACGCGAGGTCGTCAGGCGGGGCGATCCGGTGCGTCGAGCCCTGCGAGCTCGCCATCTCCCGCCGGGAGATGGAGCCCGACCGCGTGCGGGACGCCCGGGCGCCGATCGTCTCCGACGACGGACTTGGGTCGATCATGGGCGCCGGGGCCCCAGCCGGCTCCGGGTCATCCGACGGCGGCAGCTGCCACGCCGACGCGGAGTCCAGCGTCGACCGTCGCGCCGGCGGCGGGTCGTCGTCGGAGGCAGTCGAGGCCGGCCGATCTCCAGCCGACCGGCGTGAACCGGACGGTCCGTCGTCCACAGCCGACCGCCGTAGCGAGGACGGCCCCTCGTCCGGCGACGATCGCCGTGGACCGGGTGGCACGTCGTCGGCGGCCGATCGCCGTAGCGCGGACGGGCCTTCGTCTACACCCGATCGTCGCAACGTGGACGAACCTTCGTCGGCGGCCGACCGGCGTAGTGCGGACGGCCCTTCGTCCGAGCCCGATCGTCGGCGGCCGCTGGCCGGCTCCAGCTCGGGCGCGTCCAGCGACGGCCTGTCGACGGGCCCGGCGTGACCGTTCACCCGCGACCGGTCCTGAGAAGAACGGGAAGACCGCGACTGGGAAGACCGAGACGGAGTGTCCCGCGAGGACGGACCAGAGCGAGCGGAGGACGCCGGGGGCAGCGCCGGCCGCTCGACCGGCGCGTGGAAGTCGGTGTGCTCGTTCGGCCCCGGCCCGCCCGGCTTGAACGGCGCCAGCGACGCGAACGCCGGGTCGATCCGCGCCGTCGAGATCGTCTTGTTCGCCCACTCCCGGGCCCTGCTCAGCGCGTGGTCCGGGAACTGACCGTCCCACCGCTCCTCGTCCCCGGCGTGCCACGGCAGCCGGCCCTCGAGCGTCGGCGCGTACGGGTGCGGCCGCACGAAAGCCTCCGGCCCCACCCGCGCGATCACCGCCGACTCGCGCAGCCCGGTCGGCGCGCTCTCCGCGCACTGGATCCGCAGCACCGCCGAGCACGAGGCCTTCGGCACGGTGAACGCGGCGATGAAGGCCTGCCCGGAGTCCTGGTCGGGAATCGGCAGCTTCAGCAGCTGGTACAGCGCCGGCACCGAGTCGATCATGACCACGTGTGCCTCGATGAGCGCACCGACCTCCGCCGTCTCGATGGCGAGACGGTGACGCAGGAGGGGCAGGTCGTCGAGCGGCGCGGGCAGGTCCGGGACCAGGTCGATATACGTCAGGCTGACCTGGTCACCAGTTCTCGGACAAAACCACGTGCGCTCGTCGTACTGCTCCATCCCGGAGGTGTCGAATGCGACAGGCACGCCCTGAGTGTAGGGGCGGACCCCCTACCCACGTGCGCTCGTAGACTGGCCGCAACCGGCCGAACGACCCAGCCGCCGGGTGCGGCGGCCAGAAATCGAGGTGACCAGCGGTGACCGACCATGCGAGCCTGCTCGAGTCCGTGCAGGGCCCGGCCGATCTGCGGCGGCTGAGCATCGAGGACCTCACCAAGCTCGCGGCGGAGATCCGCCAGTTCCTCGTGGACAAGGTCACCACTACCGGCGGTCACCTCGGGCCGAACCTCGGCGTGGTCGAGCTGACCATGGCGATCCACCGGGTGTTCGACTCGCCGCGGGACGCCGTCATCTTCGACGTCGGCCATCAGGCATATGTTCACAAGGTCGTCACAGGCCGGCGCGACGAGTTCGACTCCCTGCGCCAGAACGACGGGCTCTCCGGCTACCCCAGCCGCGCGGAGAGCGAGCACGACCTCGTCGAGAACAGCCACGCCTCGACCGCACTGTCCTACGCGGACGGCCTGGCGAAGGCCTACGAGCTGCGCGGCGAGCGCCGGCACGTGGTCGCGGTCGTCGGCGACGGCGCGCTCACCGGCGGCATGTGCTGGGAGGCCCTCAACAACATCGCGGCCAGCAACCGGCCGATGGTCGTCATCGTCAACGACAACGGGCGCTCCTACTCGCCGACGATCGGCGGGCTGGCCGACCACCTCGCGGCGCTGCGCCTGTCGCCGAACTACGAGCGCGCGCTCGAGGGTGGCAGGCGCGTGCTGCAGGGCACGCCGGTGGTGGGCCGGCCGCTCTACGCCGCCCTGCACGCCGCCAAGCGCGGCATCAAGGACGCGCTCAGCCCGCAGATGATGTTCGAGGACCTCGGCCTGAAGTACTTCGGACCGGTCGACGGGCACGACTTCGCCGCGCTCGAGGCGGCGCTGCGCCGTGCCAAGGAGTTCGGCGGTCCGGTCATCGTGCACGCCGCCACCTGCAAGGGTCGCGGCTTCCCGCTGGCCGAGAACGACGAAGTCGACCAGATGCACCAGACCGACCCGATCGACCCGGTCACCGGCAAGCCGACCACCGCGAAGAGCGCCACGTGGACGTCGGTGTTCGCGCAGGAGATGGTGCGCATCGGCGAGCACCGGCCGGACGTCGTCGCGATCACCGCGGCCATGCTGCGTTCCGCTGGCCTCGCGCCGTTCGCGGAGGCCTACCCGGACCGCTGGTTCGACGTCGGCATCGCCGAGCAGCACGCGATCACCTCGGCCGCGGGCATGGCCATGGCGGGGCTGCACCCGGTCGTCGCGATCTACTCGACGTTCCTGAACCGCGCGTTCGACCAGATGCTGATGGACGTCGCGCTGCACCGGCTGCCGGTCACCGTCGTGCTCGACCGCGCCGGCGTCACCGGGCCGGACGGGGCGAGCCACCACGGCATGTGGGACCTGTCGGTCCTCGGCGCCGTACCGGGCATCCGGATCGCCGCGCCGCGCGACGCCGGCACCCTGTCCGAGGAGCTCGGCGAGGCGCTCACGGTCTCCGACGGGCCGACCGTGCTGCGTTTCCCGAAGGCGTCGGTCGGCGCGGACATCCCGGCGCTGGAGCGGCTCGGCACGGTCGACGTGCTGCGCCACCCGACCGGCGACCGGCACGTGCTGCTGGTGACGGTCGGCGCGTTCGCCGAGATGGGCCTCGCCGCCGCGGACCGGCTGGAGGACCAGGGCATCGGGGTGACCGTCGTCGACCCGCGGTGGGTGACGCCGGTGCCGGCGGAGCTCGTCGACCTGGCCGCCCAGCACCGGCTCGTGGTGACCGTCGAGGACGGCGGCCGGCACGGCGGCGTCGGCTGGGCGCTGGCCGCCGCCCTGCGCGACGCCGATGTGGACACCCCGCTGCGCGACCTCGCGATCCCGCAGGAGTTCCACGGCCAGGGCACCCGGGCGGAGGTCCTGGTGCGGTTGGGACTGAGCGCGCAGCAGGTCGCCCGCAAGGTGACCGAGTGGGCGGTCGACCGCCTCGGCGACCAGGCCCCGGCCGCGGACCAGCCCGCGGTCAGGCGGCCCGAGAGCTGAGCCGGTCGGCCCACCGCCGGCCCGCGACGCCCGTCGCGGCACCCACGCCGCGTTCCAC
>NZ_JBOHGA010000331.1:0-5070 GCF_050699915.1 Actinophytocola sp.
GCGCCCTGCCCGGGCTGTCCGCCCCGGCGGCCGCCGAGCTGGTCGCGGCCGCGGGCGGCGACCCGGTGGCGAAGCTCGGCTGGACCGACGTGGCCCGCTTCGCCGCGCGCGGCATGCCGGCGGTCAACTTCGGCCCCGGGGACCCCACCCTGGCCCACACGCGACAGGAACACGTGCCGATCGCCGACATCCACCGCTGCGCGGAGGTCCTCACCCGCTTCCTCGCGGGCTGAGCTCCTCCGCGCGGAACCCGTGCACCCCGGCGAGCGCCAGCGCGCCGAGCAGCGTGAGCCACCGCCCCGGCGCCGAGTCGAACTCCTCCGGCGGCACCTGCTCGACCACGAGCACCCAGACCGCGGTCGTCAGCGAGACGAACACCATGACCAGGTGCCCGATCCGGGTGGGCGGCTCGGCGAGGAAGAGCCAGTAGGTCGTCAGCGCGGTGCCGGCGACGAAGGCCAGCATCAGGAGCGCGACCCAGCCTTCCGCCACGAGTCCCCACAGCGTGTACGGGTCCGCGCCTTCCTCGTTGGCGGCCCAGGTCGTGGCGGTCAGCACGAGCAGGCCGGTGGCGAGGCTCGTCCCCAATGCGGCGAAACGCGACATGTCTACCGCCTGATGTCGTTCGCGCGGGTGCCGTGGACGACGGCCAGGAACAGGGTCGCCAGCAGCGTCAGCCAGCGGGCCGGGGCGGAGTCGCCCTCCTCGGCGCTGTAGTAGCCGCCGGCGTCCACGGCGCCCACGAGGACGATGCCCACGGCCGTCAGCAGCGCCAGCACGACGAACACGATGTGGCTCGCCTTCCCGGCGGTGTCGGCGACGAACACCGCGATCGTGCCCACCCCGACGACCAGCACGCCGCCGAGCGTCCACGCGGCCTGCCAACCCTCCGGCACCATCCCCCACAACGTCTCCACGTAGCCGTCGGCGCCGCCGACCGTGCGCCACGTCGCGGCCGTCATCGCCAGGATCGCGCCGGCGACCGCGCAGGCCAGCACGGCGTACCGCAGGCCGTCGGACACGTCGGTCTGCCGGCGGTCGAGCTGGTCCACGCGCTTGCGCAGGTGTTGCAGGGACTTCTCGAGCTTCTCGATGCGCTCTTCGGACACGCTCGGCAAGATACTTGTCTCTAGACTCGCGCACGTGACGATCGAGCAGTTCGCCGAGCAGCCGGACGAGGAGCACCCCAAGGAGAAGCAGCGGGGGCCAGTGGTGCTGCGGCGGTCCAGAAGGGACGAAGCGACCACCACCGACCAGCGGCTGCTGGACTCACGCGGCCCGGCGGACTGGGTGCACACCGACCCGTGGCGGGTGCTGCGCATCCAGGCGGAGTTCGTCGAGGGCTTCGGCGCGCTGGCCGAGGTGCCGCGCGCGGTCACCGTGTTCGGCTCCGCGCGGACCAAGCGCGACGATCCCGAGTACCAGCTGGGCGTGGACATCGGCGCGGCGCTCGCGAGGGCCGGCTACGCCGCGATGACCGGCGGCGGCCCGGGTTCGATGGAGGCGGTCAACCGCGGCTGCTCGGAGGCCGGCGGGCTGTCCATCGGGCTGGGCATCGAGCTGCCGTTCGAGCAGGGCCTCAACCCCTGGGTCGACCTCGGCGTCAACTTCCGCTACTTCTTCGCCCGCAAGACGATGTTCGTCAAGTACGCCCAAGCGTTCATCTGCCTGCCGGGTGGCTTCGGCACGCTCGACGAGCTGTTCGAGGCACTCACGCTCGTGCAGACGAAGAAGGTCACCAAGTTCCCGGTCGTCCTCTTCGGACGGTCCTACTGGGGCGGGCTGTACGACTGGGTGCACGACACGGTCTACAAGGAAGGCAAGATCGGCGAGAAGGACATGGCGCTGCTGCACGTGACCGACGACGTCGACGACGCCATCCGCGTGGTCGAAGAGGCCTACCAAGCTTGGGACGAAACCCACTGAGCAAGTTTCGTCGGGGTCACCAATTGTGACCTCCGTGTATCGCCGGGGTTGTTCGCGGCGCGCGCGTGGCACGATCCGCGGGTGGGCATTCTTCGATTCGGCCGCCGGACGGTCACGCAGGACCGCGCGCTGGTGATGGGGATCGTCAACCGCACCAGGGACTCCTTCTACGACCGCGGCGCCACGTTCGCCGAGCAGGCCGCACTCGCCGCCGTCGAGCGGCTGGTCGGCCAGGGCGCGGACATCGTCGACATCGGCGGCGTCCGGGCCGGCGCGCACGGCGAACGGGTCGAAGCGGACGAGGAGCTGCGCCGGGTGGTGCCGCTGGTCGAGCGGGTGCGCGAGCTCCATCCCGACCTCGTGATCAGCGTGGACACCTGGCGTCACGAGGTCGGCCGGGCGGCCTGCGCGGCCGGCGCCGACCTGATCAACGACACCTGGGCGGGCGCGGACCCCCGGCTGGCGGAGGTCGCCGCCGAGTTCGGCGTCGGCATGGTCTGCTCGCACACCGGCGGCGCAGCGCCGCGCACCGACCCGCACCGGGTGCGCTACCTGGACGTGGTCGCCGAGGTGGCCGACGAGCTGGTGGCGCGGGCGGAGCGGCTGGTCGCCCTCGGCGTGCCCGAGCAGGGCGTGCTGATCGACCCCACGCACGACTTCGGCAAGAACACCTGGCACGGGCTCGCGCTGCTGCGCCGGCTCGACGAGCTGGTCGCGACGGGTTGGCCGGTGCTGATGGCGTTGTCCAACAAGGACTTCGTCGGCGAGACCCTGGACGCCGACGTGGCCGACCGGGTGGACGGCACGCTCGCGGCGACCTCGGTGGCGGCCAACGCCGGCGCCCGGGTGTTCCGCGCGCACGAGGTCGGCCGGACGCGGAAGGTGGTCGAGATGGTGGCGAGCATCGCCGGGACCCGGCAGCCGGTGCGCTGCCTGCGGGCGCTGGCCTGATGCATCCGGACGCGCGGGCGTGGTTCGCCGAGCGGACCTGGCAGAGTGCCGAGTGGACGGTCGCGGAGCTGGTGGCTGCCAAGGGCTCCCGCACGGTGAGCGTGGTGCTGCCGGCGCTCGACGAGGAGGCCACGGTCGGCGGCGTGGTCGCCTCGATCCGGCCGCTCGTCGGCTCCCTCGTGGACGAGCTGGTCGTGCTCGACTCCGGCTCGACGGACCGCACGGTCGAGGTGGCCGCCGTGGCGGGTGCCCGGGTCGTGCGCCGGACCGAGGTGCTGACCGAGCTGGAACCGTTGCCCGGCAAGGGCGAGGTGCTGTGGCGCTCGCTCGCGGCGACGACCGGCGACCTGCTGGTGTTCGTGGACTCGGACCTGGTCGACCCGTCGCCGGAGTTCGTGCCGACGCTGCTCGGCCCGCTGCTGTTCGCTCCGGACGTGGCGCTGGTGAAGGGGTTCTACCGGCGCCCGCTGTCCACCGAGGACGCGGCCGGGTCCGGCGGCGGCCGGGTCACCGAGCTGATGGCCCGCCCGCTGCTCTCGGCGCTGCGCCCCGAGCTGTCCGGGGTGATCCAGCCGCTGTCGGGCGAGTACGCCGGCACCCGCGCGCTGCTCGAGTCGGTGCCGTTCGCGTCCGGGTACGGGGTGGAGATCGGGCTGCTGCTGGACGCGCACGCGATCGTCGGGCTGGCGGGGATCGCGCAGGTGAACCTGGGCGTGCGGCGGCACCGCAACCAGCCGCTGGCGGCGCTCGGGTTGATGGCGCGCCAGATCCTCGGCACCGTGCTCGCCCGTTGCGGCATGCTCCCCGCGGACGCCGGCGAGCTGACGCAGTTCGTCCAGGTGGCGGGCGAGTGGCTGCCGGACACCGCGGGCGCGGCGGTCGCGGACCGGCCACCGATGCGCTCCCTGCTCGTCAGGTGAGTTTCCGTCAGAGGGGTGTGCAACGATCCCTCTCGTGACCACCGTCCTGATCTACCTGGTCGTCATGGTGCTCGTGGCGGCCGTGGTTTTCCTGATCGCCTCGGTCGTCTTCGGCCGGGGTGAGGAGCTGCCGGCGCTGCCGCCCGGCGCCTCGCCCACGCGGCTGCCCTCGTCCGGCATCACCGCGGACGACCTGCGCGGCGTGCGCTTCCAGCTCGTTGTGCGCGGCTACAAGATGTCCGAGGTCGACTGGGTGCTGCGGCGCGTCGCGGGCGAGCTCGACGACCTGCGCGCGGAGGTGGCCGACTTACGCGAGCGCCTGGAGCCGGCCGACGAGTCGTCATGACCGCGACCGTTGGGCCGGACGGGCGGCCGCGGTGTCCGTGGGGCAACTCGGCGGCGGACTACGTCGCCTACCACGACGACGAGTGGGGCGTGCCGCTGCGCGGCGAGGCGGCGCTGTACGAGCGGCTGACCCTGGAGGCGTTCCAGTCGGGCCTGTCCTGGCTGACGATCCTGCGCAAGCGGGAGGGTTTCCGCGCCGCGTTCGCCGGCTTCGAGCCGAAGCGGGTGGCGGAGTTCGGCGACGCCGACGTGGCCCGCCTGATGGCCGACAAGGCGATCGTGCGCAACCGAGCCAAGATCGACGCCGCGATCCGCAACGCCCGCGCGATCGCCGACCTCGACGTGCCACTGGACGAGCTGCTGTGGTCCTTCGCGCCGGAGCCGGGCCCCCGCCCCCGCACGCTGGCCGAGGTCCCCGCCATCACCCCGCAGTCCAAGGCGTTGGCCAAGGAGCTGAAGAAGCGCGGCTTCGCCTTCGTGGGCCCGACGACCGCCTACGCCCTGATGCAGGCAACCGGCATGGTCGACGACCACGTAGAAGGCTGCTGGCGCGCCACTTAGTGCCCGCAGGCGATTCGGCGCCAGCCCGAGGAACAAGGTCCGGGGCCGGCGGCGGACGGCCGAAGGCCGCCCTTGAACCGTGAGTCGGAGCCCGAAAAATCCGCCGCCGGCCCCGGACCCGTCTGCGCTCGCCGCAAGCCCCGGACCCCGGTCGTGCAAGCCGCCACCTAGTCCGGCACGGGCTCGGCCGCAACGACCGCAGCGGCCAACTCCCGGAACTCAGCCGAGTCGCCGTTGCCCGTGACCAGCAGAACGACCCTGATCTTGACCCCGTTTCACGGACTCGCCAGTGAGGAGATGAGGGTCGACGGGCGGGTGATGGTTTCGAACTCTACGGGACTCATCCAGTCCAGGGTGGAGTGTCGGC
>NZ_JBOHGA010000332.1:0-5031 GCF_050699915.1 Actinophytocola sp.
GCTGATCGGCGCCCTGTCCCGGGTGCGCAACGCGCTCGAGTCGCGCGGCGTGCCGACCCGGCCGCTGGACCCGGACGAGCTGCTCAAGGCCGGCGTCTCGGCCGCCGAGCTCACCGCGGTCGCCGGCGCCAACCAGCGGGTGGGCCTGCGCGAGCGGTGGTCCGGCGTGACCGCGGCCGGCGTCGGGCACGCGAGCTACGCGATCACCGGCTGGTCGCGGGGCAAGACCGCGCAGAGCCTCAACGCGCTCACCGGCGTCCGCGCGCTGTCCTCGACGGTCGCCGTGTCGATCTCGCCGGGCGCCGAGGACGACCAGGTCGGCATGCGCGGACTGGTGCGGGTCAGCGCGCGCACCCCAGGCGAGCTCGAGTACGCCGACGGACGGCTGTCCACGATCTCCGACCGGCTCGGCATCACGCTGACCCCGCTGCGCGGGCTGCAGGTCGCGGGCCTGGCCGCCACGCTGCCGCTGGGAGGGCGGGCATGAGCGAGCTTGCGAGCGAATCAACGTCACAGGGCGACCGCGAGCGGCGCGACCGAGCCTGCGAGGGGGCGTCATGAGTGCCACTCGGTTGATGGACACGCAGAGCGGGACCGGCCTGTCCCAGGAGTTCCTGGTGCCGCCCGCGATGCTCGACGCGGTCAGCCCAAGTGGCGACCGCGGCGGCATGATGCTCGGCTCCGGGCTGCAGGGCGAGCCGCTGACGATCTCCGCACTGCGGCCGGCGCCGACCCGGATCGTGCTGGTCGGCGGGCTGTACATGTCGCGTCAGGTGGCGCTGCGGGCGATGGCCGTGGGTGCCTGGGTGGTCATCGCCACCGGCCGGCCCGAGGCCTGGCAGGTGCTGCAGAAGGCGGCCGGGACGGCCCCGGACGGGCGCCCGGCGCCGCTCGTGCAGATCCGCCGGCTGAGCCCGGTGGAGCTGCCCCGGCCGTCCGAGGACGGGCCGCTGATGGTCGTGCACGACGGCGGGCCGACCCCGCAGGAGCTGTTCCCGCCGCGCTCGCCGTGGCAGACCACGGTCTACGTGCTGCCGTACCTGCACCCGCAGGCCGGGGCCACCGCGAACGCCGCCGACCTCGTGCTGCTGCAGCGGCTGCCGGTCGGTCAGGCGCAGCTGGCCGCGCGCATCTGGCGGCTGCCGCCGCCGATGGTGCACCAGCTGACGAACCTCGCCGACGATCAGGTCGTCGCGCTCGGCCGCAACCTGTGGAAGCCGCTGCGGCTCGTGACCACGACCAAGGAGCAGGCGATCCTCGGCCCGGTCCGCCGCGGCGACTGACCGGCCCGCACCACCGAACGCTCCGCCCACTGGCGGAGCTCTGCCCTGACGTGGGAAGTCCCGTTTCGGGACGCGGCGAACGGCCTATTTTCGCGCCCGATGGGTCAACCTCTTCCCACCACCTCATCTGGTGAGGGCACCAGACTTTCGTCTGGTGCCTCAGCGTCTCACGTGGACAATCGTTAGCTCGTCCGCGCTGCGGACGGAAATTCCCCCAACGTCTCCGGTGCCTCGAGGGCTGGCACCGGCGGCGTCCCTGCATGAGGAGAAGCATGGATCAGTCTCGGGGCAGAGCGGTGAAGCGCCTGGTCGGGCTCGGCGTGGCCGCGGCCGCGGCGGTCGGTGTCGCGGTGGTCGCGACGGCGCCCGCGGGTGCGGCCGAGGGTCAGGTGCTCGGCGCCGACTCGGCGACCGCGGTCGAGGGCAGCTACATCGTCAAGTTCAAGGACGGCGTCGCGGCGAAGGCCGACAGCACCGCCGCCAAGTACGGCGGCACGGTCGAGCACACCTACGCCGCGGCGCTGAAGGGCTTCGCCGCGTCGATGAGCGAGCAGGACGCCAAGCACCTCGCCGCCGACCCGGCCGTCGACTTCGTGCAGCAGAACCAGACGGTGAAGCTGGTCGCCGACCAGCCCAACCCGCCGTCCTGGGGCCTGGACCGCGTCGACCAGCGCGACCTGCCGCTGAACGACAACTACTCGTACGCGACGACCGCGAACAACGTCCACGCGTACATCATCGACACCGGCGTCGAGACCACCCACCCCGACTTCGGCGGCCGCGCTGTGTCCGGCTTCGACGCGATCGACAACGACGACGACGCGACCGACTGCCACGGGCACGGCACCCACGTGGCCGGCACCGTCGGCGGCACGAGCTTCGGCCTGGCCAAGGAGGTCAACCTGGTCGCGGTCCGGGTGCTGAGCTGCTCCGGCTCCGGCACGACCGCCCAGGTCGTCGCCGGCATCGACTGGGTCACCCAGAACGCCGTCAAGCCGGCCGTGGCCAACATGAGCCTCGGCGGCGGCGGCGACGCGGCTCTCGACGCGGCCGTCCAGGCGTCGATCGCGTCCGGCGTGAGCTACGCGATCGCCTCCGGCAACTCGAGCACGGACGCCTGCGGCTTCTCCCCGGCCCGGGTGCCCGAAGCGATCACGGTCAACGCGACGGACATCAACGACGCGCAGGCCTCCTTCTCCAACTTCGGCACCTGCACCGACATCTACGCCCCGGGCGTGGGCATCACCTCGAGCTGGCTGAACGGCGGCACGAACACGATCAGCGGCACCTCGATGGCGACCCCGCACGTGGCCGGCGCGGCCGCGCTGCACCTGGCCGCCAACCCGGACGCGACCCCGGCCGACGTGACCGCGGCGCTGACCGCCAACGCCACCCCCGACAAGGTGACCGGCGCCGGCGCGGGCTCGCCCAACCTGCTGCTCTTCACGGGCACCGGCGGCGGCCCCGACCCGGAGCCGGGCAACTGCGACGCGGTGTCGAACACGACGCGGGTATCCATCCCGGACGCCGGCGCGGCGGTGACCAGCGCGACCGAGATCAGCGGCTGCGAGGGCAACGCCGCCACGGCGAGCAAGGTCGCCGTGGACATCACCCACACCTACCGCGGTGACCTGGTCATCGACCTGATCGCGCCGAGCGGGCAGGCCTACCGGCTGAAGAACGCCAGCGGGGACAGCGCCGACGACGTCAACGAGACGTTCACCGCGGACCTCGGCGGCGAGACCGCCAACGGCACCTGGACGCTGAGCGTGCAGGACGTGTTCTCCATCGACACGGGTACCCTCAACGGCTGGACGCTCGACCTGTAGTTTCCAGCACCCACGAGGCCGCCCCCGCCCATCCATCGGCGGGGGCGGCCTTGGCCAACGGGACGCGGCAGACGGCCGAACTTGCTGAGCCGGGCGGTCGAACTTCTTCCCAGCGGCGTGCCATACGTTCATAAGTCGCGTAGCGAACACGCGCGATTATCTTGCGTCACCTCAGTATCCGGGCGAATGTTGAGGTGTCCGCTCGCGGACGACCTCCACTCTCCAAACCACGGCCGGGCCCCATCGAGGGCTGGGGCTCGGCCGTGCCCTGCACAAGGAGAACCACACAATGAGCGAGTCACGCGTCATCACCAAGAGACGCATTCTCGGGGCCACGATCGCCACGGCTACCGCCGTGCTGACCATGGGCTTCGGGGCCACCGCGGCCCAGGCGGCCGAGGGCCAGGTCCTGTACGCAGGCTCGGCGGACGCCATCAAGGACAGCTACGTCGTCGTGTTCAAGGACTCGATGATGTCCGCGCGGGGCGTCGCCGACCAGGTCGCCGACAAGGCGGCCGAGTACGGCGGCAAGGTCGACCACACCTACACCGCGGCCCTGCGCGGCTTCGCCGGCACGATGAGCGAGCAGGCCGCCCGCAAGCTCGCCGCCGACCCGGCCGTGGCCTACGTGCAGCAGAACCGCACCGTCACCGTCGCGGCCGACCAGCCGAACCCGCCGTCGTGGGGTCTGGACCGGGTCGACCAGCGTGACCTGCCGCTGAACAGCAACTACTCGTACTCGACGACCGCCCCCAACGTCACCGCGTACGTGATCGACACCGGCATCCGCACCACCCACCAGGACTTCGGCGGGCGCGCGGTGTGGGGCACCAACACCACCGGGGACGGCAACAACACCGACTGCAACGGGCACGGCACGCACGTCGCCGGCACGATCGGCGGCACGGCCCACGGGTTGGCCAAGGAGGTCGACCTGGTCGCGGTCAAGGTGCTCAACTGCGCGGGCTCCGGCTCCTTCGCCGGCGTCGCGGCCGGCATCGACTGGGTCACCCAGCAGCACACCTCGGGCGACGCCGTCGCGAACATGAGCCTCGGCGCCCAGGGTTCGGACGCCGCGACCGAGAACGCCGTGCGCAACTCGATCGCCGACGGCGTCACCTACGGCATCGCGTCCGGCAACTCCAACGCCAACGCCTGCAACTTCACCCCGGCCCGGGTCACCGAGGCGATCACCGTGAACGCGTCCACCCGGACCGACGCGCGTGCGAGCTTCTCCAACTTCGGTACCTGCTCCGACATCTTCGCGCCGGGCGAGGGCATCACCTCCGCGTGGAACACCAACGACACCGCGACCAACACGATCAGCGGCACCTCGATGGCGACCCCGCACGTGGTGGGTGCCGCGGCGCTGTACCTGGCCGCCAACCCGGGCGCGTCGCCGGCGACGGTGCAGTCCGCGATGAAGGCCGCCGCGACCCCGAACAAGATCACCAACCCGGGCACCGGCTCGCCGAACCTGCTGCTGTTCACCGGTTCCGGCGGCACCACCCCGCCCGACGGCTGCACCGCGGTCGCCAACCGGACCCGCGTGAACATCAACGACAACTCGACGATCAACAGCCCGATCGCGGTTGCCGGCTGCACCGGCAACGCCAGCGCGTCGTCGACGGTCGAGGTGCACATCGTGCACACCTACCGGGGTGACCTGGTCGTCGACCTGGTCGCGCCGGACGGCTCGGTCTACAACCTGCACAACCGCTCCGGCGGCAGTGCGAACAACCTGGACCAGACCTACAGCCGCAACCTGTCCGGCGAGGTCGCCAACGGCACCTGGAACCTCCGGGTCCGCGACGCGGCGTCCCTGGACACCGGCTACCTCGACAACTGGACGCTGGACCTCTGAGCTCACTGACTGAGGTCTGACCGGGAAGGTCACGAAGCGGCGCGTTCCCCCGGAC
>NZ_JBOHGA010000333.1:0-5010 GCF_050699915.1 Actinophytocola sp.
CGGTCGCCGCGCCGGAGCTCGCGGCCGCCGGCGCCGGACCGCCCATCTCCCGGCCGCAGACGTCGCAGAACTCGTCGTCCGCGGACTGGTGACCGGCCGGACACGTCGGCATGGGCCGCCTCCTCAGCTCTCGGGGGAGTCGTTGGACTTCTTGCGCACTCGCATCGTCTTGCTGGACCGGGTGTCCAGGGTCATCTCGTCCACGGTGGCGACCTTGCGCTTGAGCCGCACCGTGCCGGTCTTGGCGTCCTCGACGTCGACGACCTTCGCGAGCAGCTTCGCGGTGTCCGAGTGGCCGGTCTCCGTGGCGAGCTGCACCGCACGGCCAAGCTTCGCGGTCGCGGTCCCCACGTCGCCCGCCTTGCGCGCCTCCAGGCCCTCCTGGATCACGTCGGCGAGCTCGGCCTGGCCGGTGTAGTGCGCGACCTCCCGGTTGATCCGGGTGGACAGCGCCGTGTCGTCGGTCCAGACGGCCAGGATGTTGCCCTTGCCCACCACGGTCTCCGCGCCGTCGGGCCCGGGCATCACCAGGCTCACCCGGCCGGCCAGCATCTTCTCGCCCGTCGCCGCGGCGGGGACCTGCACGCAGACGTGGTAGTCGCGGGTCTCCGAGCCCCACGAGCCGGTCGGGTAGTCGCCGCTGCGCGGCGGCCGCTCCGTGCGCCGCCCGGTCAGGTCGGACAGGGTCGGCTCCACCTGCTTGACGAACTTGATCGTCGCGCCCTGCGGCGTCCACAACCGCAGCGACACGTCGGCCACCGCCTTGTTCATCGCCGACGCCGCCATGTCCCGGAAGTCCGCCTCGAGCCCTTCCGGCTCGGCCACGATGTCGACGGTGCCGAGCAGCGCGTCGGCGATCTGGCGCAGCTCCTTGACCTCCCAGTCGGTGCCGACCCCGCGGGCGTCGCAGACGAAGTGGCCGGTCACCGCCTCGATCGTGCGGGTGAGCTGGCGCGGCGTCTCGTGCATGTTCTGCCCGTCGGTGAGCAGGATCGCGTGCCGCATCGAGCTGGGCTGCGTCTCGAACAGGCTGTCGGCCAGGCGCAGCCACTTGCCGATCGCGGTGCCGCCGTTGGCCGACAGCTTCGTCACGGCCTGCTTGGCCTCGGCCCGGGTCTGCGGGCTCGCCACCGCGAGGCCGTGCCGGTACGGGTAGATCAGCCGCGCCTCGTCGGTGCCGGCCACCACGGCGAACGCGACCCCGTCGCGCAGCGTGTCGACCGCGGCCGCGGTCGCCTGCTTGGCCGACGACAGCTTGGTGCGCGGCACGTGCATCGAGCCGGAGGTGTCGACGATGATCACCTCGGCCGCGGTCCCGGCCGGGGCGGGCGCGGCGGCGGGGGTCCCGGCGCCGGACGCGGTCACCGTGATGATCGCGTTGACCTCGGTGGCGCCGGCCGACAGGTACTCGTTCTGGTAAACCTCGACCGCGAAGTCCGGTGCTCCGGTCATGGTTGACTCCCTGAGGACTCGAGTTTCGGTGGGAACGGCACCAGCACGGTGGTGATGTTGTCGTGGCCGCCCAGCTCCAGCGCGATCCGCGTCAGGTCACTCGCCGCGGGCAGCAGGTCGACCTCGGTCGGCGCCCCCGGCAGCGCGTCGACCAGGGCCCGCGGCTCGGGCAGGTAGTTCCACAGCCCGTCGCTGCACAGCAGCAGCAGGCCGGGTCCGTCGGGCGCGAAGGTCAGCGTCCGCGGCTCGATCTCGCCGGCGTCCGCGCCGATCCACTTCGACAGCGCGTGCGCCTGGTGGACCGTCATCGCCTCCTCCTCGCTCATGCCCTCGGCGACGAGCTCCGCGGCGACCGTGTCGTCGACCGTCAGCGGCCGCGATCCCTCGGCAGACCCCTCGGCGCTGAGCCAGTAGGCCCGGCTGTCCCCGACCCACGCGATGGTCACCTCGGTTGGCGTGACGACCGCCGACACGTACGTGCACGACGGCGCGGTGCCCGGCACCGACGGGTCGGCGAGCGCGGTGACCTCCTCGATGGCGCGCGCGACCGCGGCCCGGGACGCACCCTCGCCGTCCTTGCCCTCGAGCGCGGCGTCCAGCAGCACGTCGAGCGCCACGTCCACGGCGCGCTGCGAGGCGTTGTCCGCCCGGTCAGACGTAGCCACGCCGTCGCACACCACCGCGGCCACGGCGGGGGTGTCGCCCGCGGCCGTGCCGAAGGCCATCGAGTCCTCGTTGCGGGCCCGCCGAAGCCCCTTGTCGCTGATGCCGGCGACCAGGCCCAGGTCGCTCTCCATCCGGTCCCGGCCGGCCGGCTGGGCGCGCCCGCAGTCCTCGCAGAACCCGTCCGCGCCGACGTTCGCACCGCCGCAGCCGACGCAGGGCGCGCCGGCCTCGACGGTCGCGAGCGGACCGCCGGCCGGGGTGCGGGCGACGAGCAGGTTCGCGCCGCAGCTCTCGCAGAACCGGTCCTTCGCCCCGACGGGCTCACCACACGGTGGGCAGGTCATCACACCCACGTCCTGGGCCGGATGCGGTTGGCCGAGTCCACCAAGGCGATGCGCTCCTTCGTGTTGTCCGCGTGCCTGGCCAGCGTGCGGTAACTGCGTTCCAGTCCGACGCGCAGCGAGTCCTCGGTCAGCGCGCAGCCGAGCACCGTGCCCGTCCCGTGCTTGCGCACGAGCGCCCATCGCAGCGCGGTGCCCAGCACCTCGCTGGCCGCGAGCGCCCGACGCTCGGCGTCGATCTCCAGGTCGGCGAGCTGCTTGCCGGCGGCGACCAGCTCGTCCTCGGCCAGCTTCTCCGGCTCCGGCACCCGCAGCCGGGCCCGGACCGCCGCGAGCTGCGCGGCGACGTGGTGACTGGAGGTCTCCGGCACCGAGCTGAGCACGTCCACCGCCTCCAGCCGCTCGCCGAGCGCGAGCAGCGCGCGGGCCAACCCGAACGCGGCGCTCACGTAGGCGCGGTCGGTGCGCCACACCGTCCGGTAGTACCGGTCGGCGGCCCGGTGGTCGCCGGCCGCCTCGGCACACAGCGCGATCGCGAGCTTCGGCGCGGCCTCGCCCGGGATCGCCGAGTAGACGCGGTCGAACCGGTCCCGCGCGACGGTCGTGTCGCCCACCGACAGCGCGGCGAGCCCGCGGTGCCAGTCGATCAGCCATGCCCGGTCCAGGTCCCTGGAGTCCCGGGCGAGCTCGTCGAGCAGCCGCCGCGCGGTGGCCACGTCACCCAGCTCGATGTGCGCCCTGGCGATCCGCAGCCGAACCTCCACAGTGGACTGCGGGGCCGTGCGCAGCTCCTCGATCAGCGCGGCCGGCTCGGTCGAGGTGACGGTGGCGAGGAACGCCGCGGCCGGGTCGGTGCCGTCCACCCGGGGCACCGGCAGCATCTCCACGATCGCCGCCAGGTCCAGCGGCGTGCCGGGCTCGGTCCGGATGCCGAACGAGCGGCGCTCCGGGGTGAACTCGGTCGACGCGCCCGGCCGGGGCAGCCCGTCCTCGGCGGCGAGCACCTCGCGCAGCACGCCGGTGAGCTGGTCCTTCATCTCCTCGGCGGAGGTGAACCGGGCGTTCGGGTCGTGGGCGACAGCGCGGCGCAGCAGCCGGTCGTAGGACTCGAACTCGGCCAGCATCGGCTCGTCCGCGGCCGTGGGCAGCGTGGTCTGGTGCTCGCGCTGGAAGTCGAACGGGAACGTCATCACCGCGAGCGTGCGGCCGATGGTGTAGAGGTCCGACGAGATCGACGGGCCCGCGCTCGCTATCTCCGGCGCCTGGTAGCCGATCGTGCCGTAGACCGCGCTGTCCTCGTCGTCGATGTGGCGCACCGCGCCGAGGTCGAGCAGCTTGAGCTGCTCCTCGGTCTGGATCACGTTGTCCGGCTTGAAGTCGCAGAACAGCAGGTCCAGCGTGTGCAGGTAGCCGATCGGCGGCAGCATCTCCAGGATGTAGGCGATCGCGCGGGGCAGCGGCAGGCACGCGGCCGCGCCCTGGGTCTGCCGGATCTCCTTGATCATGTCCTTGAGGGACCGGCCGCCCACGTACTCCATCACGATGTAGCCGACCGGCGTCTTCGTCGAGGCGTCCTGGTGCTGGACGAAGTTGTGGATCTTGACGATGTTCGGGTGCTCGACCTCGGCCAGGAACCGCCGCTCGGCCACCGCGGCGGCCATCGCGTCCGCGTCGCCGGTGTCCAGCAGGCCCTTGAGCACCACCCACCGGTCGGCGACCGCGCGGTCCAGCGCCAGGTAGATCCAGCCGAGCCCGCCGTGCGCGAGGCAGCCGAGCACCTCGTACTGGTCGTGCAGGATCTCGCCGGGGGAGAGCTTGGGAGTGAACGAGTAGTGGTGTCCGCACTTGGTGCAGAAGCCCTCGGGCCGCCCCGGGCTGCCGTCCCGGCCGCGGCCGACCTTGGTCCCGCAGTTGCTGCAGAACCGCTTCTCCTCGGGCACCCTCGGGTCGGACAGCACCGCCGACTTCGGGTCCCGGTAGGGCACCCGGGGGATCTCGACCAGGCCGGCGCCGAGCAGGCCGCGCGTCGACGAGCGGGCCGAGCCGCGGCGCGAGCTCGACGTCACCGCCCCGGAGGAGCTCGTCCAGGAGACGCTGCCGGTGCGCGCGCTGCCGGACCGGGTGCTGATGGTCCGCGTGCCGGCGGTCGGTGAGCTCGCCGTGCCCACGTCCGCCGCCGCTTCTGCCGCCGCCGGCGCGGGTTGGGTTCCGGCGGGTGCTTCGAGACCGCAGGTGTCGCAGAAGCCGTCCTCGTCGATGGTGCCGGCGCAGCCGGACCGCGCGCATGCGGTCATCAGGTTCCCTCCTCGGACAGCATCTCGGACTGTGACTCCGACTCCGGGCGTGGACGTTCCCGGTCCTGCAGGCCTTGTTGGTAGCGGTTGAGCGCACGGGTCGCGGCCGCCAGGTCGCACGGCGCGGTGAACAGCAGCTCCTGGGCGCGCAGGTGCAGCTTCTCCAGCGCCAGGTCCTCGCCGTAGCCCAGCCGCGCCGCCTTGACCCGGTAGGCCTCCAGCCGTCCGCGCAGCTCCGCGCGCCGGTCGAGCAGCCC
>NZ_JBOHGA010000334.1:0-4956 GCF_050699915.1 Actinophytocola sp.
GCCCCGGCGGGCGCGGTCGGCGGCCACCTAGGACTCCGGGTTGAACCGAGGGAACGCCAGGTCGCCGGCGTAGCGGGCGGCGTCGCCGAGGATCTCCTCGATGCGCAGCAGCTGGTTGTACTTGGCGGTGCGCTCGCCGCGGGCCGGCGCGCCGGACTTGATCTGGCCGACGCCGGTGGCGACCGCGAGGTCGGCGATCGTCGTGTCCTCGGTCTCGCCGGAGCGGTGGCTCATCATGCTGCGGTAGCCGTAGGAGGTGGCGAGCGCGACCGCGTCGAGCGTCTCGGACAGCGTGCCGATCTGGTTGACCTTGACCAGCAGCGCGTTGCCGGCGCGGCGAGCGATGCCCTCCTCGAGCCGGTCCGGGTTGGTGACGAACAGGTCGTCGCCGACCAGCTGGACCTTCTCGCCGATCTCGTCGGTGAGCCGCACCCAGCCGTCCCAGTCGTCCTCGGCCAGCGGGTCCTCGATGGACACCATCGGGTAGGCGTCGGTCAGGTCCGCGTAGTAGCCCAGCATCTGCTCGGCGCTGCGCTTGCTGCCCTCGAACGCATAGGCGCCGTCGGCGTAGAACTCGGTCGCGGCGACGTCGAGCGCGAACGCGATCTGCGAGCCGAGCGCGAAGCCGGCCTTCTCCACCGCGGTCGCGATCAGGTCGAGCGCCTCGCGGTTGTTCGACAGACTCGGCGCGAAGCCGCCCTCGTCGCCGAGGCCGGTGGCGAGGCCGCGGCTCTTCAGCACCGACTTGAGCGAGTGGTAGACCTCCACGCCCCAGCGCAGCGCCTCGCGGTAGGACTCCGCGCCGATCGGCGCGATCATGAACTCCTGGATGTCGACGTCGGTGTCGGCGTGCGCGCCGCCGTTGAGGATGTTGAGCATCGGCACCGGCAGCACGTGCGCGTTGGGGCCGCCGACGTAGCGGAACAGCTCCAGCCCGCTGGTATCCGCGGCCGCCTTCGCGACCGCGAGCGAGACGCCGAGGATCGCGTTCGCGCCCAGCCGCGACTTGTCCGGCGTGCCGTCGAGGTCGACGAGCTTCTGGTCCACGATCCGCTGGTCGACCGCGTCCACCCCGGCGAGCTCCGGGCCTATCTCGTCGAGGACCGCGGTGACCGCGCGCTCGACGCCCTTGCCGTTGTAGCGGCCCGCGTCCTTGTCGCGCAGCTCGACCGCCTCGTGCTCGCCCGTCGACGCGCCGGAGGGCACGGCCGCGCGGGCGAGCGTGCCGTCGTCGAGCGCGACCTCCACCTCGACCGTGGGGTTACCACGCGAGTCCAGGATCTCGCGTGCGCCAACCTGTTCGATAACCGCCACGTGCTTGCTCCTCAACCGGCATCGGGGACGTCGGGCGAGTTCGAGACTAGCGGGGCGGTTCAGGCGCCCGACGGAGGCACGCGGCGAAGGTTTATGGAACAGCGGGTCTTTTGGGTAGCGTTGACAGCAACCATGACTGAGGACGGGCAGGGCACGTTCGAGGCGTTCCGCCGCGCGGAGACGTTGGTGGCGCAACGCCGGCCGCTCGACGCCCTCGCCGCCCTCGCGCCGGTCCTCGCGGCCGAGCCGGACTCGTCGAGTGTTCAGCTGCTGGCCGGTCGCGCGTACCTCGGCTCGGCCCAGCTGCGCCGGGCGGAGCAGGCGTTCCTGCGCGTGCTCGAGCTGGACCCGACCGACCACTACGCGCGCTTCGCGCTCGGCAAGGCGTTGCAGCGGCAGAGCCGGCTCACCGAGGCCCAGACCCAGCTGCGCCTCGCGGTCGCCATGCAGCCGTTGCCGGAGTACCAGGAGGCGCTCGGCGAGATCAGCGCCCGCATCGCGGTCGAGAACGACCGCTGAGGTCTCAGAACTTGGCGGCTTCCTTGGCGTAGGCGTCGGCGCCGCTGAACACCTTCTGGCCGTAGGTGACCGACCGGTTGTAGGTCATGACCGCTCGCCACCAGCCCGCCGCCTTCGACAGGTTGCCGCCGCTCGCGCAGAGGTAGCGGCCGGCGGTCAGGGCGGCGTCGTCGATGTTCTGCGGGTCCGGCGCCTTGCCGTCGCGGCTCGCGCGCACACCCCACCGCTGCCACGTCTCCGGCAGGAACTGCATCGCGCCGACCGCGCGGTCCCAGGTCGGGTCTCCGTCGAGCTTGCCGCGGTCGGTGTCGCGGATCCGCCTGCACGCCCCCCGAACCGTCCAGTGGCACACCGACGATCGGCGGCGCGAGCCGGCCGTCGTCGCCGACGTCCGAGCCGTTGTACTCGCCGTGGTGCGACTCGACCCGGCCCACCCCGGCCAACGTCGCCCAGCTCAGCCCGCACGCAGGCACGCTCGTCCGCACGGCGAGCTCGGCCTCGGCGTACGCGACCAGGGTTCGCGACGGGATCTGTGTCTTCTCCGCGAGCGTGGTGGCCCAGTCCCGGACCGCGGCGGTGGTCGGCCGCGGCTGCGTGCGCGCGGAACCCGGTGCCACGGCCGCGTCCTGCGGCACGGCGCTGCCCGGCGCGACCGCCAGGTGCGGCACCTCGAAGTCCGGCGCCGCGAACGGCGGCTCCGGGCGCTCGCCGTCCGGGCGGTTCAGCCCGATGCCGACCGCGACGACGCCCGCGAGGAGCGCCGCCACCAGCAGGACCGGACCGGCCCACCGACGCCTGCGCCGGCCGCCGGGCGAGCTCGGCGAGGGCATGGGCTGCGTGGTCGAGGGGGGTCTCGGAGGTACGGCCACGCGATCCAGGCTACGGATCCGGGCGACCGGACGCGGGCGGGACGACGGAATCCACCCGTGCGGCCGATCCTGTTTGTCCCTTATTCACTGTCGGTGAACAGGACAAACGGCCCGAAACACGCAAGTTTGCGGCGAGTTGGTTGCAACCTGGATCATCGGCTGGACTTTGAGGTGAGCCTTACCTATCTTCTGCCAGGTTAGGCATACCGAAATCGGAGGCACCGTGCTGTTCAGCAGCGCGCTGATCGGCCTGCGGGAAGGCCTCGAGGCCGCCCTGGTGATCAGCATTCTCGTCGCGTTCCTGGTCAAGACCGACCGGCGGGACCACCTGAAGTGGGTCTGGATCGGAGTGGGCGCGGCGCTCGCGATCTGCCTCGTGATCGGCACAGTCGTGGCGTACACGATCGGCGAGCTGAAGTTCGAGACGCAGGAGATCGTCGGCGGCTCGCTGTCGATCGTCGCGGTCGCGTTCGTCACCTGGATGATCTTCTGGATGCGTGCGACTGCCCGGGTGATCGCGACCGAGCTGCGTGGCAAGCTCGCCGCCGCGGTGGAACTCGGTCCGGCGGCGGTCGTGGCGATGGCGCTGCTGGCTGTCGGCCGTGAGGGCCTGGAGACGATGGCGTTCTTCTACGCCAACGTCCGCACCGCCGAGAGCGGCACCACCGAGCCCCTGATCGGGTTCATCGTCGGCATCACCGTGGCCATCGTGCTCGGCTGGCTGATCTACCGCGGCGCGGTGCGGTTCAACCTGGCGAAGTTCTTCCAGATCACCGGCGTGCTGCTGGTGTTCGTCGCCGCCGGCATCCTCGGCTACGGGGTGCACGACCTGCAGGAGGCCCGGGTGCTGCCCGGCCTGAACACGCTGGCCTTCGACCTGTCCGGGCCGATGCCGGAGGACTCCTGGTACGGCGCGCTGTTGAAGGGCCTGCTCAACTACTCGGCGCAGACCACCGTGCTGCAGGCGATCGCCTGGGTCGCCTACGTGGCCGTCGTGCTGCCGCTGTTCCTGATGCCGCGCAGGGTTTCCGCGGCAACCCCCGCCGTCGCCAAGGAGGCCACGCAGTGAAACGTCTCGCCATCGTCGTGGGTTGCGCGGTCCTGCTGACCGCCTGCGGCACCACGACTCCGGAAGAGGAGAAGGGCGGCGCCATCGCGGTCGCCGCCAACGACGACGCCTGCGACGTCGGGCGCGCGGAGGCGGACGCCGGCACGATCACGTTCGAGGTGACCAACAAGGGCTCCCGCGTCACCGAGTTCTACCTCTACGCCGAGGGCGACCGGATCATGGGCGAGGTCGAGAACATCACGCCCGGGCTGACCCGCCGGCTGATCGTCGAGGTGAGCGAGGGCGGCGAGTACGAGACCGCGTGCAAGCCCGGCATGAAGGGCAAGGGCATCCGGGACGCGTTCCGGGTCAACGGCCAGGCCGACAAGCAGGTCGACAGCGACACCAAGCTCGCCGAGGCCACCAAGAGCTACCAGCGGTACGTGAACTCGCAGTGCGACGCGCTGCTGACCAAGACCAAGGAGTTCGTCGACGCGGTCAAGGGCAAGAAGGTCGACGAGGCCAAGGCGCTGTTCCCGGTGACCCGGATCTACTGGGAGCGGATCGAGCCGGTCGCGGAGAGCTTCGGTGACATCGACCCGAAGATCGACGGCCGCGAGGACGTCATCGAGGAGGGCCTGGAGTTCACCGGCTTCCACCGGCTGGAGAAGGACCTGTGGGTCAGCGGCCTGCAGGCCGACTCGGCGTCGATGGCCGACCGGCTGATGAGCGACATCGAGGACCTGGTCAACCGGGCCAAGACCCTCGAACTGACCCCGCTGCAGCTGGCCAACGGAGCGAAGGAGCTGCTGGACGAGGTCGCCACCGGCAAGATCACCGGCGAGGAGGACCGTTACTCGCACACCGACCTGTGGGACTTCCGCTCCAATGTGGACGGTTCACAGGCGGCCATCGCAGCGCTGCGCCCGGTGATCGAGGAGCGCGACCCGGACCTGCTGTCCACTTTGGACGAGCGGTTCGCCGCGGTGGACGAGGTGCTGGAGAAGCAGCGGGTCGGGGACGGGTTCAAGCTGTACACGGAGCTGACTGAGGCGGACATCAAGGAGATGGCGGAGGTCGTCGACGCACTCGGTGAGCCGGTCAGCCAGGTCTCCGAGGTGGTGGCGGGCCAGTGACCGGGAGCGGGAGTGAGGGAGCGGTCGCCGTCTGGACTGAGGAGCGCGCGCAGGCGCGAGGAACGAGCGC
>NZ_JBOHGA010000335.1:0-4954 GCF_050699915.1 Actinophytocola sp.
GCAGGGCCGCGGCCTGCGCGAGGTCGACCATGGCCGGCACCTCGGCCAGCGAGTCCCCGGAGATCACTACCCGTTCGGCGAACGCGCCCGGTGCCAGCCCCACCACGCGGGTGCCCGGCGCGAGCGAGCCGCCCCAGAGCACGATGCCGGCGACGTCGGAGCCGAGCACGGAGCCCGGCTGCACCCGCCCGGAGCGGGCGTCGTTGAGGTCGCCGTGGTTCAGCGACGCGTGCCGGACCTCCACGAGCACGCCGCCCCGCGCCACCGGATCGGCGACCTCGGCGAGGCGCACGCCCTCCGGCGCGGTCGGCTCCACCACGAGTGCACGCATGTCGACCCCCCAAGCATGTCCGGCGTCGACGATATCGGTGCTCGGCTACTCGGGTTGGCAGCTGGGGCACCAGACCGTGCCGCGGCCGCCGGCCCGGCCGTGACGCAGCGTGGTGCCACAGCGCGGGCAGGAGCCGGCGGGCTCGTCGCGGCGGCCGGTCAGCCACGACTTCCGCGGCGGCACCCGGCCGGTCGGGATCGCCGCGCTCAGCACGGTTCGCATCCTGGCGTGCAGCCAGCGGACGTCCTCTGTGGACATGTCGGCGCCCTTGCGGCGCGGGTGGATCCGGGCGCGCCAGAGGATCTCGTCGGCGAGCAGGTTGCCGATGCCGCCGATGACGGACTGGTCGGTAAGCGTGGCCTTCACCTGCCGCCGGGTGAGCAGCTCGGCGAACCTCTCGCGTCCCACGTCCATCGCGTCGGGGCCGACACCGCCGAGTATCCGAGCCACCGCGTCGTCGTCCGCCGCGAACCGAATGCCCTGCAGCTTGCGCATGTCGCGGAAGCGCAGCTCGCCGCCCGGCAGCACGAAGACCACACGGTCGTGCGGGTGACGGTCGCCGTCCCTGGCCCAGCGCAGCTCGCCGGTCATGCCGAAGTGGAACAGCACGGCCGCGCCCCCGTCGAGGGGCCCGACGAGGAACTTCCCGTGCCGGCGCGGCGCGGTGAAGTGGTGGCCGCGCAGGGCGTCGTCGAGACGCCGGCCGCTGACCCCGCGCAGCACCTGCGCGTCGAGCACGTCCACGCGCCGGATCTCCGCCCGGGTGTGATCGGCCAGGACCCCGCGGAAACCCTCGACATCGGGAAGCTCCGGCATGTCCCCCGGGGTAGCCGGCCGGCGCGGCGCCAAACCTTCAGGCCGGGTAGGTGAGCGCCTCGGTCGCCTTCACGGTCGCCCACAGTGGGGTGCCCGCTCGCAGGTCCAGCTCGGCGACGACGACCGGCATGATGTCCGCCAGCACCGGCGGCGTGCCGTCCAGCCGGACCCGCACGGTGTGCGCGTGCTGCTCCAGGTCGGCGACCGTCACCGGCCAGCTGTTGCGGGGGCTGCCCGCCGGCTCGGCCGGGTGCAGGCTCACCGCGGTCGGCGGGAAAGCCAGGTACACCGCCCCCTCCGCCGGCTCGGCCACGGTGAACGAGCCGCCGCCGTCGAGCGTCACCGTGGTGCCCGATGCCCTGCCGCGGAAGAGGTTCAGGCCCACGAGGTGCGCGACGTAGTCTGTGCGCGGCCGCCGGGCGACCTCGGCGGGCGGTCCGGTCTGGACGACCCGGCCGCCCTCGATGATCACGATCCGGTCGGCCAGCACCATCGCGTCCAGTGGGTCGTGGGTGACGAGCACCGTGTGGCCCGGGAACTCGTCGAGGTGGCGCGCCAGCTCCGCGCGGATGTGCAGCCGGTTGCTCGCGTCCAGCGCCGCGAGCGGCTCGTCCAGCAGCAGCACCGCGGGCCCCGTCGCCAACGCCCGCGCCAGCGCCACGCGCTGCGCCTGCCCGCCGGACAGCGACCGCGGCCGCGTGCCGGCGAACTCCGCCAGGCCGACCTTCGTGAGCCACTCGAGGGCGAGCCCGCGCGCCGACGCCTTGGCCACGCCCTGCGCGCGCAGTCCGAATGCGACGTTGTCCAGCGCGCTCATGTGGTTGAACAGCAGGTAGTCCTGGAACACCACGCCCGCGAACCGCTCCTCGGCCGGCACGAACACCCGCGGCGGCTCGTCCCAGACGGTCTCGTCGAGCCGGACCGACCCCGACGTGACCGGCAGCAGGCCGGCGAGCGCCCGCAGCGCGGTGGTCTTGCCGGCGCCGTTGGGCCCGAGCAGCGCGACGACCTCGCTCGGCTCGACGGTCAGCTCGAGGTCGAGGCGGAACCCGGTGGCGCGGCTGACGTGCAGGTCGGCGTGCAGCATCAGGAGACTCCGCTGATCCACCGGTCCCGCAGGCTCACCAGCACCACGACCGACACGATGAGCAGCACGATGCTGAGCACGATCGCGGCTCCGGGATCGGTCTCCAGCGCGAGGTAGACGGCGAGCGGCATGGTCGTCGTCCTACCAGGAAAGTTGCCCGCGAACGTGATGGTGGCGCCGAACTCGCCGAGCGCACGTGCCCAGCACAGCACGGTCCCGGCGACCACGCCCGGCGCGATCGAGGGCAGCGTGACCCGCCGGAAGGTCAGCCAGCGCGACGCACCCAGCGTCGCGGCCGCCTCCTCGTAACGCGGGTCGGCCGCCCGCAGCGCGCCCTCGACGGCGATCACCAGGAACGGCATGGCCACGAACGCCTCCGCCACGACCACGCCGGCGGTGGTGAACGGCAGCGAGATGCCGAACCACTCGTGCAGGTACTGCCCGACGAGCCCGCGCCGGCCAAGCACGAGCAGCAGCGCCACGCCGCCGACCACCGGCGGCAGCACGAGCGGGACGGTGACGAGGGCACGCAGCACGCCGCGGCCGGGCAGCTCGCCGCGGGCCAACAGCCAGGCGAGCGGGATACCCAGCACGAGGCACACCACCGTCGCGAGGCTCGCGCACACGAGCGAGAGGGTCAGCGCCTGCCCGACCTCGGCGCTCACCAGCTGCGTGCCGAGCGTGGCCCAGGGCGCGCGCACGAGCAGCCCGGCCATGGGGACGACGAGGAAGGCCAGGCCCAGCAACGCGGGTATGACGAGGACGAGCGGCAGCCGCCGCTTCATGGCTTCTCGAAGCCGGCCTTCGTGAGCACCGCCTCGCCCTCGCCCGACAGGACGAAGTCGAGGAACCGCTGGGCGCTCTCGGGGTTCGGCGCGTCCTCCAACATGGCGATCGGGTACTCGTTGACCGCCTCGTCGGCCTCCGGGAACTCGATGCCCTCGACCTCGTCGCCGGCCGCCAGCACGTCGGTGCGGTAGACGAGCGCCGCGTCGACCTCGCCGAGCCGGACCTTGGTCAGCACGGCCTTCACGTCCCGTTCCAGGGTGTCCGGCCGCGGCGTGAGCCCCGCGGCACCGAAGGCCTTCGTGGCGGCGGCGCCGCACGGCACCTCCTCGGCGCACAGCGCGATCGTGCGGCCGTCGTCGGCGAAGTCCGCCAGGCCGGTGACGTCGCCGGGGTTGCCCCTCGGCACGGCGATCATCAGCTTGTTGCGGGCGAAGGTGGTCGGCTCGACGGCGCTCACCTGGTCCATGTTGGTCGGCGACGCGGCCGCGAACACGTCGGCCGGGGCGCCCTCGACGATCTGCTTGGCGAGCGCGGAGCTGCCGCCGAAGTTGAACGTGACCTTCGTGCCCTCCTTGGCCTCGAACTGCTCGCCGAGCTCGGTGAACGACTCGGTCAGCGACGCCGCGGCGTACACGGTGATCTCCCCGCTGTCGCCCGCGTCCGCGGACCCGCACCCGGCCATAGCGAGGGCGAGCAGCGCGACGATGGCGAGGGAGCGGCTCATCAGGACTCCGGGATCTCGACGACGACGTGCGTGGACTTGATCGAGGCGACCGCGACGCTGCCCGCCTCTAGGCCGAGCTCCTCCGCTGCCTCCCTGGACATCAGGGACACCAGCCGGAACGGTCCGGCCTGCATCTCGACCTGGGCCATCACGCCGTCCTTGACGACGCGGGTGACGATGCCGCGCATGCGGTTGCGCGCGGAGGCGGCGACCGTCACGCCGGGCTCTGGCGCCTCGGCCTGCCGTTGGACGAACGCGGCGAGCTCCTGGCCCTCGACGGCCATCCGCCCGTTGTCGGCGTGCACGGCCGGGAGCCGGCCCATGTCGATCCAGCGGCGCACCGTGTCGTCGCTGACGCCCAGCAGGTCCGCGGCCTCGCTGATCCGCAGCTTTGGCATGCCAGGCAGTCTAGCTCCGCAGATTCGTGCCCAGCCGGGCCTATCAGGGGATGTTGCGGAACTGTTCTGCCTCCCCGGAATTCAAAGTGTCCGTTGCGTCTCTGCGCATGGTGCGGATATTCGGTTGTTGGTGGCTGGGTGCCGTCACGTTCCCCTGAGGTCACGTTGGTCGATCCAAGACTCACGCGATGCTCCACAAGGTGCCCCGCTTCGGCGTGTCCGTGGTGAACATTCCAGGCTTAGGTTGGGGCCATGAGGATCGGACTCGGAGCGCCGGTGTCGGGCGCATGGGCCACCCCGGAGAACGTCGTGCGGTTCGCCAGGCGCGCCGAGGAGCTGGGCTATGACTCGCTGTGGTCCTTCCAGCGGCTGCTGGCCGGTGCGGATGACGAGCTCGCGCCGGTGTACCGCAGCGTGCTCGACCCGATGCTGGCGCTGACCTACGCCGCCGCGCACACCACGCGCATCCGGCTCGGCGTGTCCGTGGTGAACATGCCGTTCGTGTCGCCGGTGGTGCTCGCCAAGCAGGCCACGACGCTCGACGTGCTCAGCGGCGGGCGGCTGGACGTGGGGCTGGGTAACGGCTGGTACGAGCCCGAGTTCGTCGCCACCGGGGCCTCCTCGGCCCGGCGCGCGGCCCGCGCCGTCGAGTACGTGGCGGTGCTGCGCACGCTCTGGGCCGACGAGGTCTCCTCGTTCGACGGCGAGTTCTACACGGTGCCGCCAAGCCGGATGCTGCCGCGGCCGGTCCAGCCGGGCGGACCGCCGATTCTGCTCGGCGGCGCGGTGCCCGCGGCGCTGCGGCGGGC
>NZ_JBOHGA010000336.1:0-4881 GCF_050699915.1 Actinophytocola sp.
CTGCTGGCGAGATCCGCTTCGACGGCGACCCGCGGGCCCGCGAGCGGCCGATGAGCACCGTGCTCGACGCGCTGCGCGCGCTCGGCGCCACGATCGACGGCGACGCGCTGCCGTTCACGCTGCACGGCAAGGGCAGCCTGCCCGGCGGCGCGGTCACGATCGACGCGTCTGCGTCGTCCCAGTTCGTGTCCGGCCTGCTGCTCGCCGGTGCGGGCTACGACCAGGGTCTGACAGTCCTGCACGACGGCAAGCCGGTCCCCTCGATGCCGCACATCGAGATGACCGTGCACATGCTGCGCGAGGCGGGCGTCACCGTGGACGACGGCGAGCCCAACCGCTGGCGGGTCGAGCCCGGGCCGGTCGCCGCGCCGGACTGGCGGATCGAGCCCGACCTGTCCAACGCGACGCCGTTCCTGGCCGCGGCCGCCGTCACCGGCGGCAGCGTCACCGTGCCCGGCTGGCCGGCCGACACCACCCAACCGGGCGACGCGATCGGCGACATCGCGGCGCGAATGGGCTGCGAGGTGATCCGCGACCCGGCCGGGCTCACGGTCACCGGTCCGACCCGACTGTCCGGTGTGGACATAGACCTGCGCGACGTCGGCGAGCTGACGCCGACGGTGGCCGCGCTCGCCGCACTCGCGGAGAGCCCGTCGGTGCTGCGCGGCATCGCGCACCTGCGCGGCCACGAGACCGACCGGCTCGCGGCGCTGGTCGCCGAGATCAACGGGCTGGGCGGCGACGCGCGGGAGACCGAGGACGGGCTGGAGATCCGCCCGGCCGCGCTGCACGGCGGCACCTGGCACGCGTACGCGGACCACCGGATGGCCACCGCGGGCGCGATCGTCGGCCTCGCGGTTCCCGGTGTCGAGGTTGACGACATCGCCACGACGGCCAAGACACTGCCCGACTTCCCGGCCATGTGGCAGGCGATGCTGAGCGGCCGCGCCGCGTGAGCCGGCGGTCCGACTGGCAGCGCCTGGACGAGTCCGATGTCCGGGTGCGGCCGGGAAGGGGCACCCGGCCGCGGACCAAGCGCCGACCCGAGCACGCCGACGCCCGCGCGGCGATGGTCGTCGGGGTCGACCGCGGCCGCTGGACGTGTGCGCTGGATGCCAAACCGGACCAGCAGGTAATCGCGATGCGGGCCCGTGAGCTGGGCCGGACCCCGATCGTCGTGGGTGACCTCGTCGACCTCGTCGGCGACACCTCCGGCCGGCCGGACACGCTGGCCCGGGTCGTGCGGGTGGCCGACCGGTCCTCGGTGCTGCGTCGCACGGCCGACGACAACGACCCCTACGAGCGGGTCGTGGTGGCGAACGCGCAGCAGCTGCTGATCGTCTGCTCGCTCGCGGATCCCCCGCCCCGCACGGGTTTCATCGACCGCTGCCTGGTCGCCGCGTTCGCGGGCGGGCTGCATCCGGTGGTGTGCCTGACGAAGTCGGATCTGGCGAGCCCGGACGAGGTGGTCGCCGCGTACGCGGAGCTCGACGTGTCCTTCCTGGTGACCCGCAGCGACCGGCCGCCGGATGAGGCGCGGGAGCGGCTGGCCAACCAGGTTTCCGCACTGGTGGGGCATTCCGGTGTCGGAAAGTCCACTTTGGTCAACAAGCTCGTGCCGGATGCCATGCGTGCCACCGGAATCGTCAGCGCCGTCGGCAAGGGCCGGCACACGTCGACGACCGCGGTCGCGCTGCCGCTGCCCGGTGGCGGCTGGGTGGTCGACACGCCGGGCATCCGGTCGTTCGGGCTGGCGCACGTGGAGCCGGGCGACATCGTCGCGGCGTTCGAGGAGTTCGTGGAGCCGGCGGAGGAGTGCCCGTCCGGCTGCGGACACCTGGGTCCGCCGGTGGATCCGGACTGCATGCTCGATGTCGTGGTGGCGGAAGGAAATGCCTCTTCGGGCAGACTCGAGTCCCTTCGGCGCCTTCTGGCCTCCCGTGCCCGGCTCGACGAGTACGGTGACTGACGGACCACTACGCTATTCGTGCGTATGAGTTGATCCGAGGGGAGCAGGGATGCGCAAGATCGCAGCAGCGTTGTCGGCGCTCGCACTGGCCGTTTCGCTGGCCGCGTGCGCGGAAGAGGGCGGCACGGCACAGGGTGACGGCAGCGGCGGTAGCGAGGCCGCGAACAACCTGGTCGCGCTGGCGAAGCAGGTCGGCGACCGGACCGCGGAGTCGAGCACCGCGCACATGGTGTTCACCGGTGGCGCCGGCGGCGTGGAGGTCAAGGGCGAGGGCGACATCAAGGTCGGCGGCGACAACCCGTCGATCAAGATGGACATGGACACCGGCTCGATGGGCACGATGTCGCTCGTCCTGCTCGACGGCGTGCTGTACATGAAGCTGCCGGCGGAGCTGTCGCCGGGCGCCAAGCCGTGGCTCAAGATCGACTCGAAGGACAAGAGCAACCCGATGGCGCAGGTGCTCGGCAGCCTGACCGAGCAGATGCGCCAGAACGCCGACCCGCGCCAGGCGCTGGAGCAGTTCCAGGAGGCCGGCACGATCGAGTCGTCGGCACAGGAGGAGCTGAACGGTCAGCAGACCACGCACTACAAGATCACGGTCGACGTGCAGAAGCTGGCGGAGAACCAGCAGGACCCGACGTTGAAGAACGCCATGCAGGAGGCGATCAAGTCGGGCCTGAAGGACTTCCCGGTCGAGCTGTGGGTCGACGAGGAGGGCCTCCCGGTCCGGATGGCGATCGAGATGCCGACCGCGGACCCGACCTCGGGCAAGACCGTTCCGGTGCAGGTTCAGGTGGACTACTCGAACTGGGGCGAGCCGGTGGACATCCAGGCGCCGCCCGCCGACCAGGTGGGCGAGTTCCCCAGCTGAGCTGTTCTCATGGCGACGCCCCCGCCGGTTTCGGCGGGGGCGTCGCTGTGTCCAGTGTGTCCATCGTGTCCATTGAGGACTAGAGCAGCGTCTGCCGTCCGTTCACCTCCGCGGTGAGCGCGTCGATCCGGGCTCGCACCAGGCGCCCGTAGCCGTCCTCGGGCAGGTGCTCCTGGGCTTGCCTGCAGCAGACGCTCGACCTGCGTCCACAGCTGCTCGTACGCGGCGATGGCCTGTTCCTTCTGCCCCTGATGGGCGAGCTGCTGCACCTGCGCGATCGTGGCCATGACCGGGTCGTCCATCGGCACGGCGGCGTTCGCCTTCTGCTGCGCCAGGCTTTCGATGATCTCGTGGCAGGCGCGCACGCACCCGTCGCTGACAGTCCCTGCCACCCACCACCGGCCCCTGTGGACAACGAAGAAATCCGCCGCCGGACTCAACAAATGGCCACTGTCGCGGCGTTCTAGTGTCACCCGAGTCCCCCAGCAGAAGGGAGCGACGGTGCGCGACCGCTTCGAGACGTTCGTGGCCGGTCGGCTCGATCGTCTCCTGCGCTTTGCCACGGCGCTGACCTGCGACCCCCACCTCGCCCAGGACATCGTGCAAGACGTCTTGCTGCGCGCCCAACCTCGCTGGTCTCGCATCGAGGGCATGCACGCACCCGACGCCTACGTCCGACGCATGATCACCAACGAGTACCTGTCCTGGCGCCGTCGGCGCGCGGCCCGCACGATCTCCTCCACCCACGGCACGCTCGACGCGCTGGGCACGCCGGTCGCCGATCCGGCCACCGGCTACGCCGAGCGCGACGCGATGCGAGGCAGGATCGCCGCCCTGCCACGCAAGCAGCGCGCCGCGATCCTGCTGCGCTACTACGAGGACTGCACCGACCAGGAGATCGCCGAGGTGCTCGGCTGCGCGGTCGGCACGGTGCGCAGCCACATCTCCCGCGCGCTCGCGACCCTGCGTGCCACCCACCAGCCCGTGCAGGAGGCCCTGTCGTGAACGCCGACAACACCGAACAGCTCATCCGGGACGCCTTCGCCGCGGAGGCCGACCGGGCCGTCGACTCGCGCACCGTGCTGGCCGAGCTTCGACGGGCCGGCCGCCCACGCCGACCGCGCATGGGCCTGCTCGCCGCGGCGAGCGCCGTCGTCGTGGTCGTCGTGGTGGCGGTCGGCGCGGTCGTGCTGCCGAAGGCGTCGAACAGCGGCGCTCCCTCGGCCGGTGAGGCGCCCGCGAAGGACCAGAACGTCCTGCTCGTCGGCCTGGACGAGTCCGAGAACGCCGACGCGATCATGCTCGCCCACCTCGACGCCGACGGCTCCGCGAACGTCCTGTCGCTGCCGCGGGACTCGTGGGTGGAGGTACCCGACCGCGGCAGGGAACGGCTGGGGCAGGTGTACCCCCTACACGGCATCGACCCGCTGCTGGCGACCGTGCACACGTTGACCGGGGTGCGCCCCGACCACTACGCGCTCGTCGAGATGGCGGGCTTCGGCGGACTGGCCTCGGCCGTCGGCGGCGTGCGCGTGTGCCTGCGCCAGCCGAGCCGCGACCCCCGCTCCGGCGCGTCGTTCCCGGCCGGGCCGCAGGTGCTCTCGGGGAAGGCGGCCCTCGCGTTCGTGCGCCAGCGCACCAACCTCGACGACGGCGACCTCGACCGAATCGTGCGCCAGCAGGCGTTCCTGCGGGCGGTGGCGACCGCGGTGCGCGACGATCCGAACGGCCTCGCCGCGCTGCTGGCGATCGTGCGCCACCACGTCACGCCCGACCCGGGCTGGGACATCGTGGGCCTGGCCGAGCAGCTGCAAGCCCTGCGGCTCGACGCGCTGCGGTTCGAGACGATCCCGGTCGCCGACGAGACCCACCTCGTCCCGAACGCCGGCGCGGTGTTGCTGGTGAACCCGGCGGCGGTGCGCGCACACGTCGAGGACGTGTTCGGCCCCGACCACGCGGCCACGGCCGACCCCGGGGCGGGAGCGTCGCGCGGCTCGCTGCCGGCGGGCCAGCAGCCCTGCGTCGACTGAGAGCTGTCGGG
>NZ_JBOHGA010000337.1:0-4831 GCF_050699915.1 Actinophytocola sp.
CCCCCAGGTCGGGCGGCGACGTCGGCCGGCCGCTTGGCCGCGGCGCGGGTCAACAGGGTCACGGCCTCGCTGCCCGAACTGGTCTTGACATCGTCGGCCTCGCCGGAGATATGCTGTGGCAAATATTGCATTTACGGTCGTCCGAAATCACGTTAGTTAGCGCTCGGTTCTGGTGTCAAGACAGGGGGTCACCGTGCGGTACTCGTCGGCAGTCAGATGGACGACCGGATTCGCACTCGCCGCGCTGCTCGCGGGGTGCATCGCGGGCACCGACGAGGCGGCGTCCGACCAGCGCGACGGCGAGGTCACCGTCGAGTTCTGGACGATCAACCTCAAGAAGAACTACGGCGAGTACGTCCAGGGCATGATCGACAGCTTCGAGGAGGACAACGCCGACATCACCATCGAGTGGGTCGACGTGCCCGGGCCGGACGTGGAGAGCAAGCTCCTCGCCGCGCTCGCGACCTCGGACGTGCCGGACGCGGTCAACATCGAGGACGTCCGGGTCGACCAGTTCGGCGACAGCCTCGCCGACCTCACCCCGTACTTCGACGACGCGGCGCTCGACCCGTACTTCCCGGAGCTGGTCGACGGCCTGCGCCGGGGCGACGAGCTCAAGGCCGTGCCCTGGTACAACGGCGGCGCGCCGGTCGCCGCCTACGACACCTCGGTGCTCACCAAGGCCGGCATCCGCGCCGACGCGATGCCAGCCACCTGGGACGAGGCGTTCGCCCTCGGCCGCACGATCGCCGCGAAGACGGGCGGCTGCGCCTTCAACGCGCTGCCCACCATCGGCGTGCTGACGAGCTACGACGTGCCGCTGCTCAACGAGGACGGCAGCGCCGCCGCGCTGGACAACGCGCGGGCCGCCGCGGTGCTCGACGACTTCCGCGCCGCCTATGCCGACGGCACCATCTGCCCCGGAGCGGTGAGCGAGCAGGACCGCAACCTGCCGCAGACCCTGGAGAACGGGCTTGCCGGGGCGGCCGTGAGCGACCTGCCGTTCCTGTTGCTGAACGTGGAGAAGAACGCGCCGCGGGTCTACGACCGGCTCCGGATCGACCGGGCGGTGACCGGGACCGGCGGCAAGTACGTCGTCCCCGACATCCAGACGTTCGCCGTGCCGGAGAAGAGCGACGTGCGATCCCAGGCCGCCGAGTTCATCAAGTTCGTGACCAGTCCGGAGAACCAGCTGGCCCTGTGCAAGCTCGTCACGGTCTTCCCGTCCACAAAGGACACTCTGGCCGACCCGTTCTTCAAGGAGATCGACCCGAGCACGCCGGCCGACGCGGCCCGCAAGGTCGTGGTGTCCGAGCTGCCGAACGTGGTCACCGTCGACCTCGGCACCACCGTCGACGCCGAGCTGGACAAGGCATATCTCGAGCACATCCGCGGCTTCATGACCGGCGACGAGCCGGCCGGCGACGTACTGGCCGCGATCGCCGACGAGTGGAACGAGCTCCTCGGAAGGTGAGCTCGACCGGAGAGGCAGGCGAGGTGGCGGGTACGGCGGGAGCGCGGGTACGGGTCGGCGTGGTCGGCACGGGGACGATGGGCGCGGCCTACGCGGCCGAGCTCGCCGAGCACCCCAGGGCCGAGATCACGGCGGTGGCGAGCCGAACCGGGGGGTCGGCTCGCCGCGTCGCCGAGCAGCTGGGCTGCCGCATGGTCGAGAGCGCCGCGGCGCTGGTCGCCGACCCCGAGGTCGACGCGGTGGTCGTGGCGACGCCGGACGACTCGCACGCCGCCATCGCCGTGGCCGCGGCCCGGGCCGGCAAGGCGGTGCTGGTCGAGAAGCCGCTCACCACGTCGACCGAGGACGCCCGTGAGGTCGTGGCGGCGGTGCGCGCGGCGGGCGTGGTGGCCAGCGTGCTGTACAACCACCGCTGGGTGCCGGCCTACGCCCAGGCGCACGACCGGGTCCGCGCGGGCGACCTCGGCGACCCGGTGGTGGCCTACGCCCGCAAGAACGACCGGATCTTCGTGCCCACCAAGATGATCAGCTGGGCCGACCGGACCTCGCCCGCATGGTTCCTGTCCTCGCACGACATCGACCTCGTCACCTGGCTGTTCGGCGACGCACCCGTCGAGGTGTTCGCCACCGCGGTGACCGGCAAGCTGAGCGGACTCGGCATCGACACGCCGGACGCGATCCAGGCGCAGGTGCGCTACGCGGGCGGCGCGGTGGCGACGTTCGAGGCGTGCTGGGTGTATCCGGACACGTTCCCGACCATGGTCGACTCGTTCGTCGAGGTGGTCGGCACCGAGGGCGTGATCCACCTGGACCGCAAGGTCGAGCAGATCGAGATCGCCACCACCGACGGCTACGCCTACCCGCGCAACCTCCTCCAGCGCACCGTCCACGGCGTCAGCGCGGGCGCGGTGCGCGACTGCCTGTGGCACTTCGTCGACTGTGTGGCCACCGGCGCCGAGCCGCTCGTCACGATCGAGAGCGCGGCCACGACGACGGCCGTGCTGGAGGCGCTGCACGCCTCCGCCCGGGTGGGCCGGCCGCGGCGGGTGGAGGCGTTCCCGGCGGATCCGAGAGCGCGGGCATGACGCGGGCGCTCGAGCTCGGCACCCCGGTGCGGACCGCGCCGTGGCCGCGCTGGCCCGTGTACGGCGACGCCGAGGCCGAGCTGCTCCGCGCCGCGGTCGACGCCGGCGTCGGGGCGGCCGCGGGCGGGCCGCTCAAGGTCGAGTTCGAGCGGCGCTGGGCGGAGCTCACCGGCTGCCGGCACGCGCTCGGGGTCACCAACGGCACGGTGAGTCTGGAGATCGCGCTGCGGGCGCTGGGCGTCGGCTCCGGCGACGAGGTGATCGTCCCGCCCTACACCTTCGCCGCCACGGCGACCGCGGTGCTGACGATCGGCGCGCTGCCGGTGTTCGCCGACATCGAGCCGGACACCTACAACCTCGACCCGGCCGCCGTCGAGGCGAGCGTCACAGGGCGGACCAGGGCGGTGATCGCCGTACACCTCGCCGGCGCGCCGGCCGACCTCGACGCGCTCACGGCACTGTGCCGCCGGCGTGACCTCGCGCTGGTCGAGGACGCCGCGCACGCACACGGCGCGCGGTGGCGCGGAAGGCCGGTGGGCGGCTTCGGAGCGTTCGGGTCGTGGTCGTTCCAGGCCTCGAAGAACCTCAGCGCGGGCGAGGGTGGCGCGCTGACGACCGACGACGCCGAGCTCGCCGCGGCCGCCTGGCGGCTGCACAACTGCGGCCGGCGACCGGGCGAGCCCTGGTACGCCCACTTCGAGCTCGGCGGCAACCACCGCCTCACCGAGTGGTCGGCCGCCGTCGCACTGGCCGGCCTGGACCGCCTGCCCGACCAGCTCGCCCGGCGCGAGGCCGCGGCGTCCATTCTGGACACCGAGCTGGCCACTGTGGATGGTCTGCGGCCGATGGTGCGGGACTCCCGGGTGGACACCCACGCCCACCACCTCTACCTGTTCCGCTACGACCCGGAGGCGTTCTCCGGCCTGGACCGGGACCGGTTCGTCGCGGCGCTGCGCCACCACGGGATCCCGGCGTCGAGCGGCTACCCGGCGCCGCTGTACCGGCAGCCGGTCTTCGCCGACCTCCGGTTCGACCGCCGCGCCACCGGCTGGTCGCCGGAGCGCCCGGCCACCCGCTACGGCGAGCTGCGCCTGCCGGTCTGCGAGCGCGCCTGCGCGGACACCGTGTGGCTGCCGCAGTCGCTGCTGCTGGCGCCGCCCGCGGAGATGACGGATGTGGTCGCCGCGGTCCACGAGGTTCGCCGCGCCGCGAACGGTGCGGCGCCGTGAGGCTGGCCCGGCTGCGCACCGGCGACGGGTACCGCGTGGCGCTCGGACTCGACGGCGGCGCCGAGGTCGTCCGGCTCGACCACGTGTTGCCGTCCTGCCCCGCGGACCCGGTGGAACTGCTCACCCGGCCGAACCGGGAGCGGGTCGTCGAGCAGGCGCTGCTCGCCGTGACCGAACCCGGCACGCGGGACCGGCTGCGCGCCGCCGGCGCGCTGCGCCGGCTCGAGGAGGTCGAGCTGGCGCCGCCGGTGGTCGCGCCGAGCAAGGTGCTGTGCCTCGCGCTGAACTACCGCGCGCACGCGGCCGAGGGCGGGTTCGTGCCGCCGGAGCGGCCGGTGCTGTTCCTCAAGGGCCCCAACACCTTGTGCGGACACGGCGCGGACGTGGTGGTGCCGCCGGCGTCGCGGCGCATCGACCACGAGGGGGAGCTCGCCGTGGTGATCGGCCGCCGGGCCCGCCATCTGTCCGAAGAGGACTGGCCGGCCGCCGTCGCCGGCTACACGATCATGAACGACCTGACCGCGCGCGACCTGCAGCTCGCCGACATCGAGCGCGGCCACCCGTGGGACCTGCCCAAGAGCTTCGACGGCTACGGCCCGACCGGCCCGTGGCTGGTCAGCCCGGACGAGGTCGCCGACCCGCAGGCGCTCGACCTGACGGTCACGGTCGACGGCGAGGTGCGCCAGCACGCGTCCACCGGCGAGATGATCTTCGGGGTCGGCGAGGTGCTGTGCCACCTGTCCTCGGTGCTGACCCTCGAACCCGGCGACGTGATCGCGACCGGCACGCCGGAGGGGATCGGTCCGGTCGGCGACGGCTCGACAGTCGAGGTGTCGATCTCCGGAATCGGCGTGCTGCGCAACACGATCCGGTTCGCCGCGCCGTGACCCGGTACGTGGAGAAGCCGCCGCACGCCGACAGGGGCCGGATTCGGCACCTGACCGAGCGGGCGCTGGTGACCGCGCTCGACCCCGCCCGGCTGCCGGAGTCGACCGACGGCCAGGTCCTCGACGCGTGGCTCGCGCACCGGGTCGAGGCCGGCC
>NZ_JBOHGA010000338.1:0-4808 GCF_050699915.1 Actinophytocola sp.
CCGCGGGCCACCCCACGTTCGGCCTGGCCGCGCTGGCGGCCGAGCTGCGCGCGGCCCGGGGGAGCCTGGACACCTTCACCGGGACCGACCCGGCCACCGACACGCGGGCGGTGTTCTCCTGGTCGTACCTGCAGCTCAGCCCCGCCGCCGCCCGGCTGTTCCGGCTGCTCGGGCTGCATCCGGGGCCGGACTTCGCCGCCCCCGCGGCGGCGAGCCTCGCCGCGCTGACCCCGTCGCTGGTGCGGCCGCTGCTCGCCGAGCTGTCCGACGCGCACCTGGTCACCGAGCACGTGCCCGGCCGGTACACCTGCCACGACCTGCTGCGCGCCTACGCCGCCGAACGGTCCCGCGACACCGACCCCCGCGACCGGCGCGACGCCGCCGTCCACCGGCTCCTGGACCACCACGTGCACACCGCGAACGCCGCCGCTCAGCTGCTGCAGCCCATCCGAGACCCGCTGCCGCTCACCCCACCCGCGCACGGGGTCAGCGCCGAGGACCTCACCGACGTCGGGCAGGCACTGGCCTGGTTCACCGCGGAGCACGCCGTCCTGCTCGCCGTCATCGACCACACCGCCCGGACCGGCGAGGACGTCTACACCTGGCAGCTGGCGAGCACGCTCATCGACTTCCTCGGCTGGCGGGGGTACTGGCACGACGCGGTGGACACGCTCGATGCCGCCCTGCGAGCCGCGCTGCGCCTGGGCGATCCCGACAAGGAGGCCCTGGTCCGCTACCTCATCGCCGCTCCGTACATCCACCTGGACCGGACCGCCGACGCCGACACCCACCTCGGGCTCGCGCTGGAGCTGTACCGGCGGTGCGGCAACCAGACCGGGCAGGCCCACATCCACACCTCCTACTCCTTCATGCGGGAGCGGCAGGGCCGGCTCCGGGACGCGCTCGAGCACACCGAGCGGGCCCGCGACCTGTACCGGGCCGCCGGCCACAAGCAGGGTCAGGCCAGGGCGCTCAACAACCTGGGCTGGGACCACGCCCAGCTCGGTGACCCCGAGCGGTCCCTCGCGTACTGCCAGGAGGCGTTGCGCGCGTACGAGGAGCTCGGCAGCAGCCTCGGCCGGGCCAGGGCGTGGGACAGCCTCGGCTACGCCCATCAGCACCTCGGCCACCACGCCGAGGCCATCTCCTGCTTCCGGCAGTCGCTGGAGCTGTTCCGCGACCTCGGCAACCGCTGGGAGGAGGCCGTCGTCCTCACTCATTTCGGTGACGCCTACGACGCCGCGGGCGACCTCGAGTCGGCGGACATCGCCTGGCGCGAGGGGCTCGTCATCCTCGAACAGCTCAACCATCCGGACGCCGAGCCGCTCCGCACCAAGCTGCGGCACCACCTGTCCTGACGCGGGTCAGGGTTCCAGCTCGACCTTGTCGCCCACCGCGACCCGGCCCGGAGCCACGGTCGAGCCGTAGACCCCGAGCCGCGCGTCGCGTTGCCGCGCGATGGCCCGCAGGATCGCCGGATCTCGCCGCAGCGTGACCGGGTCGACGGTGACCACGACACACCGCCGGTCGCGCTGGTCCACCCGCATCCGCAACCCGCCGATGCGCAGTACCCGGCCGACCCAGGCGTCCTCGGGGAAGTCGCGGCCGCCCTCGGCGTCCACGAGGAGGTTGGGCCGGAACCTCGCGGGCACCAGGTCGGTGCCGACCAGCCGGCCGAGGCCGGCGATGGTCTGCGTGGTCAGCAGGGACAGCGGCATCGTGTCGAAGACGCCGCGGTGTTGCCTGATGACGCGGACTCCGTGGCCGAGCTCGGCCACGAGCTCCGGGGCAGCCACGTCGAGCTCGCGGCCGGCCGGCGTACGCACCGACGTCGCCGAGGCGTCGGGCCGGGCGGGGTCCGCGAACCGGGGCCGGTAGTGGGCCAGTTCGGGCCGCTCCCGGATCGTCAGCCACGGAAAGCCGTTGCGCGCCTTCCCTTCGCGGATGAACGCCCACCGGCGATCGCCCGCGAACCCGTGCCACGAGACGTCGACGCCCTCGATTCTCTCACCTGCCATGGACTTCACCGGGTACCGCCACAGCGCGACGACGCGCCCCACCACGGACATGACCGCCTCCATCGACTCGAGGCGCCCTTGTGCCGGTTTCAGCGGGTGTCGAGCGTGGCGGATCTGGTCCGTCGCAACGCCTCTCGACCGGAACAGCGTGCCACATTCGTGCGCGGTTCGGGAGGACGTCGCGCCGTCCGCGTAGGCTCCTCGGCAGGGCCTGGTTCGAGGGGAAGACGTGGCACAGGGCGACAGTCGCATCGGGAGCCGTGAGCGTTTGTGATCGGCGAGCTAAGCGTGTACTGGTGGCGCCACGTCGGCGCGACCGTCGTGGTGGCCGAGGGGACGCTCGACTCGGCCGGCTACGCCAAGCTGCGCGTCGCGATGGTGAAGGCGGCGGCCGAGGTGCCCAGGGCGGTGATCGTCGACCTGGATCGGACGGGAGTGGCGCACCCGACGGCGCTGGCGTTGTTCCCCGCGGTCGCGTCGGAAATCGCCGTGTGGCCGGGAATCCCGCTGGTGATCGCCGTCGCCAACGAGGCGAACCACCGCTCCCTGGTCGACTACCGGATGCGGCGCTACCTGCCGGTACATCGCAGCATCGAGGCGGCTGTGGACGGCATCGCGGACCCGCCGCCGCGGCGGGTGGCACGCACCGAGCTGCCGAACGGGGCCGCGTCCTTCCCACTGGCGCGCGGGTTCGTCACCGATTGGTGCCAGCAGTGGCAGGTCGCCGCCGAACGGGCAGCGGACGTGCTGCAGGTGGCGATGGAGCTCGTGGACAACACGATCAAGCACACCTACGGTCCGCCGACCGTTCGGGTCGAGCTGCGTCGCGGCCTGCTGACCGTCGCCGTCTACGACGGCGATCCCGAGCCGGTGCACCTGATCGAGCCTGGCACGAACCCGGTGACGGGTGTCGAGCACGGGCTGTCGGCGGTCGTGCGCCTGTCCCGTGCTTGGGGCAGCACGGGGACCCAGTCGGGCGGCAAGGTGGTCTGGGCGGTCCTGTGACCGCCTCCGCCACCCGGCCCGCCGTCATCGTCCACATCAGACAGATCGCGTGGTTCCGTTGGACGACGGGCGGAACTGGCGCACCGCCGGGGGCGGTCGGCGACCGGGTCGAGCTGCGCCGGCTGATGATGCCGGCGAGCCCTTCTTCGCCGACACGGTGGCGGCGGTGACCATCGGGACAGTCGGCATCGCGTTCGCCGCGTCGGTCGACCGGCCGGCGGCGATCGTCCTGGTCGAGCAGGACCTGGACGCCTCCGGACCCGGGTACGGGCTCGCGCTGGGCGGTCTCGCGCTCGGCGCGCTGGCGGTTCAGCCCGGTGGCCTGCGTCGTCCCCGTGCCAAGGCGCTCGGCTGCGGGCAGACTCGACCCGTGACCATGACGAAGCCGGCGCGGGTCGGCTGACGTGCACTCGGCCGGGCTGGTGCTGCACCCACGGCGGGACTCCGCGGCGGCGGTGGCCGCGGTGCTCGACTGGGCGGCCAGCCGGCAGGTCGAGGTGCTCGGCATCCCGGAGGAGCTCAGCCGGCTGAGCTGTGCCGCGGTCGGGGTCTCCCCGGCCGAGCTCGGTCGCCGGGCCGATCTGCTGGTCAGCCTCGGCGGGGATGGGACCATGCTGCGTGCGATGCGGCTCGCCGACGGTCAGCGTGCGCCGGTGCTCGGCGTGAACCTCGGCAAGCTCGGCTTCCTGGCCGAGGTGGACGTGCCCGACCTGCCCGGCGCGCTGTCGGCCATCGACGGTCACCAGTTCACCCTCGAGCCCCGGCTGGCCGTCGATGCCGTCCTCGGCGACCGGACCGTCACCGCGTTCAACGACGTCGCCGTCGTGCGGGTGCCGGGTGACGGCAGCGCGGTGGTCGCCGTCCGCGTCGCGGGCCACGACTTCGTCAGCTACGCCGCGGACGCGGTCATCGTCGCCACGCCGACCGGTTCGACCGCGTACAGCTTCTCCGCCGGCGGGCCGATCACGAGCCCCGCCGTCGAGGCCCTGTTGGTGACCCCGGCCGCGCCGCACTCCGCGTACAGCCGGGGCGTGGTGCTTTCCGTGCACGACACGCTGACGCTGGAGATCCTGCCCACGAGCGGTCGGCTGGCCGTCGAGGTCGACGGCGAGGTCGCGGGCTACGTCGTGCCGGGCGATCGCATCGAGCTGCGTGGGCGGCCGGCCGCCGCGCGCGTCGTGCGGCTCGGCGCGACGACGTTCTACCAACGCGCGCGCCGCAAGCTGCGCCTCACGGACTCCGCCGAGATTCCCGCGAGTTGGCCCGAGGGCAGCGACATCTAGTTCGGGCCGCGCCGCCTTTAGTCAATCCCCTGGATTTGTTGTGTCGGAATGGGATCACCCGGCCGAGACGGGCAGCGCCGGACAGATCGACGACACAGATGTAGGAGAGGCAGATGCGATTCATCTTTCTGGTCAAGGCCACCGAGGACTCCGAGGCCGCCGTCATGCCGGAGCAGAAGTTCATCGACGAGATCCAGGCCTACGCCGCCCAGCTCGTGCAGGCCGGCGTGGCCGTAAGCGGCATCGAGGTGCTGCGGCCGAGCTCGCAGGGCTTCCGGGTCGCCTACGAGGACGGCAACTTCAGCATGATCGAGGGCCCCTTCGTGGAGTCCAAGGAACTGATCGCGGCCTACTGGCAGATCGAGGTCGCCTCCAAGGACGAGGCCATCGCGTGGGCCAAGCGGGTGCCGTTCGCGAACGGTCTGGTCGAGGTCCGCCAGACCTACGGCAACCCGGACTTCAGCTGACGTTGGGGACCGCGTGCGGCAGGAGGCGACCCGCC
>NZ_JBOHGA010000339.1:0-4779 GCF_050699915.1 Actinophytocola sp.
GCCGCGGTCCTCACCCGCGGCGCGGGCGGCATCGTCGCGCTCACCGCGGACGGCGACGAGGTCGAGGTGCCCACGGTGCCGGCGACCGTGGTCGACACGATCGGCGCCGGCGACACCGTGCACGGAGCGTTGCTGTACTGGCTGCATTCGCGTGGCGTCGCGAACCCCGCCGCGGTACGCGGGATCGGGCCCGACGGCTGGCGCGAGGCGCTCGAGTTCGCGGCGCGTGCCGCCGCGGTCACGGTATCCCGCGCCGGGGCGGAGCCGCCGTACGCGGCTGAACTGGGAATTCACCCCTAGAGTGCCGTGGCCCACACCGTGTGGACTGTCCGGCCGGCGCGAACCGCACTAGCGTTACAGTAAAATGACAAAAGTTTTTGAGAGGGACACGCATGCCTGAGGCGAGGACCGTCTCTGCCGGGGCCGGCAGCGACAACCCCGTAACCGCGGGGGCAGACAACGGCGCGTCGGAATCCGTCGCGCTGCGCTATCCCGGTGGCGAGTACGACATGTCGATCACGCGTGCCACCGAGGGCGCGCACGGGATCAACGTCGGCAAGCTGTTGTCGACCACCGAGCTGGTGACGCTCGACCCCGGCTTCGTGAACACCGCCGCGTGCTCGTCGGAAATCTGCTTCATCGACGGTGACGCGGGGATCCTGCGCTACCGCGGGTACCCGATCGAGCAACTCGCCCAGCGCTCGACCTTCATCGAGGTCAGCTACCTGCTCATCTACGGAGAGCTGCCGACGCGGACGCAGCTCGACGAGTTCACCTCGAAGATCAGCCGGCACACGCTGTTGCACGAGGATCTGAAGCGCTTCTTCGACGGCTTCCCGCGCGACGCGCACCCGATGCCGGTGCTGTCCTCCGCGGTTTCCGCGCTGTCCACCTTCTACCAGGACAGCCTGCGGCCGTTCGACAACGAGCAGGTGGAGATCTCCACGATCCGCCTGCTGGCGAAGCTGCCGACGATCGCGGCCTACGCGTACAAGAAGTCGGTCGGCCAGCCGTTCCTGTACCCGGACAACTCGCTCGGCCTGATCGAGAACTTCCTGCGGATGACGTTCGGCTTCCCGGCCGAGCCGTACGAGGTCGATCCCGATCTCACGCGGGCGCTGGACCTGCTGTTCGTGCTGCATGCCGACCACGAGCAGAACTGCTCGACGTCGACGGTGCGACTCGTCGGGTCCTCGGAGGCGAACCTGTTCGCGAGCATCTCGGCGGGCATCAACGCGCTGTTCGGCCCGCTGCACGGTGGCGCGAACAGCGCGGTGCTGAACATGCTGGAGGGCATCCGGGACGATGCCGGTGACGTCGACACGTTCGTCAAGCGGGTGAAGAACCGCGAGGACGGCGTGAAGCTGATGGGCTTCGGCCACCGGGTGTACAAGAACTACGACCCACGCGCGGCGATCATCAAGAAGACTGCGGACGACATCCTGTCCCGCCTGGGCGGCGACGACAGCCTGCTGGACATCGCGAAGCAGCTGGAGGAGCGCGCGCTGGCGGACGACTACTTCGTCGAGCGCAAGCTGTACCCGAACGTCGACTTCTACACGGGCCTGATCTACCGCGCGATGGGCTTCCCGACGAAGTTCTTCACCGTGTTGTTCGCGCTGGGCCGCCTCCCAGGCTGGATCGCCCACTGGCGCGAGATGATGAACGACCCGGCCACGAAGATCGGCCGCCCGAGGCAGGTCTACATCGGCGCCACCGAGCGGGACTACGTCGCACTGGACCGGCGCTGACGACAAACACTGACGACAACACTGACGACGCCGCCCCGAGCCGAAGCTCGGGGCGGCGTTCGATATGGGGCACGCCCCCGACTCCCACCAGCGGCGAGCGTCCAGTGCCGCAAGCGTGTCAGCGCAGGACGTCGCGCAGCCGCAGCCGAGGTCCGATGTGGAGCACCGCGTTCCGGTAGACCATGCCGCCCACCCGAGCGAGGACCGCGATCGTCGCCAGCATGAAGGCGATCGACAAGGCCACCTGCCACGCCGGGGCCGCCGCGAGGGCGATGCGGCCCGGCATCAGGATCGGCGACAGCGGCGGCAGCAGCGACAACACCGTCGCCGTCGGCCCGGCCGGGTTGCGTGACAGGACCGCGACGCCCAGTACGAACGCCACCACCAGCAGCGTCGTGATCGGCATCAGCACCGACTGCACGTCCTCCTGCCGCGAAACCAGCGAGCCGACCGCCGCGAACACGGTGGCGTACAACAGGTAGCCGAGCAGATACCACAGCAGACCCCACGCCAGCATCCCCGCCGCCGGCCCCGAGATCGTCACCACCCGGGTCAGGACGGCCACCAGCAGACCCACGACGCCGACCGCGAACAGCTGGATCAGCCCGACCAGCCCGAGCCCGAGCACCTTGCCGGACAGCAGCTGCCCCGGTCGCACGGTCGCTAGCAGCAGCTCCACCACCCGGCTCGACTTCTCCTCCACCACGCCCTGCGCCACCATCGACCCGTACAGCAGCAGCGCGACGTAGAGCAGCACCACGATGATCAGCGCGAGCGCGAGACGCTGGTCGTGCTGCGGGTCCGCGGGCTCCAACGAGTCCACCCGCACGCCCGCCTTCGCGACCGTGGCCAGCACCTGGTCGGCGTCGAGCTCCTCGACCGACGCCAGCAGCCCGCTCAGCACCTGCTGCTGCACGAGTCCATTGAGGACGGTGCGCAGGTCCGGGTCGACATCGCCGCGCACCAGTACCGTCAGCTCCGCCGGCGCGCCGCTGACCAGCGCGTCCAGCTCGGTGTCGGACACCATGTCGCGGCCGGCCGCGAGGTCGGTGACCTCGGTCGTGGTGACGTCGTAGTCCAGCTGCATGGCGGCGTCGCGCAGCGGCCCGGCCACCGCGATGGCCTGCCCGTTGAGCCCGACGCGGGTGGTGTGGTCCTCGTCGAACAGGGTGCTCTGCGTGAGCACGAAACCGGCCAGCACCACCAGCGACACGGCCGTGCTGACCACAAAGGACCGTGTGCGCAGCCGGGCGTTCAGCTCGCGGCGGGCGACCAGGAACACCGTCCGCACGGGGCGGGGCTCAGTCACCACGGACCACGTCCCGGTACAGCTGCGCCAGCGTCGGCCGCAGCCGGGTGAACTCGCGCACCGGCCCGGTCGCGAGTGCGGCCGACAGCACGGCCTGGTCGTCCACGCCGTTGCGCAGGTGCAGCCGCGTACGTCCATTATGGACTTCGAGGACCTCGACGCCGGGCACCGCGTCCGCCCAGCCGGGCGGCGCGTCCGGCGCCTCCACGAGCAGCTCGAGGCGGCTGCCCGCACTGAGCTCGTCGACCGTCCCGCTGGCCACCATGTGTCCATTCTGGAGGATGCCGACCCGGTCGCACAGCCGCTCCACCAGGTCGAGCTGCCGGCTGGTGAACAGGACCGGTGACCCGGCGGCCGCACGCTCGGCCAGCACGTCGCCGAGCAGGGCGGCCCCGGCCGGGTCGAGCCCGGCGAACGGCTCGTCGAGGACCAGCACCTCCGGGTCGTGCACCAGCGCGGCCGCGAGCTGCACGCGCTGCCGGTCGGCGAGGCCGAGCCGCTGGACTTGGTCGCCGCGCCGGGCGCGCAGGCCGAGGCGGGCGAGCCAGATCTCGGCCGCCTTGTGTGCCTCGTTGGTGGTCAGGCCATGCAGTTCGGCGAGGTAGACGAGCTGGTCGAGGACGCGCATCCGGGGGTAGAGCCCCCGCTCCTCGGGCAGGTAGCCGAACCGCCGCCGGGTGCTCAGCGTGACCGGCTCGCCGCCGTAGCGGACCTCGCCGGCGTCCGGAGCGAGGACGCCGAGCACCAGGCGAACCGTGGTGGTCTTGCCGGCACCGCCCGAGCCGGCGAGCCCGAAAAGCTCACCAGGGGCGACGATGAAACTGACGTCCTGGCAGGCCACGACCTGGCCGTAGCTCTTGGCGACCCGCTCCACCTCCAGTACCGCTGGTGGCACGCCTGTCCTCCGTCGCTCGCTGTGGTCGACCATCAAGAGTATCCAGGCCCGCCGACCACGCATGATTACCGGGCGTCCGCATCGGATTACGTTTGAAAATTGTTGGCACGACTACAACGTTCGGCGGTCCTTGCTCGCGTATCTTCCGGCGAGGATGCAGGCGTTGGACCGGCGGCGACAGTGGAGTGACGAGGGCATGGACCCGGACAAGTGGTTCGCGCAGTACGACGAGAAGCTGCGGGATGCGGCCCAGAAGGCGGAGAAGGCGGAGAAGACGCTCAAGACCGTTGGTGGGTCGGCGACGTCGCAGGACGGTGAGGTGACCGTCCGAGTGACCGCCAGCGGCGCGCTCAGTGACCTGGTGCTTCGGCCCGGGGTGCGGGACATCGAGCCCGAGCACCTCGCGCGGGTGATCCTCGAGGCCACCCGCCAGGCGCAGCGGGACGTGGGCGCGCAGGTGGTGGACGTGATGACCAAGTTCGTCGGCGAGGGCGAAGCGCTCGAGGCGGTCAAGGAGCACCTGCCCGAGGGCTACACCGGCGACGGCAAGGAGGACGTCTTCAACATCGAGAAGCACCGGGACAAGCGTCCCGACGACGACTACTTCGAGAACCCACCAGAAGTGATCAAGTGAGAAGCGCCCCCGGTCGGGTCGGGCCGGGGGCGTTCCAGTTTCGACGAAGGATCGGCGGATTTTCCATGGGTGAGGGTTTCAACGTTGTTGTGGGGGAGGTGCGGCTGCACGCGGAGACGGTGACGACGATTGCGTCTCGGGTGCGGTCGGCTTCGGGTGGTGTGCAGGAGTCGGTGGGTGGGGGTGCGTT
>NZ_JBOHGA010000340.1:0-4731 GCF_050699915.1 Actinophytocola sp.
GCGCCGCCCCCTGCCGCTGCCGCCGAACCCGACCGCGCGGCGGGGCACGGCGTTCCACGCGTGGCTGGAGAAGCGCTTCGGGTCGAGGGCGTTGCTGGACCTCGACGAGCTGCCGGGCTCGGCGGACTCGGACGCCGCGCCGGACGCGGACCTCGATGCGCTGAAGGACGCGTTCCTGGCGTCGCCGTGGGCGGAGCGGGTGCCGCACGAGGTGGAGGTCCCGTTCACCTGCGACGTAGCCGGAATCTCGCTGCGCGGCCGGATGGACGCGGTGTTCGCCGACCCGGACGGCACCTGGACGGTGATCGACTGGAAGACGGGTGCCCTGCCCCGCGAGGATGACCTGCCGGCGCTGACCGTGCAGTTGGCCGCGTACCGCCTGGCGTGGTCGAGCCTGTCCGGCACCCCGGTGGCCGAGGTCCGAGCGGCGTTCCACTACGTCCGCCAGAACCACACCCTCCGCCCGGCCGACCTCCTCGACGGCGACGGCCTGAGAGCCCTACTCCGCGCCGTCCCAGCCGGCTGACCTCGCTACTTCGCCTCGACCCGCTCGAGGAACCGCTCCAGCGCGCGGGGGGTGTGAAACGTGTACACGTCGGCGCCGGGGGCGTAGTCGGCGATCGCCGCACGGACCGGTGGCAGCCCGCGCCGCCGGTAGTGGATCACCCAGCGCCAGAACTCGGCGTTGGCCCGGGATCGCCGGACCGCGCGCCAGGCGCAGCGCCGCAGTGAGAAGTCCAGCACGACGATGGTGTCCGCCCGGCGCAGCCGCACCTCGAGGACGTCGTGGTGGGCGAGGTCGCCGTCGAGGATCCAGCCCGCGCCCGCGGTGAGGTCATGCTGCACCGACGCCCAACGGTCCCGCGGCGTGGGTGCGAGGTCGGGTCCCCAGAAGTACCGATCCAGCTCGACGACCGGAAGGCCGGTGGCTAGCCCGAGCCGCCCGGCGAAGGTGGACTTGCCCGCCCCACCCCGCCCGAGCACGACAACCCGCCGCACGAACCTCCTCCGTCCACACGCGACCCGGCCCGGTGCGAATGCAAACGCCACTTCGCAGACGTCTCCGCGCCGGCAAGGGGGACCCCTGGGTCCACGATAGTCGCGGACTCCGACAGTTTCGGGTGAGCGGGCGGCTGCTGTGGACAACTCGCCGGGTTGTGGACAACCGCCGCCAACCTGGCCGCCACCCGAGCCGGGGCACCCGTCGATCGTCTTGTCAGGGCGTGCAATAGCGGTTGCTCGTCGTGCACAACCGCTCCCCGACCGCAACCGCGGGCTGTCACGGTCCCTGAAGCCGACCTGAAGCGGCCGGCCAGGAGCTGAACAGGAGGACGACATGCGCAAGGTACTGCTCGGGCTCGTCGCCGCGGCCGCGGTGGCCGTGGGGCTGGTGATGGTCCTGCCCACCGGTGACGCGGACGCCACCGGCAAGGAGATCAGCCACAAGGCGGCCGCGGCCAAGCTCCGCAACGCCAACATCGGCTGGGTCTCCAGCGGCGGCTGCAGCAACCGCAACAACCCGACGTGCACGTCGTTCACCGACATCAAGTCAGGGACGATCAACGGCGTCATCACGTTCAAGAAGTCCAGCAAGTGCAAGATCACCGTCACCGGTGGCACCGAGACGGGCCACGCGCCGGGCAAGTACAGCCACTGGAACGGCTACAAGATCGACATTTCCCGGACGTCCTGCGCCACCAACTACATCAAGCGCAACTTCAGCTACATCGGCGGCGCGAAGTGGCGCTCCTCGGCCGGAAACGTCTACTTCGACGAGGGCGACCACTGGGACATCACGTACTACTAGGAGCCATCGGAAACGGCTACCAGCAGCCATCGAAGACGGGGGTCACCGGTCCGCCGGCGGCCCCCACGGCTACTCTCGCCGCCGTGACCAGCCCCGACGAGCAGGAGACCCACCGCCTGACGCAGAACCTGCGCCGGCGCCTGGGCGACCGGCTGACCGACCGGCCCGACCACTCGCTGGTCGGTGTCATCCGGATGCCGGAGAGCTCGGTCAGCCCGATCACCTCGATCGTCCGGCGGATCCTCTGGGCGTTCGTCGCGCTGTTCGCGGCGGTCCTGCTCGTCTACCTCGACCGCGACGGCTACCGCGACAACAACGGCGACGGCCTGTCGTTCCTCGACTGCGTCTATTACGCGACCGTCTCGCTGTCGACCACCGGCTACGGTGACATCACCCCGGTGAGCGAGACCGCCCGCCTGGTCAACATCCTGGTCATCACCCCGCTTCGGGTGCTGTTCCTGATCGTCTTGGTCGGTACCACGCTCGCGGTGCTCACCGAGCGCTCCCGCCAGGCGTTCAAGCTGCAACGTTGGAGGACGAAGGTGCGCGATCACGTGGTCGTCGTCGGCTACGGCACCAAGGGCCGGTCGGCGGTCAGCTCGGTGCTCTCCGACGGGATCGAACCGGACCGCATCGTCGTGGTGGACACCGACCGGACGATGCTCGACGCCGCCTCCGCCCTCGGGCTCGTCACCGTGCACGGCTCGGGCACCCGCTCCGACGTGCTGCGCGTCGCCGGGGTGCCGCGGGCCCGGGCCGTGGTCGTGGCCGCGAACCGGGACGACTCCGCGGTACTGGTCACGCTGACCGCCCGCGAGCTCGCGCCGAAGGCCCAGATCGTCGCGGCCGTGCGGGAGGCCGAGAACGTCCACCTGTTGCGCCAGTCCGGCGCGAACCAGGTCGTGGTGTCCAGCGAGACGGCCGGCCGGCTGCTCGGCATGGCCACCCACACCCCGACCGTCGTGGACATGGTCGAGGACCTGATCACTCCGGAGTCCGGCCTGGCCATCGCCGAGCGCGACGTCGAGCAGGGCGAGGTCGGCGGGTCGCCGCGGCACCTGTCGGACATCGTGTTGGGTGTGGTCCGCAACGGGACCCTCTATCGGGTGGATCACCCCGAGGCCGACGCGATAGAGCTCGGCGACCGGTTGCTGTACGTCAAGAAGGTCACCCCAGCAGGCGATACCGACTGAGGTACTGCGGGCGGGAATGATCTGCGACCATCTTCGGGTGCGGATCTCGGGTTGGCAGGTACCACCCGGCTACCTGCGTTGGGCGGCGGCGGGCGTGGGGCTCGTGCTGCTCAGCGTGGCCATCGCGGCGATCGTGGGCGCGGCCGGCCTGGCCGGCTTCTCCGGCTCCGACGAGGCCGGCACCCGGGTGGCGGCGCGGGTGTCCACCAGCTCACCGTGCAACCGGCCGAACGCCTTCGAGATCGTCACGTTCCGCTTCGAGGGGGAGAACCGGCAGGCCCGGCTCGACGGGTGCGGCCACGCCAAGGGCGAGCCGGTCGACGTCACGCTGCCGCCGGGCCCGTTCGTCGAGTCGATGGTCGTGCAGTCCGCGGGGACGGCTTCGACCGACACCAGCCGCGGCGCGGGTCTCGGGCTGGTCCTGCTGGTGGCGAGCGGGCTGGCCGGAGCCGGCTACGCCTTCCTGGTGCGGCGGGGTCCGCGCGGGCGCGCCCTGCCGCGAGCCCTGCGACTGGCGAGCTAGTCAGGCCACGTCGGCGGCTGGGCTCTTCCACGTGTTGCACTGGAAGGTCCGGTTCTTCTGCGCGCCCTGCTCCCACCACGCCGACGTGTTCGCGTCGGACCCGTGGTCGCGCGGCCGGCCGGCCGTGTGGTCGCCGCGGTTCTGGGTGGTGCGCGCCTCGTCGAGAACCGTGTCGTTCACCGAGCCCCGGCCGTACGAGGCCGCCATGAACATGCCCGAGAAGCACTGCGCCTGCAGCTCGAGCCGCCGCGAGAGCTCCAGGCCCGGCCCGGTGTCGACGCCCGCCTCGTACCTGGCCTGCGAGTACGTGTCGAGCACGCCGCTCATCGCCTGCACGTGGTGGCCGTACTCGTGCGCCAGCACCGCCAGGTACACCCCGGAGTGCGGCCCGTACATCTGCGTCTGCAGCCCCTCGTACGGCATGTAGAGCGTGTTGTTCTTGCCGCAGTAGAACGCCGCCACGACGCCGCCGCCGCTGGAGACCGAGCCGCATGGGCTCGACCAGCTCGTGCCCGCCGGGTACTCGATCGAGGGGCTGAAGAACGGCAGCCCCGCCTGGGCCATCACCGGCTGCCACGCCGCGTCCAGACACGGCAGGGCGCTGTCGAAGAACGCCGCCGCGCCCTGCGGGGAGCTCTGCCACCGGGTCAGGTCGCAGGTCACCTCCGGCGCGCCGAGGTCGGCGGCGAACAGCGGGTTGTCGCCCAGCTGGTACACGGGCTTCGGGCCGGCCGGGGAATCCTGCGTGGGCGTGTTCCCGGTCGTGGGCGCCGGCGCGTCGGTCGTCGCGACCGGGGCGTCCGAGGCGGTCGCCGTGTCGGCGGTCGTGCCCGTCTCGGCGCCCGTGGCGGCGGGCTCGTCGTAGCCGGTGTCGGCGACGTGGCTGCCGCGGTCGCTCAGGGCCAGGATGCCGATCATCCCGAGGCTCACCACCAGCACGGCCACGACGATGGTGGCCAGCAGCGGCCCGGTGTTGGACTTCGGCCGCGGCGCCAGCACACCCGGGTGGCCCTGCAACCACGGCGGCATGGTCGACCCGGCGGGCGGCAACGCCTGCGGCCCCGGTCGCTGCGGCCCCGGTTGCTGCGGTCCCGGTTGCTGCGTCGGCGGTTGCTGTGGCGGTGGGAGAGGCGGCCGGCCGGGCGGCGGACCGTGGCCGGGCGGACCGACGGGCCGGCCGGGGCCGCCGTACGGGGGCGGTGGTACGG
>NZ_JBOHGA010000341.1:0-4622 GCF_050699915.1 Actinophytocola sp.
GCTTCACCTCGTACAACGAGGTTCAGCCGGCCACCCGCGTCTCCGTCACCGTCCTGAGCAACCTCGACACCGTCAACGCGACCCGGATCGGCCGCGGCCTCGCGGCGATGGCCGCCGAGTGATCACCACTGGTGCGCCACGTCGACCACGAGCCGGCCCGGCAGCGTGAACACCCGGAACGGCAGCCGGGCCCGCACGCCCAGCCCGACCGTCGTCCTGGCCTCGAACGAGCCCGCCCAGGCGACCTGGCGGAACGTCCGGTAGCCGGACACGTTCACGAGCTCGGCCCGGTTCGCGTACCGGTAGGTCGGCCGGCCCGCGTCGTCGTACGCCGGTGCCTGCAGCGAGATCGACAGCTTGGCCCCGCCCCGCACCGGAACCACGTGTCCGGACCCGTCCTCGGTCACCGCGGTCACGTATTGCACCCAATATCCGGTGACATTCTGCCCGCGAACGTCGAGCACGAGGCGGTCGTAGCAGTCGTGCCGCCCGGCGCGAATGTTGGTCAATTCCGGTGCCGTCACCGGATTGGCCGTCTTCGCCAGGGATCCCCACGTGATCCCGCAGTACGGCGCGAGCGCCGCGGCCGGCGCGTTCGCCGAGGTCTTCGACGCCGCAGAGGCCACTGGAACCGCCACCAACCCGGCCGCCACAATCAGCGCGGCAGCGAACAATCCCGTTCTTCGTAACATTTTCACCGACTCCCCTCGAATTAATACCGCACATTTTGCGGATATCTGCACGAAGAGACGCGCGGCGAACCCTGGCGTTGTTTTTCTCAGACGAGGAAAGTGAACAAGGGGCTGTCCGGCGGCACCCGCTCAATGCGGTGCGGTGCCGTTTCCATGCGCTTGAGCATCGGCTCCAGGTTCTCCGGGGTGCCCAGCTCGATGCCGACCAGCGCCGGGCCGGTCTCGCGGTTGTTGCGCTTGACGTACTCGAACAGCGTGATGTCGTCGTCCGGGCCGAGGATGTCGTCCAGGAAGCGGCGCAGCGCGCCCGGCTCCTGCGGGAACTCCACCAGGAAGTAGTGCTTGCGGCCCTCGAAGACCAGCGCCCGCTCGACGATCTCCGCGTACCGGCTCACGTCGTTGTTGCCGCCGGACAGGACGCACACGACGGTCGCGCCGGGCGGCAGCGACAGGTCCCGCAGCGCGGCCGACGCCAGTGCGCCCGCCGGCTCGGAGATGATCCCGTCGGCCTGGTACATGTCCAGCATCTCCACGCAGATCCGGCCCTCCGGCACGGCGACGAGATCGGGCCGGTGCTCGGCGACGACCGCGAACGTGTGCCGGCCGACCTGGCGCACCGCGGCACCGTCGACGAACGGGTCGACGTGCGCCAGCGGGGCGGGCCGCCCCTCGGCGAGCGCGAACGCCATGCTCGCCGCGCCCGCCGGCTCGGCGCCCACGACTCGCACGGCCGGGTGGGTCTGGGACAGCCAGGTCAGGGTGCCGGCGAGCAGGCCACCGCCGCCGACCGGCACGACGACGGCGTCCGGCACGCGGCCCAGCTGCTGGACGACCTCGCGGATCACCGTGCCCTGCCCGGCGATCGTGCGCGGGTCGTCGAAGGCCGGGATCAGCGTCATGCCGTGCTCGGCGGCGTAGGCGTGCGCGACCGCGGCCGCGTCGTCGTAGGTGTCGCCCTCGACCACGACCTGGACGGTCCGCCCGCCGAGGTCGGCCACCCGGTCGCGCTTCTGCCGCGGCGTCGTGCGCGGCAGGTACACCCGCGACCGCACGCCGAGCGCGGCACACGCGAACGCGACGCCCTGGCCGTGGTTGCCGGCGCTCGCGCACACCACGCCGGCGGTGCGCTGCGCGTCGGACAGCCCGCTCACGAAGTTGAGCGCGCCGCGGCCCTTGTAGGAGCGGACGGTGTTGAGGTCCTCGCGCTTGAGCCACACGTCGAGGTCGTGGCGGGCGGAGAGGCGCTCGTTGCGCTGTAGCGGGCTCGGCGGGATCACGCCCACGAACCGCTCGGCCGCCGCCGCCACATCAGCCGCGCTCACCATGACCCACGCACCCACTTCTCGCACTCGAAGATCCCGTGACCCTACCGGCGGGATGAGCCGGCCCGGCCCGGGCGTTGCACCGGGTGTGCGGGAGACGGACGTCGTGGTGATCGGGGCCGGGCAGGCCGGGCTGTCCAGCGCGTACTTCCTGCGGCGGGCCGGGTTCGACTTCGCGGTGCTGGACGCGAACCCGGCGCCGGGCGGGGCGTGGCAGCACCGGTGGCCGACCCTGCGGATGGCGACCGTGCACGGGATCTTCGACCTGCCGGGCATGCCCTTCGACCCGCCGGACCCGACCTCGCCGGCCGCGGTCGCGGTGCCCTCGTACTTCGCGGCCTACGAGCGGGAGTTCGACCTGCCCGTCGTGCGGCCGGTGACCGTCTCGGCCGTGCGCCCGGGGCCGTCGGACCGGCTGCTCGTCGAAGCCGACTCGACCTGGGCCGCCCGCGCGGTGATCAACGCGACCGGCACGTGGACCCGGCCGTTCTGGCCGCGCTACCCCGGTCAGGAGCGCTTTCGTGGCCGCCAGCTGCACACGGCGGACTACCGCGGCCCGGCCTCGCTGGCCGGCCGGCGGGTGATCGTGGTCGGCGGCGGCACGTCGGCGGTGCAGCTGCTGCTGGAGCTGGCGCCGGTGGCGGAGACGACGTGGGTGACCCGCCGACCGCCGGAGTTCTTCGCCGGCCCGTTCACGTCCGACTACGGTCGCAAGGTCATCGCCCGGGTCGACTCGCGCGTGCGGGCCGGGTTGCCGCCGCAGAGCGTGGTGCGGGCGACCGGTCTGGCACTGACCCCCGAGGTGGTCGCCGCCCGGGCCCGCGGCGTCCTCGACCGCCGCCCGATGTTCGCCCGCCTGACCCCGACGGGCGCCTCGTGGGCGGACGGCAGCACGGTCGAGGCGGACGTGATCCTGTGGTGCACCGGCTGGCGCCCGGCGCTCGACCACCTGGCCCCACTGCACCTGCGCACCCCGGCGGGCGGCATCGTCATGGACGGCACGAGGGTGGTCGCCGAGCCGAGGCTGCACCTGGTGGGCTACGGCCCCTCGGCGAGCACAGTGGGCGCGAACAGAGCCGGCCGAGCCGCGATCCGCGAGCTCCGCACGCTGCTGGCACCGGCCGCTGCCTGACCCCGACCCCGCGCCGCCGACTGACCTGTCCACAGGCAAGATCGACACCGCCGAAACCGTCGGTCCCACCGCATAGACTGGAAAGCGGGGCCCCCGCGACTCCGGGAGTTGTCCACAGGCGCCTGGAGCGCCACGACGGTCGGCACACTGGGGCCGTGACCACCACCCGGCCGTTGTGGCGCAACCGGGACTTCATGCTGCTCTGGAGCGGGCAGGTCGTCTCCACCGTCGGCATGCGGATCTCCTCGCTCGCCTACCCGCTGCTCGTCCTCGCGGAGACCGGGTCCGCGTTGCAGGCCGGGGTCGTCGGGTTCGCGCAGACCTTGCCCTTCCTCCTCCTCTACCTCCCCGCGGGCGCGCTCGTGGACCGGCTGGATCGCCGGCGCGTCATGCTCGCGGCGGACGGGGTGCGGGTCGCAGTGCTCGCCAGTGTCGTGGCCGCGTTGTCGTGGGGCGAGGCGACCTTGACCCACCTCGTGCTCGCCGTGTTCCTCGACGGGGCCTGCTTCGTCTTCTTCCAGCTCGCCGAGTCCGCCGCCCTGCCGCACCTCGTGCACCGCGCCCAGCTGCCGACCGCCCTCGCGCAGAACCAGGCCCGCGAGAACGGCGCGGAGCTCGCCGGCCAACCCCTCGGCGGCGTCCTGTTCGCGATCGGCCACGCCGTGCCGTTCGCGGTGAACGCGGCGTCCTTCGCGGTCTCCCTGCTGAGCCTGCTGTTCATCAGGCCCCGGCTGCAGGGGCCGCGCGAACGGATCAACAACACGCTGCTCGCCGACATCGCCGAGGGGCTCACCTGGTTGTGGCGCCAGCGTTTCCTGCGCGCGATCGTCGTGCTCATCGGGGCTACCAACATCGTCCTCAACGCGCTGCCGCTGGTGCTCATCGTGCGCGCGCAGGGCATGGGCGCCTCCCCCGCGCTGATCGGCGTGCTGCTCTCCTTCTCCGGCCTCGCCGCCATCCTCGGGGCGTTCGCGGCCCCGTGGCTGCACCGCCGACTGCCCGGCCGCGTCGTGATCATCGGTTCGCTCTGGGTGTGGGCGGCCGGCACCGCGGTGCTGGTCGCGATGCCCACCCCGCTCGCACTCGGCGCGGCGGCCGGCGCCGGCGCGGCCATCGGTCCGGCGTTCAACGTCGTCGTCAACGCCTACCGCTACGCCCTCGCCCCCGATCACCTGCAAGCCAGGACGCAGAGCGCCGGACGGATGATCGCGTGGGGCACGATCCCGCTCGCGCCGCTGGTCGCCGGCGTCCTGCTGGCTGCGATCGGCTCGACCGGCACGCTGCTGGTCCTGGCCGCCTTCATGGGCGCGGTGGCCCTCGTCGCGAGCCTGCTCGACCTCAGCTGGCCGCGTACCGAATGAGGCGGGGCCGCACCCCGCGAAAGGTGCGGCCCCGCGATCAGATCACCGGAAGGTCGACCAGCGCTGCGCCGCCGGCTCACCGGCGACCGCCGGTGCGGCGGTCGCGGCCACCCGC
>NZ_JBOHGA010000342.1:0-4591 GCF_050699915.1 Actinophytocola sp.
CCGACGACCAGTACACGGTCTCTGGCGGCGCGGCGGCCGCGCGTCAGATGGCCGACGACGTCTTCCTCGCCTACAACATCATCGGCGCGGACCCGGCGATCGGGGCGCTGCCGGAGTTCGAGCGCCGGGGCACGCCGTACCTGTCGGTGGCGCTGCCGTACGCGCTGGCGCAGGACAGCGACGTCGCGTTCCTGTATCCGACGCCGCTGGAGCTCTTGGCCGAGGCGGTGCCCTCCTTCATCAAGACTCGGCTGGACCCCGATGGGAAAGCGACCGTGGCTGTGATGTGGGAGAACCAGGACATCATGCGCGACATGCGCGATCACTTCGGCAAGGCAGCCAAGGAAGCCGGCCTGAAGATCGCGGTGACGGAGAGCTTCGACCGTGACGCGACATCGTACGTGCAGAACGTCAAACGCGTCAGGGACGCCGGCGCCGACCTCGTGGTGCTGCTCGGCGGCGTGGCGGTCCCCGGAGTGCTCAAGGCGGCCAAGTCGATCGGCTACGAGCCGACCTGGACCGGCGCCGGCGCGTGGACATTCGACCTGATGAATGGCGTCTCCGGCGGGCTGATGGAAGGCATCGAGGCGCTGCGCGCCGCCCCCGCCGCGGACGCCCCGGACTACCAGGACTTCCTCGCCAAGCTCCACAAGACCCACGATCCCGCAGCCACCGACGAGATCGCGTACGCGGGCTGGGCCGGGGCGAAACTCATCGAGCAGATCCTGCTGCGGCTGGGCGACGAGCTGACCCAAGAGCGGCTGTTCACCGAGCTGGAGTCCACCAAGAAGAGCCCGATCAGGATCGACCCGCTGCCCCCGATCTGGTACGGGCCGGATCGGCGGTACGGCAGCGCAGCCGCCCTGCCGAGCCGTGTCGAGAACGGCAAATGGGTCGTCACCGGCGAGCCGGAGAGCCGGTTCAAGTGACCAGCGACCGCCAGTGCCGCGCCCGCGCGGCGGCGCCGCATACCGGGGGAGGTGAGCAAGGGTGAGCACCCTCGTGCTCAGCGGCGCCGTCGCGGGCGTGGTCTACGGCCTGGTGGCCTGCGCGATCGTGTTCGTCTACCGGGCGAGCCGCGTGGTGAACCTTGCCCAGGGCGACCTGGGGATGGTCGGGGCGTTTGTCTTCTTCTCGCTCACCGTCGCAGGCGAGGTTCCCGCGATTGCTGCCTTGGCGGTCGCGCTCGCCGTCGGGGGTCTTCTGGGGTGGTTGATGAACCACGCGGTCATCGGCCCGCTGGGCGAGCGCGACCCGGGCACGGGACTGGTCGTGACTCTGGCCGTCGCGACTGTGCTGCGCCTCGCCGCGCTGGAGGTCTGGGGCGGGTCGGCGTACCACTTCCCGTCATGGCTGCCCGGATGGAACGGGCTGCACCTCGGGGAGCTGGTCGTCCGCGGCGCTGAGGTGCTTGCCTTGTGCGTGGGTCTGACCTTCGTCGTCCTCGGCACAGTGCTGTACCAGCGGTCGAGGCTCGGCTTGCAGCTGCGAGCGGTCTCCGAGAGCCGCGCCGCAGCAGCCGCCCTCGGCGTGAACGTCACACGCGTCAGCGGGCACGCCTGGACGCTCGGCGGCGCGGTCAGCGCGGCGGCGGCGCTGCTCATCGCGCCGCTGACGCGATTCGACCCCCATTTCATGTTCGCCGTGATGACCAGCGCCCTGGTTGCGGCGCTGTTGGGAGGGTTCACCTCCTTCCTCGTCGCGATGTCCGCCGCACTGCTGATCGGCGTGCTCAACAGCGTCGTCGGCTTCTACTTCAGCGCGGCGGGCGTCAACAACCTGATCCTGCTCGGCTTCGCGATCACGGTGTTGCTGGTACGGCCGCCCACCGCTCTGAGGACGGTGACATGACTCGCACAGTCATCCCCGGTTGGCTTCTCAATCCCGTCGCAGCGTTCACGATCCTGCTGGCAGCGGCGTGGACTTTCGCCGCCCATGGAAACACCTACCTCGTCTACCTGTACGGCCTCGGACTCATCTATGCCACAGCGACTCTTGGGCTGCACCTACTCGCCAACGACACGGGTGACATCTCGCTCGCCCAAGGCGCCCAGGTCGCCCTCGGGGCCTTTGTGGGCGGGCACGCGTTCACGCTGATCCCCGCCCCGTTCAGCCCGATGGTGCTGGTGCTGGCGGCGACGCTTGCCGGCGCGGTCGCCGGGGCCGTGGTCTCGGTGCCGATGTTGAGGCTGCGCGGGCTGGCCGTCGCCGTGGTGACCCTGCTCCTGAACGCCGTGGTCTTCCATTTCGTGCTGCGACTCTCCGACTTCGTCGGAGGCTCCGGCGGGCTCAGGCTGCGGTCTGAGGACGTGCTGCCAGACAGCGACATCGAAGCCGTCGGTTGGCTCACAGTGATCACCATCGCCGTCGCGGCCGTCATTCAGCTGCTGCGCCGCGGCCGATTCGGCCTCGGACTGCGCGCCATCCGCGCCAACGAGGGTCTCGCCCGGTCGGTCGGCGTACCAGTGGAGGCCTACCGGATCGCCGCCTACACCGCGGCGGGCGCCTGCGCCGGTGTCGCCGGGGCGATGTGGGTCATCCTGCACCACGGAGTCGCGCCGTCGGCGTTCACCGACGCGTCCTCGCTGCTGTTGCTCACACTGGCGCTGCTCGGCGGCAGAGGCAGCATCGCCGGGCCGGTGGCAGCGGCGATCGCGATGGGCGTGCTGACTGGCGTCCTGGGCGAGTACGGCACTGTCGTGAGCTTCCTGGCACCCGTGGCACTGGTGTTCGTACTGATCAAACACCCCGGCGGACTCAACGAACAGCTACACATGGCGGGGGTTGGTCTGCGTGCGCTCGCCAGACGGCTCGCTGGCCGCGGCGCCGACCCACAACCAACCGAACCGGCAGTGGGCCCGCCAGCGCGAGCCATCGCCCCCGGTGGTTCTCTGGTGGCCGCTCGACCAGATCAGTCCGGGCCGCAGGTGCTGCGCTGCCAGGACGTGACCGTCGCGTTCGGGGGCTTGGTCGCGGTGGACCAGGTCTCTGTCGAGGTCCGCGGCGGCGAGGTGCTCGCACTGGTGGGGCCGAACGGGGCGGGCAAGTCCACGCTGTTGAACGCGATGAGCGGCCACGTCCGGGCCTCGGCGGGCGCGATCTGGCTGGCAGGCGCCGACGTGACCCGGACGTGGGCGCATCGCCGTGCCGCGCGCGGCGTGCGGAGAACATTCCAGGTCGGCGGCCACATGCCCGCCGAGACCGGGTTCGACCATCTGCGGCTCGGAGTCCACGTCCACGGCGACGAACCCCGCGCGGAACGCGACGGCGCCGCTGCCCGAATCGCCCGGGAACTCGGCGTCGCTCGCCGCGATCTCGCGTCCCCGCTCACCGACCTGCCAGCGGGCACCGCCAGGCTCATCGAGATCGGCGTGGCGCTGGCGGTTCCGGGTCAGGTCCTCCTGCTCGACGAGCCCACAGTGGGGCTCACGCAGCCCGAACGCCAGCGCCTCGCGGCCTTGCTCCGCGCCCTGGCCGGCGAGTGGTTGGCTGTTGTGGTCGTCGACCACGACACCGCCTTCATCAGACAGGTCGCAAACCGGGTGGTCGCGCTCAACGCGGGTCGGGTCATCGCCGAGGGCTCCCCGGACCGGGTCTTCGCTGACCCGGCCTTCATCGCCGCCTACCTCGGCTCCTCGGAGGTGCTGGTATGACACTGCTCCTGCAGGCGCGTGAGCTGATCGCTGGGTACCGGAAGCGGGCAGTCGTCGGTCCGATCGACCTGGACCTGGGGGACAACGACACCGTCGCGCTGGTGGGGCCGAACGGCGTGGGAAAGAGCACCATCCTCAAGACGCTCGCCGGTGTCATCCCACCCGTCGCCGGCGTGATCACCTACCAGAACAGGGCCGTCACCCGCAGCCCCGCGTACGCGCACGCCCGAAACGGGCTCGTGCTCGTCGGCGAGCACCGCGCCAACGTACTGAGGACACTGACCGTGCGAGAAAACCTCGACCTGGCCGCCGGTCAGGCGAAAACGCCGTCGACGTTCAACCCCGCCGGCCTGTTTCCACGGCTAGGCGAGCGGCGCCGGCAGCGGGCCGGCACGCTCTCCGGCGGCGAGCTGCAGATGCTCTCGTTGGCCATGGCGCTCTCGCTTTCGCCGAGGTGTCTGCTGCTCGACGAGCCATCCGCGGGACTCGCCCCGATCGTGCTGCAGGAGGTCAAACAGGCACTGGTCCGGCTGCGGTCCGCGGGCTTGTCCATAGTGGTCGCCGAGCAACGCCCCGATGTCGTGCTGGGTCTGTGCGACCGTGTCGCCACCGTGTCCGCGGCGGGACTGTCCTTCCTGGAGCCCGACGCCGACCTCTCCGGTGAGGCCCTGGTGTCCAGGTACTTCAACGGCGGCGCGTAGCCCGAAGTCTGCCGACGCGCCGGAGCTTCCCTTGGTCTCGGTCGCGATGGCCGGTCCGGCCGCTGGACGGGAAGCTTCGGCGCCCCGGCCTTGACGGGCTTGCCGGGCTTGCCGGTTTATCCGCGCGTCATGCGCAGACCTGCGTCGAGGCGAATGATCTCACCGTTGAGATAAGGGTTGCCGACCGCGGCCAGCACCAGGGCCGCGAACTCGTCCGGCCTGCCGGGTCGGCGCGGG
>NZ_JBOHGA010000343.1:0-4587 GCF_050699915.1 Actinophytocola sp.
GCGCTGCGGGTGGTCGAGGGCGCGCCGTCGCCGCAGGACCAGCCGCGCCGGCTGTTCGTGTACGGCACGCTGCAGCCCGGTGCGTCCCACTGGCCGATGCTCGAGCCGCACGCCACCGGTGCGCCCGCGCGGGCACGGCTCGCCGGCACGCTGTTCGACACCGGGTTCGGCTACCCGGCGCTGCGCCTCGGCGACGGGCCCGGGGTGTCCGGCTGGCTGGTCGAGCTGGCTCGCCCGGCGGGTGTTCTGTCCACTCTGGACGACTACGAGGGCGTGGAGTACCGGCGGGTGCGTGTCACGCTCGCCGGCGGGCGGCAGGCCTGGGCTTACGTCTGGGTAGACCCGTTCGACGGAATGCGCGAGCTCACCACTCCGTGGAGGACTGCCTGAGCGGGCACCGGGGCGTTCGCTCTGGTAGGACCGGAAGCGGGAGGTGATCGCCGTGGTCCGGCGAATGCGCGTGGCCGCCTGCGCGGCCGTCGGTCTGGTCGCGGTGCTGAGCGCGTGCGGTGCGCCTCGAGAGTCCACAGGGGACAGTCAGCCGAACCCGCCCACGGTCACGTCGCCGCCGGCGGAGTCCGGCCCGGTGACCCGGCCATCTCCGGCGACACCGCCGTCGACCTCCACCAGCGAGGACGTCGCGGCCGCCGGCGGCCGGTGCCGGGCCGCGGATCTGTCGGGCACCGTGGCACCGTCCGACGCCGCGGCGGGCAACCGGTACGCCGAGCTCGTGGTGACCAACACGTCCGGCCGGACCTGCACCCTGTACGGCTACGGCGGCCTGCAGCTCGTCGACGGCGCCGGCAGGTCGACGCCGACCAGGCTGACCCGCGAGCCGAACCCGGGTCCGAGCCTGGTGACCCTGCCGCCCGGCGGCACCGCGGCCAAGAAGCTGCACTGGGGCGTGGTGCCCAGCGGCACCGAGCCGGTCGACGGCCCGTGCGAGCCTGCGTCGTCGGGCGCCCGGGTGATCCCGCCGGACGACACCTTGGCGTTCAGCGTGCGGTTCGACTTCGGCTCGGTGTGCGCGAACGGTCGCGTGGACGGCAGCGCCTACTTCCGCAGGTAGCCCTCACCTCCTTCCGCCGCGGAGTTGTCCACAACTGGCGAAGCTGTCCACAGCCAGCCGCGACCAGCCCTTTCCGTCAGACCCCACCGGTAGAATTGGAACCGGGGCCGCCCCCCGGAGAGGGTGGGGGCTGCCATCCAGAGGGGTCGGAGGTCGCTCGCCAGAGGAGGTCAGCGGCTGCTTTCCGGAGGAGGTCGGCGCTGTCGTCCCGGGGCGGCGGCTGCCGTCCCCGAGGTGGCCGCGACGATCTCTTCGCTCAGGCCACAATTTGCTCGATTCCCTGGTGTCGCGCGAGGTCAGCGTGCAGGCTGGCGCCATGAACCCGGAGACCGAGATCGCGACGCAGCCGACGGTGCGTGAGCCGGTGGTCACGGCGCCCGTCGAGCCCCCGGTAGCCGCCGGCACGTCGGGTGCGGAACCAGCCGACCCGCTGGCCGCCATCACGCTGCGCCCCCGCGCGTTCGCGTCGGTGCTCGCCGTGGCCGGGCTCCTGCTGGGCCTGATCCTGGCGCTGGTGCCGGTGCACGTCGCCGGCCTCGACGACGCCGAGCAGACGTCGGTGAGCTGCGGCAACACCATCGGCGGCGTCGAGACCCCGCTGCTCGCCGAGGGCCTGGGCAGCGCCGACGACGCGGTCCTCGCCACCTACGTGGGCACCTGCCAGCAGGCGATCAGCACGCGCCTCCTGTTCGCGTGGCCGATGTTCTTCGCCGGCATGCTGGGCATCGTCTGGCTCGGGGTCGTCCGCCGCGAGCCGGAGCGGCTACGGTCCGAGTAGCTTGCCGGGGTTCAGCACGCCTTCCGGGTCGAGCTCGCGCTTCACCGCGGCCAGCACGTCCACGCCCAGCGAACCGATCTCGGCCGGCAGGTACGGCGCGTGGTCCACGCCGACCGCGTGGTGGTGCGAGATCGTCCCAAGTGGACCGTTCGACGAGATCGCCGCGCAGGCCGCGGCCTTCGCCCGGGCCCACTGGCCGATCGGGTCGTCGAGGTCGCGCGGCGTCAGCACGGTGAAGTACAGCGACGCACCGGTCTCGTAGGCGTGCGAGATGTGGCAGGCCACGATCGGCCGGCGGCCCGGCGTGGCCAGCGAGTCCACGAGCGCCGCCCGTACCGCCGAGCGCAGGGTGTCGACGCCGGACCAGTACGTCGCCGTCTCCAGGGTCTCCACGCACACGCCCATGTCCAGCAACGCGTCCCGCTGCCGCGGCCCGGAGAAGCGGCCGTGCCGCCACTTCTCCCCCACCGCCGTACCGAGCGAGATCGGGCGGAGCGAGCCCAGCGCGCGCAGCGTGGCCCGGCGGCGGGCGGCGACCTCGCCGGGCTCGCCCTCCCAGCCGAGCACCAGCAGGCAGGGGTCGAGTACCCCGCGCGCCCGCAGGTACCGCCGCACCACCGCGGTCTTCCAGCCGCCGGACAGCGAGAAGGCCATCTCCGTCTCGTGCGGGTCCGACAGCCGGGTGACGTCGGCGAGTACCCGCCGCTGGGCGAGCTCGCGCACCGCGTCCGCGCCGCGCGACCAGCCGTCGAGCACGAAGCCTTCGTAGCGGCGGGTCTCCGGCAGCCGGCGCACCCGCACGGTCACCTCGCTGAGCACGCCGAACGCGCCCTCGCTGCCGACGACGAGCTGGCGCAGGTCCGGCCCGGCCGCCGACGCGGGCGCCACACCGAGCCGCCACTCGCCGCGCGGCGTGGCCAGCCGGACGCCCTCGACCATGTCCTCGAACCGGCCGTAGCCCGCCGACGCCTGCCCGGACGAGCGCGTCGCGGCGAACCCGCCGATCGTCGCGCGCTCGAAGGACTGCGGCACGTGGCCCAGCGTGAGCCCGTGCCCGGCGAGCAGCCGCTCCGCCTCGGGCGCCAGCACGCCGGCCTGCAGCACGGCGAGCCGCGAGACCGGGTCGACCGAGACCAGCCGGTCGAGCCGGCACAGGTCGACGACGACCACCGACTCCTTGGTGCCGCGCAGCGCCTGCACGCCACCGACCACCGAGGTGCCGCCGCCGAATGGCACCAGCCCGACACCGTGCTCGGCACAGACCTCGACCACCCGCTGCACCTCGTCGGGGTCGGCCGGCAGCACCACCGCGTCGGGCACCGTCAGCTCGCCGGTTCCCCTGTGCCGCAACAGGTCCAGATAGGACAGACCGCCCGCTCGGCCCAGTCGGTCCTCGCGGCTGCGCAGCACATGGTCGGCGCCGACCGCGGCCTCGAGCGCCTTGCGCGCCACCTCCGGCAGCGCGGACTCGGCGACCGCGAGCGCCGAGTCGGGCGCGGCCGGCGTGCTCCGCTCGACCAGGCCGGTCTTCGAGGCTAGCCAACGGGCGGCGTGAGGGGGCAGGATGGCATCCTGCCCGCCCGCCGGCGTCCAACTGCGACGGACGCGATGGTCGAGGTGGTCCCTTGCTTCGGTCACCGCTATAGTGTGACACATGACGTCCATCCGTCACACTCCGTCACCCAACCGCGTCGCGGACGACGTGTTGCTCGACGCGGCCGGGGAGTGCGTCCTGGCGGTCGGCGTACGCCGCACGACGCTGAGCGACGTGGCGAGAACCGCGGGCGTCAGCCGGATGACGCTCTACCGGCGGTTCCCGGATGTGCGCGGCATGCTGTCCGCGCTGATCACCCGCGAGTTCGGCAAGATCATGGCGGAGGCCACTCGGATCGCCCGCCCCGAGCCGACCGCGCGCGGGCAGCTGGTGGTCGCGTCGGTGCACACGATCCGCGGCCTGGCCGCGAACCCGTTGATGCACGCGGTGATCGAGCGGGACGCGGAGATGCTGCTGCCCTACATCATGGAGCGGATCGGCACGAGCCAGCGGATGACCGAGGAGTTCCTGCGCGTGCAGCTCGCCGCCGGGCAGCGGGACGACTCGATCCGGGTGGCCGACCCCGCGGTGCAGGCGCGGACGATCTTCCTGCTGCTGCAGCCGTACGTGTTCGCCATCCGGCCCTCGACCTCCGACCTCTCGCTCGATGATCTCCTGGAGGAGCTGGCCCACCTGCTCGACGTGGCGCTGCGACCGTGAGCGCCCCGGGCAACAACTCGCTCAACGCCGCGCGCCGCGCCGCGGAGCTCGACGCGCTCGCGGCCGGCGAGGTCGTGGACCTGCTGGTGATCGGCGGCGGGGTGACCGGGGCGGGAATCGCGCTCGACGCGGCCGCACGGGGCCTGTCGGTCGCGTTGGTGGAGGCGCACGACCTGGCGTTCGGTACCTCGCGGTGGTCGAGCAAGCTGGTGCACGGCGGCCTGCGCTACCTGGCGAAGGGCGAGGTGGCGCTGGCGCACGAGAGTGCGGTCGAGCGCGGCATCCTGATGACGCGGACGGCGCCGCACCTGTCGCGCGCGCTGCCGCAGCTGATTCCCCTGCACGAGCAGATCTCCCGCGGCGGCGCGGCGTTCGTCATGGCCGGCCTGCGCGCCGGCGACGTGCTGCGCCGGACCGCGCGCACGCCGTCGGCGCTGCTGCCCTCGCCCCGTCGGGTGTCCGGGCCCGAGGCGCTGGCACTGGCGC
>NZ_JBOHGA010000344.1:0-4461 GCF_050699915.1 Actinophytocola sp.
GGGATGGGCTGCGCCTCGCCGGCCGCGCGCCGGCTCGGCGCGTCGGCGGGGCGCACCACGGTCTGCGAGCCGGACCACGACTCGCCCGGCAGCTCACAGAGCAGGCCGGTCGGCAGCAGGATGGTGGCGGTCGTACCGTGCGGCGAGCGGCGAGCCAGCCGCACCCGCATGTCGTGGCGGGCGGCCAGCCGGCGCACCACGGCCAGGCCCATGTGGCGCACGGAGTCGTCGTTGAGCCTCGGCGCGTCGGAAAGGCGGCTGTTCAGCTCGTCCACCCGCTCGGCCGGCAGCCCGATGCCGTCGTCCTCGACGCGCATCAGCACGCTGCCGGAGTCGGTGAGGTGCGCGCTGACGCGCACCGTGGTGTCCGGCGGCGACTGCTTCACCGCGTTGTCGAGCAGCTCGGCGACCAGCCGGGACAGGTCGTCCGCGGCGATGCCGACCACGCCCAGCGGAAGCACCCGGCCGATCGAGACGCGCGAGTATCCGTCGATCGACGACATGGCCGCGCGGACCACGTCGACCAGCGACGCGGAGTCGGAGACGGCCTCGCCGGCGTCGCGGCCGGCGAGCACGCGCAGGTTCTCGGCGTTGCGCCGCAGCCGGGTGGCGAGGTGGTCCAGCTTGTAGAGCTCGGTCAGCCGGTCGGGGTCGGCCTCCGACTCCTCCATCGTCTCGAGCAGCGAGAGCAGCGAGTCGACCAGGTTGAGATCACGCAGCGCGATGCTGGCGCAGATGTCGACGACCGCGCCCTCGGGCTCCTGGTGGACCAGCGACTCGCGCGAGCCCTCGATCACCCGCGGCAGAGCCGTCGGCTGGTTACGGGGCGGATCCAGGAACTGGACCGCGGCCACACGGGAGCGTTCGAGCAGGTCGCGGGAGCGTTGGAGCAAGTGCTTCGTGCGGGTGGTCATTGTGTCCCAACGGTTTCTCGTCGCGAGCGGGTGCGGGCCGACTTCGGACGGCGACCCGGACATGTAATCAGACCGGGTAGGCAGTGTCTACGAGTGGTCCCTCCACTATTGCGGACAGTAGTCAAGATTGGAACGTCCACAGTGGAGTGTTCGACACCGGTGACGGGCGACGATGCCGATTTGTTACACGACCGAGTGGTAACTGTCCGTCGTCGTGTACGGATCGCAACCGAGGATGGTGACCTGTCAGCCCTCGGTGGCCTCCTCGGCCTTCTCGGCGGCTCGCTTCCGACGCTTTCCCTCGTGCATCGCGACGACGCGCGCCACCGGAATCTCGTGTCCCTCGGCCACGAGGTCGGCCGGCAGGCGCTGCGGCTCCGGGAGCGCCTCGGCCCACGGGTCGCGGGAGCCGAGCAGGCCGGCGGCGTTGCGCACGGTGAAGTCGCGCGGCACGACATCGTCCGCGTCCTCCCAGGCCACCGGGAACGACACGGGCGCGCCGGGCCGCAGCCGAGGGCTGTACGTGGCGATGACGGTCGCGCCGTGCGCGCGGGTGGAGTCGACGAAGACCTTGCCGCCGCGGTCGGCCTTGACGTAGGCCGTGGTCGCGATGTCCGGGTCGAGGCGCTCGGCACGCGCGGCGATCGCCCGGGTGGCGGCCGCGGCGTCGTCGGGCTCGGTGTCGACGATCGGCACGAACACGTGCACGCCCTTGGCGCCGCTGGTCTTCAGCGCGCCGGCGAGGCCGAGGTCGGCGAGCGCCTGGCGGACGAGCTTCGCGGCGTCGACCGCGTGCCGGAACGAGTCGGAGTCCTCCGGCGGGTCGAGGTCGAGCACCAGGTGCGTCGGCCGGCCCGGGTCGGCGGCGACGAACAGGGTGGCGTGGTACTCGACCGCCCGCTGGTTGGCGAACCAGAGCAGCGTCGGCCGGTCGTCGCACAGGGCGTAGGACACGTCGCGGTGCGAGGCCTCGGCCCAGAGCTTGATCGTGCGGACCCAGTCCGGCGTGTACTTGGGCACGTTCTTCTGCATGAACGGCGCCTGCCCGGGCCGCACCCGCATCACCGACAGCGGCCGGTCGCGCAGCCCCGGCAGGATCCGCTCGCTCACCGCGTCGAGGTAGTCGACCAGGTCGCGCTTGGTGGCGTCGGCGCCGTCGAACAGCGACGCGTCGAGGTTGGTCAGCGGCACGCCGTCCCGAGACTCGTCACTCTTCGATGAGGCCATGCGAACACCTCACCCTGCCGGGCTGTCAAGGTCAACAGGTGCGCGGGCGAGCCGGCGGCGGATGCTCTCGAGGTCCTCGGCCGGCAGGGCCTCGGCCACGAGCAGGCGCGGCAGCAGGTCCGGCTCAGTGGTCATCGCACGGAAGGCGACCTCGACGCTGACGTCGTGGTCGGGACGATGCGCGATGACGACCTCGTCGCCCGCCTGGATCTCCCCCGGCTCGAGCACCCGCAGGTAGGCGCCGGCTCGCGCGGCCGCGGTGAACGTCTTGATCCAGCCGGCCCGCGCCATCCAGCCCTGGAAGGTGCCGCACGGGATCCGCGGGCCGGAGACCTCGAGCAGCAGGTCCGGGCCGACCCGCCAGCGCTCGCCGACCAGCGCGCCGTCCACGTCGAGGCCGACCGTCGTGAGGTTCTCCCCGAACACGCCGCCCGGCAGGTCGCGGCCGAGCCGGGTGGCCCAGACGTCGAGTTCCTCGCGGGCGTAGGCGTAGACGGCCTGGTCGTCGCCGCCGTGGTGGGCGAGGTCGTACACGCGGTCGCCGGCCAGCCCGACGGCGCCGGTGCCCTTAGGCCCGGGGGCGGTCACCGCGACCGGCCCGGCGACCGGCCGCTTGTCGATCCCGGTGAGGGTGATCGCCTTCCACGGGTTGTCCCGGGGCACGCCGACGTTGACGGACTGCAGCACGGCCATGCCAACACGCTATGCGTGCCAGAGGTCGACCACCAGGCGATTTCATGCCGCGCGCGGTGGTCGTCGCGCGCAATTTCCGTCGGTCCACCGGACTAGTGTTGGCCCGCGGCGATCGGAGGAAGCAGGCGTGGGCTCGAGGTGGACTGTGGAGCGGGTGCTCGGGCTCGCCCCGGACGCCGGGGCCGGCCGCGCCGCCCGCGCGCTCGCCCGGCCCCGCCAGTGGTCGGCGCTGGGCAGCAACGAGTCGCTGGTGTGGGGCCGGTGCCAGGGCAGCGCGCGCGAGCCGTACCAGGTCACGGTCGACCTGAACGGGCCCGCCTTCCGGTGCACCTGCCCCAGCCGCAAGCAGCCCTGCAAGCACGGTTTGGCGCTGCTGCTGATGTGGGCGGCCAACGACGGGACGGTGGCCGACCTCGACGCGGCCGCCGACTTCGCACAGGCGTGGGCGCACGACCGGGCCGAGCGGTCCGCACGAGCGGCGGCACGCGAGTCGGGCGGCGCGCCGGACCCGGAGGCGCAGGCCAGGCGGGTGGCCGAGCGGGAGAGCCTGATGAGCGCGGGGCTCGACGAGTTCGAGCGGTGGCTGTTCGACCTGGTGCGCCAGGGGCTCGCGGGCGTGCGCCGGCAGCCGCCTTCGTTCTGGGACGCCGCGGCGGCCCGGCTGGTCGACGCGCAGGTGCCGGGGCTCGCCGAGCGGGTGCGCACGATGGGCAGCGCCGTGCACGTCCGCCCGGACTGGGCGCAGTACCTGCTCGCGCAGCTGGGCCGGTGGTACCTGGCGGTGCGGGCGTGGCGGCGGCGAGCGGCACTGCCGGTGTCGACGATGGGTGACCTGCGTGCGGTGCTGGGCTGGTCGCGGCGCCAGGACGAGGTGCTCGCCGGCGAGCGGACGCGGGACCGCTGGTGGGTCGTCGGGCTGAGCCAGGAGGAGGACGAGCGGCTGCTGTCGCAGCGGACCTGGCTGTACGGCGAGGAGACCGGCGAGGTGGCGGTGCTGCTGGACTTCGCCGCGGCGGGAGGCGCGCTGCGGGTGCCACAGGTGCTGGGCTCGGTGCTCGACGTCGAGCTGGCGCTGTACCCGGGTTCGCCGCCGCGGCGGGCGCTGCTGGCCGACGAGCCGGTGGTCGGTACGGGCTCGGGCTACCCGGCGCCGACGACCGTGCTGGGCGCGTTCGACCTCGCGGCGAGCTGGCAGGCGGGCAACCCGTGGCTGTCCCGGATCCCGATGACGCTGGGCGCGGTGACCGTGGTGCCCGGCCCCGGCGACACCGACGGCGCGGTGCTCGTCGACGTGGACGACACGGCGCTCGTGCTCGCCCCGGACACCGACATCTGGCCACTGCTTGCCGTGTCCGGCGGCCACCGGATCGACCTGTTCGGCGAGTGGTACGACGGTCATCTGCACCCGTGCAGCCTCGCGTCCGACGGCAGGCTGGTTTCCGTATGACGTGGGAGATGTTGCTAAGCACGGCGATGGTGGGCACCGGGCGGCGCGCGGTGCCGCCGGACCTGCTCGCCGGGGTCACCGAACAGTCCGAAGTGGACGGCTTGGCCGCCGGCGACGGTCCGGAGGCGACGGTGCTCGCCGCGGCGGCCGTGCTCGGGGCGTACCGGCGCGCCGGGTGGC
>NZ_JBOHGA010000345.1:0-4373 GCF_050699915.1 Actinophytocola sp.
GAGCACGAGCGCGCCGAGGCAGCCCTGCGGGAGGCCGGCGAGGCGACCCGCACGCTGGCGAACACGTCGGCCGAACGGGACGCCGCCCGGGCCGCGCTGGAGGAGGAGCGGGCGAAGGTCGCCGACCACACCGCGCACCTGGCGAAGACCGCTGCGGCCCTGACGACGGCAACCCAGCGGGCCGACACCCACGAACGTCACCTGGCCGCCCTGCGCGAGACCGTCCTCGACGACACCGCGGAGGACCTGCGCACCCGCCTGCTGGCCGTGCTGCTGGCGAAGGTGTGACCGGACCCGGCGAGTGGGCAGGTACGCCGACGCGGCGCGACTACGACGCCGACCCGGACCGGTTCCGCACCGGTTCCCGGGTGACCGCCGCGTACCGGTCGCCCGGGGAGAGCCTGTACGGCAGGATCGCCGGCCTGCTCCGTGAGCTGGGTGCCCGGCGCGTGCTCGACGTCGGCTGCGGTGAGGGGGCGCTCGCCGCAGCGGTCGGCGCCGGCGGCTGGGTGGTGGGCCTGGACGGCTCGGCAACCATGCTCGCCGCGGTCCCGTCACCGGTGGTGCGGGCCGACGCGATGGCGCCGCCGTTCGCCGAGGCCGCCTTCGACGCGGTGGTCGCGGTGAACGTGTACGACCACCTGCCGAACCCGCTCGCCGCGGTCCGCGCGGCGCACCGGGTACTGCGACCCGGCGGCGTGCTGGTGGCCGGCACGATCAGCCGGCACGACTCGCCGGAGCTCGCCGCGGTGTGGCGCCCGACCCCGACGCCGTTCGACACCGAGGAGGCGCCGGCCATCGTCGGCACGGTGTTCGCCGACGTCCGGGTCGACGCCTGGGACGCACCGCTGCTGACCCTGCCCGACCCGGCGGCGGTGGCGGACTTCCTCGTGGCCCGCTTCGTGCCGGCGGACCACGCGGCACAGCTGGCCGCCCGAGTACCCGCGCCGATGGTGCTCACGAAGCGCGGCGCGCTCGTCGTCGGTCGTAGGTCCTCAGTGGACCAGGCGTAGCCGGGGTCGTGGGTTGGGGATGCCGACCAGCTCGCGGAGCCGGGGGAGTCCGATGTGGACGTCAGCCGCCAGGCGGGCCAGTGACAGGCCGTGCTCGGTGGCCAGCTCGACCGCCCTGCGGAGCAGGGCCGGCTGCTCGCCCGGGTGGTCGGAACCCACCGGCTCGTCCGTGCGCCAGCCCAGCGCCGTCAGCGTGGCCATCGTGCGGCGGACGGTCGACTCGCCGTACACGCCCAGGTCCTTGCCGCGGTACAGGAGCGCCGCCGCGGACACCCCGTAGCCGTCGGCGATCTCCTTCAGGGCCGGCACGCTGACCGGGGTGGGCAGCAACGGGCGCACCTCGGCGGCCGGCATCAGGAACTCCGCCGCGAAGGCGTTCGCCTGACGTTCGTGGGTCGGCGAGCCCGGCGCGGGGTCCGGGTGCAGCAGCAGGTGGCCCAGCTCGTGCGCCACGGAGAACCTGCGGCGCATCGGGTTTCCCTTGTCCGACAACGCGATCGTGGGCCGGCCGTGCAGCGCCGAGGAGAACGCGTCGATCGTGGCGGCGTCGACCGCCGGGATGCGGGTCACCACGATGCCACGCGCCTCGAGGTTGCGCACCAGGTGCACGACCGGTCCGGTGCCGAGCTCCCACGCCTTGCGAACCGTCTGCGCGGTCCGCGAGGCGTCCCCGTGCGGGATGCCCAGCGGCAGCCCGAGGTCGACCGGCGGCAGCTCGATCACCTGGTCGAGCCGGTCGGTGATCTCCCACAGCAGCTCGACGTGCGCGAGCGCCTGCTGCCGCCGCACGGCCGTCGTCGCGCGCAGGGAACGGAAGTGCGCCTGCGTGGTGTCCAGCCGCAGCTGCGGCCGGCCCACCCCGAAGAACCCCACCGGCATGTCGAGCGCCTCGGCGCAGCGGGTCAGGGTCGCCGCGCTCGGTCGGGACTGGCCGAGCTCGTACTGCGACACGGCCGCCGCCGTCCGGCCGATCAGCCCCGCGAGCTCCCGCTTGCGCAGCCCGGCCAGCTCGCGGGCCATCGTCAGCCGGGCGGGGGCGAATGCCTGCGCGACGGCGGCGGCACTCGAAGACACGACAAACCCCCTGAACGAGCGGATACGGACGAGCGGAGACGAACGTGCGCCATCGTCGCCGAGCACGGAGCGTGGCGCGAGTCGGGTGAGGTACTGGCTATTCGGCCGCGGCCGGTGCCTCGGAGCGAGGTCGCAGCGGCAGCATCGGCTGTGGCAGGCCGAACGCGTCCGCCGGGAGCCGGCCCGCCGGGATCTCCGGGGTCAGGCCGGTGCCGAGCTCGCGCAGGTCGACGCACCACTGCCAGTCGATGTGGTTGTCCTCCGGCAGCAGCCTGCCCTGGCCGGCCCACAGGCCGGTCAGCCCGAGCGCCTCGGTGCCGGTCCACGGCAGGAACAGCAGCGGCCGGCTCGCCAGCAGCGCGTCCCGCCTGCTGAACAGGCCGAGATCGTCGCCGGCGCCGAACAGCTCCCGCCGCAGGTCGCTCGCGTCGCCGAGCGAGCCGTACGGCCCGGCCGGCATCAGCAGGTGGTACATCCCGACCCGCGGCAGCTTGAGCAGCACCGCCTGGAACGCCGCGTCGACCTCCAGCCCGGGCAGCTCGCCGGTGAGCGAGCCGGCCGTCTCCCGCAGGAACTGGTAGCGGTCGGTGCCGAAGCTCGTGTTGTTCGCCCAGCTGCCGCGCGGCCCGTTGCGCCGCGCCGGCTGCAGGCTCGCCGCCGTCTCGTGCGCGTCCTGCAGCCACCGGCCGAACGTCGTGATGAAGTCGAGCACCGGCACCGGATGCAGCAGCGAGGTGAGCTCGTCCACGTGCTGGGGATCGTTCGCCACCTGCCACTCCTCTTGATCGCGCGGCCCGGACCGAAGCCGGTCACTTGATTCTGGCACCGGATCCGGTCAGGTCGCGGGAGGTGCGTGGGCGTGTCGTGCACCCGGCGTGAATCCGGCGTGAATCCGGCGTGCATGCCGCGCTGCTTGTCTCGGGAGGTGGCCGGAACACGCCGGCCACCGGCGAAGGAGCAACACCGATGACCGACAGGAAGATCATCGCCGTGGTGGGCGCGACCGGGACCCAGGGCGGCGGCCTCGCGGAGGCGATCCTCGACGACCCGGACGGCGGGTTCGCGCTCCGCGCGCTGACCCGCAACCCGGCCACGGACGCCGCGGCGGCGCTCGCCGCACGCGGGGCCGAGGTCGTGGCCACCGACCTCGACGACCCGGACAGCGTCCGCAAGGCGTTGGACGGCGCGTACGGCGCCTTCGTCGTCACCGCGTTCTGGGAGTACAACTCGGTCGAGCGCGAGCAGGCCCACGCGCGCGCGGCCGCCGATGCCGCCGGCGCCACGGGGCTCGAGCACGTCGTCTGGTCGACCCTGCCCGACACCCGGCTGCACGTGCCGCTCGAGGACGACCGGATGCCCACCCTCCACGGCCGCTACAAGGTGCCGCACTTCGACAGCAAGGGCGAGGCCGACCAGTTCTTCCGCGACGCGGGCGTGCCGACCACGATGCTGTCCACGACCATGTACTTCGAGTCGTTCCTCGACTTCTTCCATCCGCTGCGCGACGAGCAGGGCGCGCTGTTCATCACCCTGCCCATGGGCGACGCGGTGCTGCCCGGCGTCGCCGGGGTGGACATCGGCCGGACCGCGTACGGGATCCTCGCCGGCGGCACCGAGCTCGTCGGCGAGACCGTGGCCATCTCGGGGGAGATCCTGTCCGGCGAGCAGTACGCCGCGAAGCTCGGTGCCGCGCTCGGCGAGCCGGTCGAGTACCGGCCGGCCGCGCTGTCCGCGGTGCGCGCGGGCGGCTTCCCCGGCGCGGACGACGTCGCGAACATGTTCCAGTACTACGCCGAGTTCGCCGACTCGTTCGCCGGCGCGCGCGATCCCGCCTACGCCCGCTCGCTTAACCCGCGGCTGCAGGACTTCGACACCTGGCTCGCCGCCAACCGGGACGAGTTCACGGTGTGACCCACGGAATAGGCCCTGCTCCGCAGCCGTTCTCGTGATGGCACGGTTGCGGAGAGGGGGCGTCACGTGGGCCTGCGGTTCGAGGTGCTGGGTCCGGTACGCGCGTGGCGCGACGACGCCGAGGTCGACCTCGGCTCACCGCAGCAGCGCGCCGTGCTGGCGGTCCTGCTGCTGCGCGCGGGTGCGCCCGCGGCGCCCGACCGGCTCGTCGCGGCGATGTGGGGCGACACCGCCCCACCCGCCGCGGTCGGCATGGTCCGCTCGTACGTCTCCCGGCTTCGCCGCGCGCTCGGCGACGGCGTGATCGGGTCCGTGGGCGGCGGCTACGCGCTGCCGGCCGCGGACCTCGACGTCGCCGAGTTCGAGCGCCGGGTC
>NZ_JBOHGA010000346.1:0-4310 GCF_050699915.1 Actinophytocola sp.
CCAGACCGATCAGGAATCGAGAAGCACCGGTCACCGAGCCGCAGCTAGGGTGACGCCATGGACATCACCATTTACCAGACCTTCCTCCCGCACGACGACCCGGACGCATCCCTGGCCTTCTATCGCGACGCCCTCGGCTTCGAGGTCCGCAACGACGTAATCGACATCCAGGGCGATCGGGCTGTCGATTTCCGGGCTTCCCGTTCGTCTTTAAGCTCGACAATCCCACCGGGTCGATGTGACCCACGACTTCAGGAGTGACCATGACCGGCTCTTCCACCCAGGGAATCAAGACCGTGCTGCATCCCGTGTCCGACTGGCGACGGCCAAGGCGGTGTACGCCGCCCTGCTCGGCGTACCGCCGCAGACCGACGAGTCCTACTACGTCGGCTTCGAGGCCGCGGGCCAGCACATCGGGCTGGTGCCGGGCGGTGGACCGCAGGGCATGACCTCACCGGTGGCCTACTGGCACGTGCCGGACATCGAGGCGAAGCTGGCCGAGGTGACCGCCGCGGGTACCACCGTGAAGGAGCCCGCGCACGACGTCGGTGGCGGCCGCCTGGTGGCCACCGTCACCGACCCCGATGGCAACGTCCTCGGGCTGCTTCAGGACCGATGAGTGCCGACCCCCGCTCCCGCGCTCAGCGGCGTCGCGACACCGAGCATCGGCTCACCCACGACAAAGACGTCTGGGTGGCCAGTGCCTCGGCGGACGGTGCGCCGTACCTGGTGCCGCTGTCCTTCGACTGGGACGGCGAGGCGCTGCTGATGGCCACGCCGACGGACAGCCCGACCGGCAGGAACCTGGCCGCCACCCGGGCCGTTCGGCTGGGGCTGGGCCACACCCGCGACGTGTCCATGATCGAGGGCGAAGTCGAGGTCCTCGAGATCGACGCGCTGCCGCAGGAGCGGGGTGACCGGTTCGTCGCGCACACCGGCTTCGACCCGCGTGCGCTGGCCACGCCGTACCGCTGGTTCCGTATCTCCCCGCGCCGCATCCAGGCTTGGCGCGAGGTGAACGAGATGCCCGACCGCGAGCTGATGCGCGACGGCCGCTGGTTGGTCAGAGGCTCCACGGGCCGAAGCGGCGTGGATGCCTTGGTTCTTGGGCCGAGCGCGACCCCGGCCAGCGTCAGCCGGACGGGCGTCGCGCCACCCCGGCCGACACCGCCGATCAGGTAGACAGCGACCGTTGCCGCGACCGCGCCGACGAAGGGAATCAGACGTACTGCTCGAAGCTGGTTAGATCGAGCTAGGCGACGGAGACCGCGAAGGCGGCTCCGCCTAACAGATGGAGCACGATGAGCAAGGCCACGAGGACGGACACGCAGTCGCCTGCGTTGCACGCTGCCGACAGCCACGACCTGATCCGCGTGCACGGCGCGCGCGTGAACAACCTCAAGGACGTCAGCATCGAGATCCCGAAGCGCCGGCTGACGGTGTTCACCGGCGTCTCCGGCTCGGGCAAGAGCTCTCTGGTGTTCGGCACGATCGCCGCGGAGTCGCAGCGGCTGATCAACGAGACCTACAGCGCCTTCGTGCAGGGCTTCATGCCGACGCTGGCGCGGCCAGAGGTCGACCTGCTGGAGGGGCTGACAACGGCGATCATCGTCGACCAGGAGCGGATGGGCTCGAACCCCCGCTCCACCGTCGGGACCGCCACCGACGCCAACGCGATGCTGCGCATTCTCTTTAGCCGACTCGGGCAGCCGCACATCGGCTCGCCCAACGCGTACTCGTTTAACGTCCCCTCGGTGAAGGCCAGCGGTGCGATCACCATCGAGCGCGGGGCCGGCAAGACGAAGACCGAGAAGGCGACTTTCACCCGTCTCGGCGGCATGTGTCCGCGCTGCGAGGGCATGGGCTCGGTCACCGACTTCGACCTGGCTGCGCTGTACGACGACAGCTTGTCGCTCAACAAGGGCGCGCTCACGATCCCCGGCTACAGCATGGACGGCTGGTACGGCCGCATCTTCCGCGGCTGCGGCTTCTTCGACCCGGACAAGCCGATCCGCAAGTACACCAAGAAGGAACTGCACGACCTGCTCCACAAGGAGCCGACCAAGGTCAAGGTCGACGGGATCAACCTGACATACGCGGGGCTGATTCCGACGATACAGAAGTCGTTCCTGTCCAAGGACGTCGACGCGCTGCAGCCGCACATCCGCGCGTTCGTGGAGCGGGCGGTGACGTTCACGACCTGTCCCGAGTGCGACGGCACCCGACTCAGCAAGGAGGCCCGGTCGTCGAAGATCAAGGGGAAGAACATCGCCGACGTCTGCTCGATGCAGATCAGCGACCTGGGCGACTGGGTCCGGGGCCTCGACGAACCGTCGGTGGCTCCGCTGCTCACCGGGCTGCAACACCTCGTCGACTCGATCGCGGAGATCGGGTTGGGATACCTCTCACTCGACCGGCCGTCGGGCACCCTGTCCGGGGGAGAGGCACAGCGCACCAAGATGATCCGACACCTCGGGTCGTCGCTCACCGACGTGACCTACGTGTTCGACGAGCCGACGATCGGACTGCACCCGCACGACGTCCAGCGGATGAACGACCTGCTGCTGCGATTGCGCGACAAGGGCAACACCGTGCTGGTCGTCGAGCACGAGCCGGAGGCGATCGCGATCGCCGACCACGTCGTCGACCTCGGCCCCGGCGCTGGCACCGCCGGCGGCGAGGTGGTGTTCGAGGGCACTGTCGAGGGGCTGCGGGCCGGCGGCACGCTGACCGGGCGGCATCTGGACGACCGGGCCTCCCTGAAGCCGTCGGTGCGGACGCCATCGGGGGCGCTGGAGGTACGCGGCGCAAGCACCCACAACCTGCGCGACGTCGACGTCGACATCCCGCTCGGGGTGCTTGTCGTCGTCACCGGCGTCGCCGGCTCCGGCAAGAGCTCGCTCGTGCACGGGTCGATCCCCGCAGGCGCGGGTGTGGTGTCGATCGACCAGGTCGCGATCCGCGGCTCGCGACGGAGCAATCCGGCGACGTACACCAAACTGCTCGACCCGATCCGCAAGGCGTTCGCGAAGGCCAACGGCGTGAAGCCGGCGCTGTTCAGCGCCAACTCCGAGGGCGCCTGCCCCAACTGCAACGGCGCCGGCGTCATCTACACCGACCTGGCGATGATGGCCGGCGTCGCCACCACCTGCGAGGAGTGCGAGGGGAAGCGGTTCGAGGCATCGGTGCTGGACCACCACCTCGGCGGCCGCGACATCAGCGAGGTGCTCGCGATGTCGGTCACCGAGGCGGAGGAGTTCTTCGGCGCCGGCGAGGCGCGCACGCCGGCCGCGCACGCCATCCTCGACCGGCTGGCGGACGTCGGGCTCGGCTACCTCCGCATCGGCCAGCCGCTCACCACGCTGTCCGGCGGCGAGCGGCAGCGGCTCAAGCTCGCCACCCACATGGCCGAGAAGGGCGGCGTCTACGTCCTCGACGAGCCGACCAGCGGCCTCCACCTCGCCGACGTCGAGCAGCTGCTCGGTCTGCTCGACCGGCTCGTCGACTCCGGCAAGTCGGTCATCGTCATCGAGCACCACCAGGCGGTCATGGCGCACGCCGACTGGATCATCGACCTCGGCCCCGGCGCCGGCCACGACGGCGGCCGGATCGTCTTCGAGGGCACACCCGCCGACGTCGTCGTCGCCCGCTCCACCCTCACCGGCGAGCACCTCGCGGCCTACGTCGGCACCTGACCGAGGCCCTCGCGGACACCGTGAGACGAGTTCTCTCATCTGTTTCGACTGGTCCCGACCGGTAAAGGGGCGTGTTCAACAGGGTCGAGTAGGCATTCATCCTGCTTACACTCAGTCGTATGTGGCACGATCTCGCAGGTGACCAGCAGACCCGCCGCGGCGCAGCACCTGCGCGATCTCGCGCGGCTGCGCCGCGTCCGCGATCGGATCGACCGGGAGTACGCGCAGCCGCTGGACATCGAGGCGCTCGCCCGCGGCGCGCACATGTCGGCCGGGCACCTCAGCCGCGAGTTCCGCCTCGCCTACGGCGAGTCGCCGTACGCCTATCTGATGACGCGGCGTATCGAGCGCGCGATGGCGCTGCTGCGTCGTGGCGACCTCAGCGTCACCGAGGTCTGTTTCGCGGTCGGCTGCTCGTCGCTGGGCACCTTCAGCACTCGCTTCACCGAACTGGTCGGTATGCCGCCCAGCACCTACCGGCGCCACGCGGCGGGCGCGACGGCGGGGATGCCGCCGTGCGTGGCAAAACAGGTGACCAGACCGATCAGGAATCGAGAAGCACCGGTCACCGAGCCGCAGCTAGGGTGACGCCATGGACATCACCATTTACCAGAC
>NZ_JBOHGA010000347.1:0-4276 GCF_050699915.1 Actinophytocola sp.
GGCCGCGGAGTCCCGCCTGGCCGAGATCGGCGCCCGGGCCCGGGAGTTCGTCGCCGCGGTGGCCGCCGCGCCCTGACCGGCTGTCCTATTCACGACAGAAATTGGTTTAGACCTTGTGCGGCCACCGGCACGCGCCTTAGCATCCGACTGCCTTCCGCCGCACCGAGCGACAGCACCCGAGCGGCGCGGCGGAGGCCTCGACCGTACCGTCGACTCCACTGTGGACGCCTCAGTGGACGCCGACGAGAAGAGGGCCCGGCGGTCGCCGGGCCCTCTCGTCGATCACGCTGTTACTCGAACGACTCGCCCTTCTCGGCCTTGGCCACCAGCGAGGCGGGCGGCTGGAAGTGGTCGCCGTAGCGCGCCGCCAGCTCGCGGGCCCGCGCCACGAAGCCCGCCAGGCCGCCCTCGTAGCCGTTGATGTACTGGATCACGCCGCCGGTCCACGGGGGGAAGCCGATGCCCATGATCGAGCCGATGTTGGCGTCCGGCACGGAGCGCAGGACACCCTCGTCGAAGCACTTCACCGTCTCGAGCGCCTCGGCGAAGAGCATCCGCTCCTTCATGTCCTCGAACGGGATCTCGTAGCCGTCCTTGGTGAAGTGCTCGAGCAGGTCCGGCCACAGCCGCGTCCGCTTGCCGTCCTCGCCGTACTCGTAGAAGCCCGCGCCGCCCGAGCGGCCCTTGCGATCGAACTCGTCGACCATCCGGTCGATCAGCGGCTCCGACGCGTGCACGACCCACGTGCCGCCGGCCGCCTCGACACCGGCCTTCGTCTCCTTGCGGATCTTCTGCGGCAGCGTCAGCGTCAGCTCGTCCATCAGCTGCAGCGGCGGCGCCGGGTAGCCGGCCTGCGAACCGGCCTGCTCCACCGACGCCGGGTGCACGCCCTCGGCGACCATCGCGATCGCCTCGTTGATGAACGTGCCGATCACCCGGCTGGTGAAGAACCCGCGCGAGTCGTTGACCACGATCGGCGTCTTCTTGATCTGCTGCGCCACGTCGAAGGCCTTGGCGAGCGTCGCGTCGCTGGTCTGCTCGCCGACGATGATCTCCAGCAGCGGCATCTTGTCCACCGGCGAGAAGAAGTGCAGGCCGATGAAGTCCTCCTGCCGCTTCACTCCCTCGGCGAGCCCGGTGATCGGCAGCGTCGAGGTATTGGAACCGAGCAGCGCGTCCGGGTTGACGACGCTCTCGATCTCGGCGAACACCTTGTGCTTGAGCTCCGGGCTCTCGAACACGGCCTCGATCACGAGGTCGCAGCCGGCCAGGTCCTCCGGGTTGTCGGTGGGGTGGATGCGGGCCAGCGTCTCGTCGGCCTTCTCCTGGGTGGCCTTGCCGCGCGACACGGCCTTCTCGAACAGCTTGACCGAGTAGTCCTTGCCCTTGTTCGCGGCCTCGGCCGACACGTCCTTGAGCACGACGTCCATGCCGCCGCGGGCGCACACGTAGGCGATGCCCGCACCCATCATCCCGGCGCCGAGCACACCGACCTTGCGGGCGGTGTACTTCTCGTAGCCGTCGGGCCGCGAACCCCCGGAGTTGATGTGCTGCAGGTCGAAGAAGAACGCCTTGATCATGTTCTTGGCAACCTGGCCGGAGAGCAGCTCGACGAGGTAGCGGGACTCGATGGTGAGCGCGGTGTCGATGTCGACCTGCGCGCCCTCGATCGCGACGGAGAGGATCGCCTTGGGGGCGGGCATGTTCGTGCCCTTGAGCTGCTTGCGCAGGTTGGCCGGGAACGCCGGCAGGTTGGCCGCGAACTTCGGGTTCGACGGCGAACCGCCGGGGATCTTGTAGCCCTTGACGTCCCACGGCTGCACGGCCTCGGGGTTGGCCTTGACCCACGCCTTGGCCGCGGGCACCAGCTCGTCGACGGTCGCCACGACCTCGTCGACCAGCCCGACCTCCTTCGCGGCCGGGACCTTGTGCCGCTGACCCTGCAGCAGCACCGACAGCAGCGCCGTCTGGATGCCCAGCAGGCGCACCGTGCGGGTCACGCCGCCACCGCCGGGCAGCAGCCCCAGCGACACCTCGGGCAGCCCGATCTGCGAACCCTTGACGTCTGCGGCGATGCGGTGGTGGCAGGCCAGCGCGATCTCCAGGCCACCGCCCAGCGCGGCACCGTTGATCGCGGCGACCACCGGCTTGCCCAGCGTCTCCAGCCGGCGCAGCTGCGCCTTGACGCCCTGGATGAACTCGAAGCCCTCGTTCGCGTCCTCGGGCCTCGCCTCGATCATGTCCTTCAGGTCGCCGCCGGCGAAGAACGTCTTCTTCGCCGACGTGATCACCACGCCGGTGATGTCGTCCTTCTCCGCCTCCAGCCGCGCGACCGTGGCGGCCATCGACGCCGCGTAGTCGCGGTTCATCGTGTTGGCCGACTGGTTCGGGTCGTCCATCGTCAGGACGACGATCCCGTCGGCGTCCTTGTCCCAGCGGATCGTGTCAGTCATGTTGGTGTCTATTCCTTACACGCGCTCGATGAGGGTCGCGACGCCCATGCCGCCGCCGATGCAGAGGGTGACCAGGGCCCGCCGGGCCTCGCGGCGCTCCAGCTCGTCGATCATCGTGCCGATGAGCATCGCGCCGGTCGCGCCGAGCGGGTGGCCCATCGCGATGGCGCCGCCGTTGACGTTCAGCTTCTCGTCCGGGATGTGCAGCTTCTTCTGGTAGTTGAGCACGACCGACGCGAACGCCTCGTTCAGCTCGAACAGGTCGATGTCGTCGACGGTCAGCCCGGTCGTCGCGAGCAGCTTCTCGGTGGCCGGGATCGGACCGGTGAGCATGATCGTCGAGTCGGCGCCGGAGGTGGCGGTGGCGACGATGCGTGCCCTGGGCTTCAGGCCCATGTCCTTGCCGGCCTGCTCGGAGCCGACGAGCACCAGCGCGGCGCCGTCCACGATGCCCGACGAGTTGCCGGGCGAGTGCACGTGGTCGATCTTCTCTACCTGGTGGTACTTCTGCAGCGCCACCGCGTCGAAGCCGCCCATCTCGCCGATCGCGGCGAACGAGGCCGGCAGCTTGCCCAGTCCCTCCACAGTGGACTCGGGACGCATGTGCTCGTCGCGGTCCAGGACGGTGAGCCCGTTCTGGTCGACCACCGGGATGATCGAGTTACGGAAGTAGTCGCCGGCCCACGCCTTGGCGGCGAGCTGCTGCGAGCGCAGCGCGTAGGTGTCGACGTCCTCGCGGGTGAATCCCTCGATCGTGGCGATCAGGTCGGCGCCGACGCCCTGCGGCACGAAGTAGGTGTCGTAGGCCGTCGCCGGGTCCATCGCCCAGGCGCCGCCGTCGGAGCCCATGGCCACCCGGGACATCGACTCGACGCCGCCGCCGATGACGACCTCGTCCCAGCCGGCGCGCACCTTCTGCGCGGCCATGTTCACCGCCTCGAGGCCCGAGGCGCAGAAGCGGTTGAGCTGGACGCCGCCGACCGTGTCGGGCAGGCCGGCCGCGATCGCGGCGGTCTTGGCGATGTCGCTGCCCTGGTCGCCGATCGGCGTCACGACGCCCAGCAGCAGGTCGGACACCCGGTCGGCGTCCAGGGTGGGGTTGCGCTTGCGCAGCTCGTCGATCAGTCCCACGACGAGCGAGATCGGCTTGGTTCCGTGCAGGGATCCGGTCTTCTTCCCCCGACCGCGCGGGGTCCGGATCGCGTCATAGACGAATGCTTCGGTAGGCACGCTCAGGGTCCTCTCGCCTGCTAATCCTCATTAACATCGTGGCACTTGTGGCGCCGTTGTCAATGTGGGGGTGATGCGGCCCACGCCGCCAGGTCATCTGCCTAATCACCGTTAACTTATCGGGCCGCATCGCCTGATTGCCAACGGCTTGGGCCTGGTCTACCGTCGCTAGTGACGTTTCACCTCGGGAGGACGTGTGACGGTCCGGCCGCGCAACCGGAAGGCCCAGCTGGCCGACTCGGCCGCGGAGCTGTTCCGCAAGCACGGCTACCACCAGGTGAGCGTCAACGACATCGCGGCCGCGGCCGGCGTCACCGGGCCCGCGGTCTACCGGCACTTCCGCGGCAAGCAGGACATCCTCGCGCACGTGCTGCTCTCCGGCATGGACGTGTTCGGCCTGGTCACCGAGGACGCGCTGGCCGCGGCGGGGACGCCGGCGGAACAGCTCGACGGGCTCCTGCGCGCGGTCGCCGCACTCGCCGTCGACCGCCGCGAGGTCACCGCGCTGTGGCGGTGGGAGGGCCGCCACCTCGACGAGGCCGACCAGGCGAAGATCCGCCACCACGGCGGCGAGCTGATGGCGCAGTGGGCAT
>NZ_JBOHGA010000348.1:0-4182 GCF_050699915.1 Actinophytocola sp.
TCCCGAGTTCCGCAGTTAGTGGGCATGCGCGGGGCCTCTGATCGGCGTTTCCGCTGGTAGGAGCGTTGCGGGTGGTCGCGAACCGCTGAAAGGCGTGGGCACACGACTTGCCGTGTCGCGCTTGATTGCGCTGTTGGTTCCTGCTCGACTGTGGGCATGTACCTGCGGACGACGCAGCGGCGGAATCGGGACGGCTCGGTGGTCCGTTACGTCCAGCTGGCGCATAACCGGCGGGTGGACGGGGTGACGCAGGCGCAGGTGCTGCTCAACCTGGGTCGGGAAGACCGGCTCGACCGTGACGGGCTGCGGCGGCTGGTCGCGTCGATCAACCGCTACCTCGGCGTACCTGACTCTGGGGCGCCGGCAGACGCCGCGCAGTTGGCTGGTGACGGGCTGCGGGTGGCCGCCTCGCGTCCGGTGGGGACGGTGCGTCTGCTCGATGGGCTGTGGCGGGCGCTTGAGGTGGATGCGGCGCTGCGCAAGGTGTTGGGGTCGCGCCGGTTCACCACCGATGTGGAGCGGGTGTTGTTCGCGCTGGTGGCGAACCGGGCGATCGACCCGATGTCGAAGCTGTCGGCGGCCGAGTGGGCCAGCTGCGACGTGGCGATCGACGGCCTGGATGCCATGGACGAGGACCAGGCGTACCGAGCGATGGACCTGCTGGTCGAAGCGGACGCGCAGGCCGAGGTGCAGGAGGCGGTGTTCTTCGCGGTGGCCGACCTGCTCAACCTCGAGGTCGACCTGCTGTTCTTCGACACCACGTCCACGTACTTCGAACGCGACGACGAGGAGACCGGCGAGGCCGCGTTCCGCCGCTACGGGCACTCCAAGGACCACCGCGAGGACCTGCCGCAGATCGTCATCGGGCTGGCCGTGACGAAGGAGGGCATCCCGGTCCGCTGCTGGTGCTGGCCCGGCAACACCAACGACCAGACGATCCTGCCGCAGGTCAAAGACGACATCCGGGGCTGGCGGCTCGGGCGAATCATCACCGTGGTCGATCGCGGCTTCTCCTCCGCGGAGAACCTGGCCTACCTGCGCCGCGGCGGCGGGCACTTCATCGCCGGGATGCGCATGCGCGACGGCAATCCCCTCGTGGAGCAGGTGCTCTCGCGGCAGGGCCGCTACCAGCAGGTCCGCGAGAACCTGCGGGTCAAGGAAGTCACTGTCGACGAGGCCGGCGTGCGGTTCGTCATCTGCCACAACCCGGAGCAGGCCGAACGCGACCGCGGCCAGCGAGAGGACGCCATCGCCCGCTTGGAGGCCGAACTCGCGCGGATCAAGCAGACCAGGGAACGTGACCGCAAGAAGGCGAACAAGAACGCCAGGCAGAAGGCCGAGGCCGCGCACCTGAAGGCCGAGTGCGCGCTGCGGGATCACCCTGCCCTCGGCCGGTGGCTGCGCCAGTCGCCGACCGGGCGGCTGTCGATCAACCGGGCCAAGGTCAAGCAGGAGGCGCGGTTGGACGGCAAGTACCTCATCGCCACCTCCGACCCGCACATCAGCGCCGAAGACACCGCGCTGGGTTACAAGAACCTCCTGGAGGCCGAGCGCGGCTTCCGCGACCTGAAGTCCACCCTGGACCTGCGGCCGGTCTTCCACCGGCTCGAGCACCGCATCCGCGCCCACGTCCTGCTGTGCTGGCTGGCGCTGCTGCTCATCCGCGTCGCCGAGCGCCGCACCGGCGCCACCTGGCGCCGCATCGCCACCGAACTCGCACGCGTGCACGCCGTCGCGCTCACCGGCAGCGCCGGCACCGCCGTGCACACCACCCCACTCACCACCACCCAGGCCGGCATCTACCGCGATTGTCAGGTCCCAGCGCCGCCCCCGATCACCGCGCTTCACCCCTCCTGACCAGGCGAAATACCGCCGCTACCGGCCACAACAGGCGTGGACACACGCGCACCTGCCCGCCCTACACGCGTTCCCGCAGGTCAACGCCCGAATTCGGCAAGATCATGTGCCCACCAACTGCGGAACCCGGGAGGACCGACGCGTCGCCCAACTCGAAGCGCAACTACTCGACCAGCCCACCTGCTAACCCCGTCCACGTCGCGAACATGCACGCCACGTAAAACCGCAGGTCAAAGGGCACACACCAAGATCAACAGTCGGAAAAGCCGGCATCAACCCGAACGGCCAATGGGCGTGGCTTGAGGACGCAACAGGACTGCCGATCGCGGCCGCCGTCGCCGACAGCCTGATCGAGACCCCGGCAGATTGACTTAGCCGAGGGTAGCGGCGCCGGCGCGGAGGATCAGCAGCAGCTGGGCGGTGATGTCGGCGCGGTTGCGTTCGAAGGTGGGGTCGGTGATCTCGGTGGTGTTGTTCGGGTCCATCACCAGCACCGGGGTGTGTACGTGCCCCGCCGGCGTGGCCAGCCCGTACGCGTCGCGCAGCAACGTGTTGCGGTACGCGATCTCGTTGGACAGGTAACCGCCGCCACCGCCCTGCACCGCGATCGAGCCCTCCGTCGGGCCGTCCGGCCGGAACACCGGCGTGGTGCTGCCGGCGGGGATCTCCACCACCGAGCTGTTCACGCGCGCCAGGAACGGCTGGCCGGTCGGCGCCGCCATCGCCTCCAGCGGCAGCGAGCTGCCGATGAACTCCGGCCCGGGCCCGACCCCGGGGAACACCACCGGCGCGGTCGACGTACCGCCACCCCAGATGTCGTTGTTGTCGCCCACCGAGCTGGTGGAGCGCCGCCGGCCGTTCCACTTCTCGATGTCGAACGCGTCGGGCCGGCCCTGGCTCACGGTGCTCACCAGGTCGGCGCGCTGCCGTCCGGCGGCGTAGTGCGGCGCGAACCCGTCCTCCACGATGCCGTGGTCGAAGTCGGCGTACCGCACCGGGAACACCGCGACTTCGATCTCCACCCGTACCCCGGCCACCTCGATGACTTGCCCGTCGAGTGGCAGCACGCCCGCCCCGGACGGGTTGCCGCGCCGGATCTCCTGGTCCAGCAGGAACGGGTCGAACCCGGAGACGAACAGCTGGCGTACGCCCGGAGCGCCGCCGAAGTCGCTGGAGGTGATGCCGCGCGAGGCGTACTCCAGCCGCTTCTCCAGCTCCGGCCGGTCGACCGGGAAGCCGGGGGCCCACTGCCGCAGCGCGGCGGTCATCGCGAGCCGGGCCCAGTACAGCGGGCGGTCGTCGCCACCCGGCAACGACGCATAGTGAGGGGCGCCGTCGCGGGCGCGTGCCACCGCGAGCTCCCACAGCCGCCGGCCGTGTCCGGTCACCACCCCGCGTGCCGCCGTCGCCGAACCCGCGGCACACAGCGCCCGCTCGAACTGCGCCACGTTACGGTCGAAGCCGCTGCGTCGCAGCAGCTGCGCCGCGACCGGTTCAGGATCGTCCCCGAGTACGCGGGTCAGCCGCTGCTCCTCGACGGTCAGCGGGACCATGGTGTCCCGGCAGCCGGCGTCGGCGTACGCGGGCGCGGCGGGTGCGGTGACGGCGGCGAGCGCTACCAGTGCCGTGAACAGTCGGCGCATCGTGGACCTCCCCAGGTCGATCCTGGGAAACACTGCACCGCACGAGCCGATCAGGTCAACAGCTGGCGGCCGCGTAGCGGGGGGCTGACTGCGGGCCGCGAGCGGGGTGGCCGCCAGCCGCGAGCGGGGTGGCCTCGGCGTGTCGCACGGGACTATCTTGATCAACGCGGTAAAGGGGGCGAACTGTCGGCGTGGCCTGCCTCGATGCCGGTAAGGTTCCGCGTACTGTGACCTGCAGGCGCTCACGGGAGGAGGACGGCGATGCGGCCGGTACGCTTCGTGGCCCTCTCCGAGGACGGTCAGGCCCTCGTCCTCTCCGACGAGGTCGGGCGGCTGCTGTCGCTGCCGCTCGACGATCGGCTGAACGGCGCCGTGCGGCATGACAAGCAGGCGCACGGCCAGCTCGCGATGTCGATGGAGATGTCGCCCGCCCTGTCCCCCCGCGACATCCAGGCCCGGATCCGCGCCGGCGACTCCGCCGAAGAGGTGGCCCGGGTCGCGAACGTCCCCGTCGACCGGGTCCTCCGGTACGCCGGCCCGGTGCTACAGGAGCGGGCGATGCTCGCCCAGCACGGACGGCGTACCCGACTGCGCAGCTCCGAGTCCGGGGAGAGCCTCGCCGAGGTGATCGACAAGCGGCTCGCCGAGCACGGCGTGGAGGCCGAGAAGGTCTCCTGGGACG
>NZ_JBOHGA010000349.1:0-4178 GCF_050699915.1 Actinophytocola sp.
CGTCGGAGCTGGGCCGGCTGCTCGCCGAGCGGTTCCCCGGCCACGACGCCGACGCGCTCGCCCAGGGCGCACGGGCCTGGCTGCCGATGGTGCAGGTGCCGCCGCGCGGAGTGTGGGGTCGCGGCGGACGCGCACTGCAGACCCCGCTCGAGACCTGGCTCGGCCGGCCGCAGTCGGCGCCGCCGGTGCGAGACCTGGTGCTGCGCTACCTCACCGCGTTCGGCCCGGCGACCGTCCGCGACGCACAGGCGTGGAGCGGGCTGACCCGGCTCGCCGAGGTGTTCGAGGAGCTGGGCCCGCGGCTGCGGGTGGACGGCGACCTGTACGACCTGCCCGACGCGCCGCGCCCGGACCCGGACACGCCCGCGCCGGTGCGCTTCCTCTACGACTACGACAACCTGCTGCTCTCCCACGCCGACCGGTCCCGCGTGTTCGGCGACTCGGGCGAGGTCGACTACGCCGCCCACGGGTACGTCGGCGACTCGAACGTCCAGCCCGCGTCGGTCCTCGTCGACGGGTTCGTCGCGGCGACCTGGACGGTGGCCCGGCAGCGCCGCGCCTGCACGCTCACCGTGCGGGGCTTCCGCCGGTTGAACGCGGCCGAGCGCGGCGCCCTCGAGACCGAGGGCGCCGCGCTGCTCGAGTTCCTGCACCCGGGCGACGAGCACGACGTCCGGGTCGAGCCGGTCAGGCCTTCGGCATGAGGACCGAGTCGATCAGGTAGACCGTCGCGTTGGCGGTGTGCACGCCGCCGCAGATCACGTTGGCGTCATTGACCTTCAGGCTGTCGCCGGAGCCGGTGACGTCGACCATGCCCTTCTCGACGGTGGCCTGCCGGCCGACGACCTGGTCGGGGGCGAGCTGGCCGGGCACCACGTGATAGGTCAGGATCTTGGTCAGCAGCGCGCTGTCGGTCTTCAGCGTGTCGATCGTGGCGGGCGGGATCTTGGCGAAGGCCTCGTCGACCGGCGCGAAGACGGTGAACTCGCCGCCGTTGAGCGTGTCGACCAGGTTCACCTTCGGGTTCAGCTTGCCGGAGACGGCCTGTACCAACGTCTTCAGCAGCGGGTTGTTGCTCGCGGCGACGGCGACCGGGTCCTGCGCCATGCCGGCGACCGAGCCGGCGCCGTCGGGCACCTGCTCGGCGTAGCCCGCACAGCCGGGGCCGACCAGGTCCGCGGCGGGGTCCATCGCCGGCGCACTGTCCGAAGAGGACTCAGCGGCCGGCTGCTGCTCGGCGGGCGCCGCGGCATCGTTGGCGGCCCCGTCGTCGGAACTGCCGCAGGCGGTGCCCAGGAATGCGATGAACGCGACACCGATGGCCAGCGTGCCGCGACGAATGCTGCTCTTCATGACGTAGTGCTCTCCTCAACGAGACGGCTTGCGAACACCGAGGCTTCGGAGCGTGGCCGGATCCGGATGGGTGGCCGTTACCGGATGGTGACAAATGGGCACTCGCCAATCCGCGCGGCCGGCACGGCCGAACCACCGGGGTGACCGGACGACCCTTGTGAGGAAACTGTGCTGACACTCGCCCTGATCGGGCTCATCGGTGGCCTCGTCACCGGAATCTCGCCGTGCATCCTGCCGGTGCTGCCGGTCATCTTCCTGTCCGGCGCGCAGGGTGCGGCGGTGCAGCGGGCGCGGCCCTACCTGGTGATCGCCGGGCTGGTCGCGAGCTTCACCCTCGTCACGTTGTTCGGCTCGCTGCTGCTGTCGTTGCTCGGGCTGCCGCAGGACGTGCTGCGCTGGGCGGGACTGGTGGTGCTCGCGCTGATCGGGATCGGGCTACTGGTGCCGCGGTTCGAGCAGCTGCTGGGGAAGCCGTTCAGCCTCATCCCGCAGCGCCGCCCGGACGCAAACCGGGGCGGGTTCGGCCTGGGGCTGGCCCTCGGCGCGGTGTACGTGCCGTGCGCGGGCCCGGTGCTCGCGGCGATCACGGTCGCCGGCTCGACCGGCCGCATCGGCGTGGACACGGTCGTCCTCACGGTCACCTTCGCCGTCGGCGCGGCGATCCCGCTGCTGTTCTTCGCCCTCGCCGGCCGGCAGGTGACCGAGCGGCTGCGCGCCTTTCGCAAGCGGCAGCGGGGAATCCGGGTCGCCGCGGGCGTGCTGATGCTCGCGCTGGCGGTCGGGCTGGTGTTCAACCTGCCGCAGCTGCTGCAGCGCACGGTCCCCGACTACACCACCGGGCTGCAGGAGCGGATCGACGACTCCGAGGAGGTTCGGGAGGCGCTGGGGCTCGGCGGGCTGGAGAACGAGCAGAACAAGGACCTCGACCGGTGCTCGGCGGACGCGACCGAGCTGGAGAGCTGCGGCACGGCGCCGGACGTCCGCGGCATCCAGCAGTGGCTGAACACGCCCGGCAACCGGGCGGTCGACCTGAAGTCCTTGCGCGGCAAGGTGGTGCTGCTCGACTTCTGGGCGTACTCGTGCATCAACTGCCAGCGCTCCATCCCGCACGTGACCGCGTGGGACGCGGCCTACCGCGACGCCGGGCTGCGGGTGATCGGCGTCCACGCGCCCGAGTACGCCTTCGAGAAGGAGTCCCGCAACGTGGCCGCGGCGGTGGGCAAGTTCGGCATCCGCTACCCGGTCGCGCTGGACAACTCCCTCGCCACGTGGACGAACTACCGCAACCGCTACTGGCCGGCGCACTACCTGGTCGACGCGCAGGGCACCGTGCGGCACATCAAGTTCGGCGAGGGCGACTACGACGTCACCGAGCGGCTGATCCGCGAGCTGCTCGCCGACGCCGACCCGGAGGTGTCGCTGCCGAAGCCGACCGACACCGCCGACGACACCCCGGACGTGCGAGCCATCACCCGGGAGACCTACCTCGGCTCGACGAAGCGGGTGAACTTCGCCGGCGCGCAGCCCTACACCGCGGGCGAGCGGGCGTTCGACTTCCCCGGCGACCAACCGAAGGACTCCTTCGCGCTGGCCGGGGGCTGGGCGCTCACCACCCAGCACATCACCCCGACCGGGCCGTCCGGCCAGGTCCGGCTCGCCTACCGGGCGCGGGAGGTCCGGATGGTCCTGTCCGGCGCGGGCACCGTCACCTACGAGGCCGGGGGCCGGACGCGAACCATTCGGGTGGCGGGCACCCCGGACTCCTACCAACTGCTGTCCACACAGGACATCGCGGCCGGGACGGTCACGGTGACGGTCGGCGCCGGCGTGCGGGCCTACTCGTTCACGTTCGGCTGACCGGCTTCGAGGTCGAGGAGGAACCGCTTGCGCCGCAGGCCACCCGCGTACCCGGTGAGCGCGCCGCCCTTGCCGACGACGCGGTGGCACGCGAGCACGACGGACAGCGGGTTGCGCCCGACCGCGGCTCCGACGTCGCGGGCGAGCGACCGGTCGCCCAGGTTCCGCGCGATGTCGCCGTAGGTGACGGTCTCGCCGTACGGGATCGCGGCGATCCGCTGCCAGACCACCCGCTGGAAGTCGTCGCCGCCGGCCCGCACCGGCAGGTCGAACGTGCTTCGCCGGCCGGCGAAGTACGCGCCGAGCTGGTGGGCCGCCTCGGCGAATACCTCGTCATTGTCGCGCGGTCCGAACGTCGCCGGATCGGGCCGGTACCAGTGATGCCGGAAGTAGACGCCGACGAGCCGGCCCGCGTCGGCGACGAGGGTGAGCTCGCCGATGGGCGAATCGATGACCGTGTGCGTGTTCGACATACCAGGTAGACGCTGGCGCGCCCGGTTCCGTGAGATGCCTGCTCACACAGAGTCAGAGAAATCGTAGAATTGTTCACTCGTTCGCTGGGCTGCTGTTGATCTCCGATGCGGTCACACTTTGTGCGGGGTACGCACGTCGCATGGAGGAAACTCCGGTGATTTCGCGAACAGCGCCGTCCCGGCACGACGCCACGGCGGTGCAGTTTCTCAGCGTCGCCGCCGATCTCATCGAGACGTACCTGCAGGCCGAGCCGAACGGGTCGGAGCAGGCGGATCGGTTGCGGCACATCAGGTTCCCGGCCGTGCTGGACTGGCTGCGGGTCGAGGACGTGATCGGGCTGGCGCCGTCCTGGCGGCAGGGCGCGAGCCGCCGCGCGTTCTTCAGCCGGTGGCCGACGCGGGCGGAGTTCCTGCCCGACGCCGTGGTCTACACGTTGCTGCGGGAGGAGTGCCACACCCCGACGCTGCCGGCTGTCGCACCGCTGTCCCGGGTCG
>NZ_JBOHGA010000350.1:0-4161 GCF_050699915.1 Actinophytocola sp.
CGCGAGGCCAGCGCGAGCAGCCAGCGCGCGGAGAGCCGGTCCGGCGCCCGCGCGGGGTCGGGCTGCACGGCGGCGAGCACGGCCGGGGAGATCACGTACGAGGCCGCGGTCGCCCGCAGGACCCGCTCGGTCATGTTGCCCTTGCGGCGCTCCTCGACCAGCTCGATCAGGCCGTGCCGCTCCAGCGCGCGCAGGTGGTAGTTGACCTTCTGCCTGGGCAGCCCGACCCGGCCGGCCAGCGTCGTCGCCGAGCCCGGCGAGGCCAGCTCGGCCAGCAACCTGCCCCGCATGGGGTCCAGGGAGACCTCGGCCGCTGCCGGGTCGTCGATCACCGCTACGTCGAACATGTCACAAGTCTGCGACCGACAATTCAAGTTGTCAAGACAAATTTTGTTGTCGGTGTCAGACTGGACGGCGTGCCAGCTAAGCGCAGTGCCGGGATCCTGCTGTTCCGCCAGGTCCCGGCCGGTGTCGAGGTGTTGTTGGGCCACATGGGCGGGCCGTTCTGGGCCAAGAAGGACGCGGCTGCCTGGACCGTGGTCAAGGGCGAGTACGAGCCGCCCGAGGAGCCGGCGGCGGCCGCGCGCCGCGAGTTCACCGAGGAACTGGGCCTGCCGGCGCCCGAGGGGGAGTACGTCGAGCTGGGCGAGGTCCGCCAGTCGGGCGGCAAGACCGTGACGGTGTGGGCGGTGGCGGGGGAGCTGGACCCGGCCGCCGTGGTGCCCGGGACGTTCGAGATGGAGTGGCCGCCGCGCTCGGGCCGGCGGCAGACCTTTCCCGAGCTGGACCGGGTCGAGTGGTTCGCGCTGGCCGACGCCGCGGAGAAGATCGTCAAGGGGCAACGTGCCTTCCTCGACCGGCTAGTCGAGCACCTGCCGGACCTCGATCATGCCGACGGCGGCCCAGGGGTGGGTTGACGCGACCCGCAGGGCCTCGTCGCGGTCGGCGCACTCGATGATCGTCAGGCCGCCCATCTGCTCCTTCGTCTCCGCGAACGGGCCGTCGGTGTGCAGGACCTCGCCACCGCGGACCCGAACCGTGCTCGCGGTGTCCGGCGGGTGCAGCCCCATCCCGCCGACCAGCAGCCCGCGCTCGGCCATCTCCTTCGACCACGCCGCGCAGCCCGGCAGGTCGTAGTCCTCGACGACCGTCGTGTCGGCGCCGAGCAGCAGCAGGAACCTCATGCCTTCTCCATCGTCTGCGGCAGGCCGAACGCGTCGAAGAGCGTGTTGTCGAACGTCGTGATCTCGGCGATCTGTCCGGCTTCGAATCGGAACACGTCGAGCTTGAAGGCCCGGTAGACCTCGTCGTCCGGCGCGCGCAGGTAGTTGGCCGCGGCGAGCTGGCGGTTCGCCGACGTGGGTACGAGCAGCCAGTCGCCGAGCGTGCCACCGAACGCGGCCTGGAGCAGCGGCGCGATCGACGGGATGCCGTCGTACACCCACGGGCGCGGCGGCATGGTGATCCGGATGTCGTCGCGCACGAGCTCGGTCAGCCCGACCGCGTCCCCGCGCTGGTGCGCGTCGATGTACCGGTCGAGCAGCGCCCGCTCGACCTCGGTCGGCTCGCCTGCGGTGTGCTCGTCGCGGGTCGGCAGCCGGGTGCGCAGCGTCGTGCGGGCCCGCTGCAGCGCGCTGTTCACCCCGGCGACCGTGGTGTCGAGCAGCTCCGCGGTCTGCTTCGCCGACCAGTCCGCCACGTCGCGCAGGATCAGGATCGCCCGCTGCTGGGCCGGCAGCAGCTGGATGGCGGCGAGGAAGGCCAGCTCGATCGTCTCCCGCGCGACGACCACGGCGTCCGGCTCGCCGTCGGCCGGCGCGGCCTGGTCGAGCAGCCGGTCCGGGTACGGCTGCAGCCAGGGGACCTCGGCGAACGAGTCGGCCTTCTCGACCAGGCGGCGCCTGCGCCGGATCACGTCGAGGCCGGCGTTCGTGGCGATCTTGTACAGCCAGGCGCGGAACCCGGTCCCGGCGAAGCGGTCGCGGGCCCGCCATGCGCGCACGAGCGTCTCCTGCACGACGTCCTCGGCGTCCTCGAAGTTGCCGAGCATGCGGTAGCAGTGGACGTGCAGCTCGTGGCGGTACCGCTCGGTGAGCCGGCCGAAGGCGTGCTCGTCGCCGGCCGTCGCGGCCGCGATCGCCGTCTCGTCGGTCGTCAGATCCGGCACGGGTCGATTCTGCCCGCCCGGTTCGCCCGGCGATGAGTTCGACGCGCACGCGCCGTCATACCGGGAGGATGGCGCGGACAGGGAGGGTGCGGTGGAGGAGCAGGCCGAGGTGGTGACCGCCGCGTGCGGCGGCGACGAGGCGGCGTTCGCGGAGCTGGCCGACCGCTACCGGCGCGAGCTGCAGGTGCACTGCTACCGGATGCTGGGGTCCGTTGAGGACGCTGAGGACCTGGTCCAGGAGACGTTCCTGCGGGCCTGGCGGCGGCGGGAGACCTACCAGGGCAGGGCGACGTTCCGGGCGTGGCTGTACAAGATCGCCACCAACGCGTGCCTCGACCTGCTGGACCGCCGGCCCGCGCCCGCGTTGCCGGTCGCCGCCGAGCCACCGGACGACCCGACCGCCGCGCCGCTGCCCGCGGTCGCCGTGCCGTGGCTGGTGCCGTGCCCGGACCACCTGCTCGACGAGGTCGTGGTGGCGCGGGAGACCGTCGAGCTGGCGTTCCTCGCCGCAGTCCAGCACCTGCCGCCCCGGCAGCGGGCCGTGCTGGTCCTGCGGGACGTGCTCGGCTGGCCGGCGAAGGAGACGGCCGGGCTGTTGGCGGCCACGGTCGCCGGCGTGAACAGCGCGCTGCAGCGCGCCCGCGAGACGATGCGCGCACAGCTGCCGCCGCGTCGGCTGGACTGGGTGGCCGCTCCGCCGACCGAACAGGAGCGTGCGGTCGTGCGGAGCTACATGTCCGCCCTGGAACGCGCCGACGACGCCGCGCTGGCCGAGCTGCTGCGTGTTGACGCCCGCTGCGGCCAGGCCCCGTGGGCCGGCGGCAACATGTCCGACGACCCGGTCTGGTACTCCGGCCGGGACATGCTGCTCGCCGGCTGGCAGCCGGTGCTGCACGGCCCGGACCGCCGCGAGTTCCGCTGCCTGGAGACGCTCGCCAACGGCCGCCCGGCGGTTGCCACGTACATCGGCCTGCCCGGCGGCGATGCGTTCGAGCCGTTCGGCCTGAGCGTGCTGCGGCTGGTGGACGGCGCGATCGCGGAGATCACCGTGTTCGGCGCGGAGCACTACCCGCGCTTCGGACTCCCGCCCGCGCTCTAGCCGTTGCGGGCGGACAGGAAGCGGGCGCGGGCGTCGGCGAGGTCGACGATCGGGGCCGGGTAGCCCCGGCGGTCGCCCGCCGGCAGGCGCCACGGTTCGTGTATCTCCTTGCCGTCCACATGGGACAGCTCGGGCACGTGGCGGCGGACGTACTCGCCGTCCGGGTCGTAGCGTTCGGCCTGCCGCAACGGGTTCAGCACCCGGTTGGGCCGGGTGTCCGTGCCGGTGCCGGCGACCCACTGCCAGTTGAGGCAGTTGTTCGCGACGTCGCCGTCGAGCAGCCAGTGGAAGAAGTGCGCGGCCCCGACCCGCCAGTCCACGTAGAGCGTCTTGGTGAGGAAGCTGCCGGTGATCAGCCGTGCCCGGTTGTGCATCCAGCCCTCGGCCCGCAGCTGCCGCATGCCGGCGTCGACGATCGGGATGCCGGTCTGCCCTTCCTGCCAGGCCTGCACGGCGTCGGCGTCGTCGCGCCAGCGGTCGCCGCGGGCGCGGTAGTCGCGGTGCGCGGCGGCGGGCCGTGCGGCGAGGACCTGGTGATGGAAGTCGCGCCACGCGAGCTGGCGCACGAATGCCTCCGCGCCCGCGGACCGGCCGGCCTCGCGGGCGAGCTCGATAGCGGACACGCAGCCCAGGTGCAGGTACGGCGAGAGCCGGGACGTGCGGTCGGCGGCGAGCGCGTCGTGCTGGTCGGCGTAGTCGCGCACGTCCGCGTCGAGCCAGCCCACCGCTCGCTCGCGCCCGGCCGTCTCACCGCCCGGACCCTTGACCCTCGGCACCGGACCGACCCGCAGCCGCGGCGGCAGCGCGATCCGCTCGGGGCTCGGTACCGGCCGCCGCCAGTGCGCGCCGAGCCACCGGCGGTGGTACGCGCCGAACACCGCGAAGTGGTCCCGGC
>NZ_JBOHGA010000351.1:0-4131 GCF_050699915.1 Actinophytocola sp.
GTGCCGATCGGCGGCTTTCCCCCGGGTTCCGGCGGGGCCGATGGCGAACGCGGCCGGTTCGGCGCGGGCGGCGGTCGCGGGTTCGGGCCCGGCGGCTTCGGTTCGGGCAGCGGATTCGGCTCCGGATCCGGCGGCGCTGGCGGGAGTGGCGCTGGCGGGAGCGGCGCCGGCGGGCTCGGTGCTCGCGGCGGCGGTGTCGGTCCCGGTGCGGGAATGCCGGGTGCCGGCGGCGCGCTGGCGTCGGAGAGTGCGGCCATGCGTGGCGGCGCGGCCGGTGTCGGACGTGGTGGCATGGGCGGCGGCGGGTTCGCACCCGGCGGCGGTCGCGGCCAGGGCGAGGACGACGACGAGCACCAGCGGCCATCGTTCCTGGTCGAGGGTGACCCGGACGCGGTATTCGGCACCGACGAGGCGACTGCCCCACCCGTGATCGGTGAGTGATGGCGCGTTCGTTCACGCTGTCGCTCGCCGCGGCGGACATCGTGGCGGAGCTGCTCGGGGTGAACATCCGCATGTTCCCGTTCGAGATCCCGAGTGTCGGCCAGTTCCAGGTGGACCGGCAGCGGATCACCCGCGCGGTGCTCCTCGACCTGGCCAAACGCGGGCTCGTCCGGGACGATGACCTCGATCCCGACCTGAAGCTCGCCATGCGGACGCTGTCGAACTACGTGATCGCGGTCGCCGTGATGGGGACCGTGGAGAAGAACCGGGAGATCTACGCGCGGGCATCGGCCACGAGCGACGCGGGCGTGGTCGTGGTCAAGGAAGACCAGAGCATGCGCTTCGAGCTGGTCCGGCCCACCTCGCTCGCGCTGGCGTTGGTCGACCTGCTGCCGAGGATGCAGGCGGGCCCGGGCCAGTCAGTGACGATCCGTCGCCCCCCGCCCGCGCCGGCGCGACACCGGCGGGACGACAACGAGCAGATGGTCTTCGGCGAGCGCGTCCGGGCCACGACCGAGCAGCAGCTGCGCACGGCGACGAGCTACCTCTCGCGACCGCGGACGGGCACCGGCTTCTTCGCGGTGAGCGGCCGGGACCGCCATGGCCGGGAGGTCCGGGCCGGCGGCCTGACGTGGCTGGACACCGACCAGGGCCGCTACCTGACCCTGTCCCGCCCACCGGACGAGGACGGCGCGGTCACGGGCACCTTCTCCCCGGCCGACTCGGTCCGCCTGACACACCAACTGGGCGAGATGATCGAGTCGGTGGCCCCGCGCCGCTGACCTGTCCACAGCCCCGCCCGCGCCCGCCCGTTTCTGTCGGTCCCCGCGAATAGACTGGAAAGCGGAGGGCCCCCGCGGGTCCGGAGTTGTCCACAGGCGCCGGTGTCCGGCGACCGGAATCGTCGGTGGCGTCGCTACGCTGGATTTCGGGGGCCGGAGGCCGCCCGGGTGTCCCGGACGGCGGCCTTGTCGGTCAGACGACTTCGTCGTGGGCGGTGCCCGGCATGCGGCCCGTCACGACGAAGACCACTCGCTTGGCAACGGACACCGCGTGGTCGGCGAAGCGCTCGTAGAAGCGGCCCAGCAGCGTGACGTCCACGGCCGCGGCCACCCCGTGCGGCCAGTCCTTCTCCATGAGCACCGAGAACAGATGACGGTGCAGGTCGTCCATCTCGTCGTCGGCCTCCTCCAGGGAGTGGGCCTGCTCGATGTCCTTGCTCAGGATGACCTGCTCGGCCTCCCGCGCCAGCTCGACGGCGACCCGGCCCATCTCCGCGAAGTACGGGCTCACCTGCTCGGGCAGCACCGGCTGCGGGTGCCGCCGCCGGGCGGCCTTCGCTACGTGCAGAGCCAGGTCGCCCATCCGCTCGAGGCTCTCCGCCGCGTGGATCGCGGCCAGCACACTGCGCAGATCGGACGCCACCGGCGCCTGCAGGGCCAACAGCGCGTACGCGTGCTCCTCGCAGGCCGACCGCGCGTCGTCCACCTTCGTGTCGTCGCCGATGACCTGTTCGGCCAGGCCGAGGTCGGCTTCGAGCAGGGATCGGGTGGCGAGCTCCATGGCCGTCGCGACCATCGAGCACATGCCGGCGAGCTCCACGACGAGCTGGCCGAGTTCGACTTGGTAGGCCTCACGCATGGCGACAGCCTACGGGCGTGGACAAGCCCTTACCGCATCGCCCGATGAATCCCACGTGAACCCAAGGCCACAAATGAGTACCAGGTCAGGCGCAGGAAACGTCCCCGCCGTTGATCGTCGAGAGGTCCTCCGGCAGCGGCTCGGCGGCCGGCTTGCCCTTACCGGGAGCGACGATGTTGCCGTCGAAGCCGGGGCCGATGATCAGCTGCACCGCGCCCGCCAGCGACGGGTCCTCGGCGAGCTCCGCGTCCGGCACCGACGTCTGCAGCGTCTTCGCCTGCGCCTCGCGTCCCTTGGCGTACTTGATGACCGTGCGTTCCACGTTCTCCGGCGCCGCGTCCACCCACACGATCTGGTACCCGAACCCGGCCAGCTGGTCGGCGGTGTCACCGGCGATCCCGCCGGTCGGGTTGCCGCCGTTGAACACCTGCAGCTTGATCGTCTTCGGGTCGACCTGCCCGCCCTGCCGCAGCTCAAGCCCGGTCCGCAGCTGCTGCGCGCCCGACTTCTCCCCGGGCAGCGGGCTGTCCTTGCGGATCGCCGACATCAGTGCGTTCGTGTCCTCGACGCGCAGGTCCTCGTTGCCTCGATCGTTCGCCTCGCCGACCGTCGGCACGGTCACGAACGTCACGCGCCCGGCCTCGATGCCCTGTAGCGACTGGCCTAGCACGACCATCTGGTCGACGCCGATGTTGTCGCCGAACGTCGACTTCGAGAACGCCTCCACGAAGGCGCTCAGCTTGCCCGGGTCGAGCAGCACCTCGCTCGACATCGCCTTGCGCAGCAACGCGGACAGGAACCGCTGCTGGCGCTGGATCCGCCCGTAGTCCGCGGTCACGTCGCCCTGCACGTGCCGGGCTCGCACGAAGTTCAGCGCCTCGTTACCGGAGAGCTGCACGTTCTCGCCGGCGGTCGGGACGATCGTGCCGAGGATGTCGTCCTTGAGCGGCTTCTCGACGCAGATCGGCACGCCGTCCACCGCGTCGACCATGCCCTTGAAGCCGTTGAAGTCCATGCCGACGAAGTGGTTGATCGCGAGCCCGGTGATCTCCTGCACCAGCTTGGTCACGCACTTCGGGCCGCCGACCTGGTAGGCGGAGTTGAGCTTGACCTGCTCCTCGGCCGGCTTCTGCTCACCCGTGTAGTCGCCGCTCTCGGGGTCCCAGCCCTCGCAGGCGGGCCGGCTGATCTCGAGGTCTCGGGGGAAGGACACGATGACGGCGCGCTCCCGGTTGGCCGGGATGTGCGCGATCATCACGGTGTCCGACCGGGCGCCGAGGACCTCGTCCTCGTTGCCGACGTTGTCCTCGTCCTCGGCGCCGGCACGGGTGTCGGAGCCGACGAGCAGGAAGTTCTCGTCACCGCGCTGCGCGGCGGCGTCCTGGATCGAGTCGGAGTTCGGGTCGAGCGCGTCGACCTGCTGCGCGCTCGCGTCGACCCAGCTCTTGAATCCCCACGCGATGCCGGTCGCCACGAACACCAGGATCGCGGCGGTCGCGGCGAACACGCGGATGGTGAGCTTGCGGCGGCGGGTCTTCGGGTCCTGGTCGAACACCGCGGGCGCGGTGGCGGGGCGCGGCTCGGCGGGCTCGTCGTTCTTCTTCTGCGGCACCGCGATGGTCTGCATCGCGACCATCTCGTCGAGCTGGTCGAGCTCGTCCTCCTGTTGGCGCCACGGCATGAGCCGGCGGCGCTTGGCCTTGCGCTGACGCTCCTCGGCCTGGATCTCGTCGTGCACCGCGGAGAAGCGGGCCAGCGTGTGGTCGATGCCCCGGCGCTTCTGGACCTCCTCGCCGATGGCCTCCATCTCCGTGGTCAAGGAGATGGCGTCCGAGGCGGCGCGCGGCGGCGGCAGCGGAGCCTTGGGCTCGCCGGGCCGTTCCTCCGCGCTCGCCCGGGAGCCGGGGATCGCGGGCCGCTCCTCCCGCGACGGGTCGCGGGGGATCGCGCCGGACGGGTGGCGCGGCGGGTGCTCGTTCGCCATGGGGTCGCCCGGGACGGGGCCGCCCGGCGGCGGGAGCGGGTGCTGGCCGGAGGCCTGGCCGGGCA
>NZ_JBOHGA010000352.1:0-3988 GCF_050699915.1 Actinophytocola sp.
GGCCGGTACCGGCGCGGTCGCGGCGCCACCCGACCTGCCGAGTGTGCCGCTGCCCTGCCCGACCGCCGGGTGCCGCACGGCCGGCGCGGCGACCTGCATCCCGACCGCCTCGGCCGGCGACGACGAGATCGCCGAGGCGGTGGAGGCAGCCGTCGCCGCGACCACCAGCGCGGTGGCCACCTTCACCAACGCTCCGGAGACCGCGCCCGAGAAACCTCCCGCGACCGCGCCCGACACCGCACTCGACATCGCCGCCGGCACAGCACCCGTCACCGCACCCGAGGCAGCGCCCGTCACCGCCGCCGACGCCGGCAGGGAGGCCGCGGCGAGCGGCGCGCCGAGCAGGACCGGTCCGAGCGACCCGCGCAGCTCCTCGTTGACGTTGGTCAGCGACTCGGCGCGGGCGCGGCAGTCCGAGCACCCGGTCAGATGCCGGCCGATCTTGCGAGACAACGGCAGCGGGATGCTGTGCCGCACGTACCCGGCGAGCTTGGCGACGACCGGACGGCAGGAGCTGCGCGGCACCTCGGGCACGTGCATGCGCAGGTACGCCTGCCGCAGGCCCTCCCGCGCCCGGTAGGCCAGCGCGGCGACGCTGTTGGGCCGCATGCCGAGCAACGGCGCCACGGTCGCCGGCGACTCGTTCTGCACCTCCGTGTGCCACAACACGACGCGCCACCGCTCGGGCAGACTCGCGAACGCGTCCGCCGCGACCGTGGCGTGCCAGCGCTCGATGACCGGGTCGTCGACCGCCTCCGCCGGCGCCACGTCCGGCACGTCCGCGTAGAGCGACACCGGCGCGCCGCGGGCGGTGATGTTGATCGCCACGTTGCGCAGGGTCACGAGCAGGTACGGGCGGAAGTCCGCGTCGGGACCGCGGCCCTCGCGCAACATCCGCAGCACGCGAGTGAACGCCTCGGCGACGAGATCCTCGCGCTCGGCCGGTGTGTTCGCGAGACACGCGGCCGCGCGCTTGGCCACCACCAGATATCGCTCGTACAACATGCCGTACGCGGCCACGTCCCCCTCGCGCACGGCGGCGATCAACTCCGCGTCGGGTACTTCCAGGGACTCGGTCACCGGGATCCTCTCGGGCCGGCGCGCGGTCGCGCACCCACTCCTCGGCTGGCACCCCCCGAACGGCACCAACCCGTTGATCCATGAACGAGCGGATCGCTTGCGCGATACGGCCTCGATCACCGCCAGTCGACGACCTCCTGCATCAGCCCCGGATGGCGGCGCTTCGCCTGCGCCACATAGTCCTCCATGTGCTCACGCATCAGCCGCTCCGCGAGATCGGCGTCGCCGGCGGCGATCGCGCGCGCGATGATCCCGTGTGTGCCGAGCACCTCGCGGCGGCGCGACTTCGGGTACAGCGAGTCCTGCACCCGATCGCGCACGACGTCCGCGAGCGACTGGCCGAAAAGGCTCATGATCGGGTTGCCCGACATGAGCGCGACGAGCTGGTGGAAGTCGCCGGCGTGGCGCAGGTACTCCTCGTCGGCGCGGCCCAGGTTCTCGAAACGCGCGAGCTCGGCGACGTGCTCCGGCTCGCGAAGCTCCGCCGCCCGGCGGGCCAGCACCGGCTCCATCGCCTGCCGCGCCTCGATAAGCTCGCGAAAGGTCACCCCGTCCATCTGGAAGTACAACGAGGCCATGCGCCCGAAGTTGCGCGTGCGCACCCGGTCGACGGTCGGCCCGCCGCGCGGACCCGGCTTGATGGAGATCAGCCCGTGCACTTCCAGGATCCGCAACGCCTCGCGCAGCGAGCCGCGCCCCACGCGGTACTCCTCCAGCATCTTGGCCTCTGGGGGCAGCTGCGTACCCGGCACCAGGCCCTCGGCTCCGATCCGGCGCACGATGTCGCGGGCGATCGCCTCGGACACCTTGTCCCCACGTCTGACCGGTCGCTGCGGCGTCGCCGCGTTACCCGCGCCTGTTGCTGCCACCAGGCTATGTTAGCGATGCGTGATCGCCCCTTAACCCTCGGCGTCCAGATACAATCGCATCCGGATGTGTACGTCCTTTGTGGACTAGACAGCGCGATCACGTTGGCCGGCAAGAGGAACGAACGGGACCAATCCACGTGTCGACCGGCGCCGAACCACCGCCGTGACAAGTGAACGCATGACCAGGGAACGGATCGCCGTCATCGGGGCCGGGGTAGCCGGGCTCACCGCCGCCTACCTGCTGCAACGTCGGCACGACGTGCTGCTGTTCGAGGCCGAGCCACGCCTGGGCGGACACGCCCACACGCACGAGGTGGCGACAGCCGGCGGATCCGTCGCGGTGGACAGCGGCTTCATCGTGCACAACGAGCGGACCTACCCGAACCTGCTGCGCCTGTTCGCCGAGCTGGGCGTGCGCACCCAGGAGTCGGACATGTCGATGAGCGTGCGCTGCCTGGGCTGCGGCCTGGAGTACGCGGGCGGGCGTCGGCTCGCCGGGCTGTTCCCGAGCTGGGCCAACCTGACCCGGCCGCGGTATCTGCGGATGCTGGGCGAGGTCACGAGGTTCCACAGGCACGCCCGCCGCGAGCTGGCCGCCGGAGAAGCCGGCGATGACCGCACGCTCGGCGAGTTCGTCGCCGCGGGCGGGTACTCGCGCTACTTCGTCGAGCACTTCCTGCTGCCGGTGGTGTCCGCGGTGTGGTCCGCGCCGGAGCGGGTCAGCCGCTCCTACCCGGCGCGCTACCTGTTCGCGTTCCTGGCCCACCACGGGATGCTCACGGTCACCGGCGCACCGCCGTGGCGCACGGTCGTCGGCGGCTCGCGCGGCTACGTCGAGCGCGCGGTGAAGAACCTCACCGCGGTGCACGTCGGCACGCCCGTGCGCGCCGTGCGCCGCGGCGCGGACGGCGTGGCCGTGCGCGACGACGCCGACACCGACCACCACGTGGACCGGGTGGTGCTCGCGACGCATGCCGACCAGGCGCTGGCCCTGCTCGTCGACCCGACGCCGGCCGAGCGCGAGGTGCTCGGCGCGTTCACCTACTCCCGCAACGAGACCTGGCTGCACACCGACGACACGCTGCTGCCGCGCAGCCGAGGCGCGGCGGCGTCCTGGAACTACCTCAAGCCCGACTGCGCGGGGGCGGACCGGGTGCTGGTCAGCTACCACATGAACCGGCTGATGCGGCTGGCCACGGCCGACGAGTACGTGGTGACCCTCGGCGCCACCGACCGGGTCGCCGAGGACTCCGTGCTGGCCCGCATGGTCTACGAGCACCCGGTGTACACGCCGGCGTCGGTGGCCGCGCAGGGCCGGCTCGGCGAGCTCACGAGCGCGCGCACCGCGTATGCGGGCGCATACCACGGCTGGGGTTTTCACGAGGACGGCTGCGCCGCGGGCGTCCGGGCGGCGGAGCGGTTCGGAGCCGGGTGGTCATGACGGTCAGCAGCCTGATCCGCGGCCGGATCTACACGGCCCGGCTGACACACGTCCGGCGCGAGCGGCTGACCCGCCGCTTCACGCACCGGATGCGCCCGTGGCTCGTCGACCTCGACCAGCTCCCCCACCGGCCGCCGTTCGCCACGTTCGAGGCGCGCGACCACCTCGGCCGGCCCGACCGCACGATCCGGCGCAACCTCGACGACTGGCTCGCCGGCCACGGCCTCGCGGCGAGCCGGGTCGTCATGCTCGCCATGCCCCGCACGCTCGGCTACGTGTTCAACCCGCTGTCGGTGTACTGGTGCTACGACGGCGCGGGCGCGCCGGTGTGCGTGGTCGCCGAGGTGCACAACACCTACGGCGAGCGGCACTGCTACCTGCTGCGTCCGGACGCCGGCTGGCGCGCGGCGGCGGCCAAGGAGCTCTACGTGTCGCCGTTCTTCGACGTCTCCGGCGAGTACCGGATGCGGCTGCCACCGCCCGCGGAACGGCTGTCGCTGTCGATCGTGCTGCGCCGCGGCGGGCGCGCGGTGTTCGCCGCGACGCTCACCGGCCGCCACCACGGCGCGGCCACGCCGGGCCGGGTGCTGGCACACGC
>NZ_JBOHGA010000353.1:0-3935 GCF_050699915.1 Actinophytocola sp.
GCCGGTGGCCGGGCGCTCCAGCAGCGCGGGGTCGCGGTTGAGCATCGCCTGGTGCAGCTGGGCAAGCCGCACGCCCGGTTCCAGCCCGAGGCCCTCGACGAGCCGGTTGCGTGCCTCGGCGAACGCCTCCAGCGCGGCCGCGACGTCGCCGCCGCGGTACAGCGCCAGCATCAGCGCCGCCCAGCACCGCTCGCGCAGCGGGTGCTCGGTGACGAGCCGGCGCGCGGTGCGGACGAGCTCGGTGGTCCCGCCGACCGCGAGCTCGGCCTCCAGCAGGTCCTCCTCGACGAGCAGCCGCTGCTCGGTCAGCGCGTCCAGCTGCCCGGCGAGCGCCCGGCGCGGCGGCAGGCCCTCCGCGGGGTGGCCGCGCCACAGGGCGAGCGCCTGTCGCAGGTGCGTGCGTGCGCTCGCCGGTTCGCCGTCGGCTAGCGCGCGCCGGCCGATCTCCGCGAGCCGGTTGAACACCTGGACGTCGAGCTCGTCGGGGTCGGTGGCGAGCAGGTAGCCGCCGCCGCGGTGGACCAGGCGGTTGCGGCTGCCGCGGTCCAGCACGCGGCGCAGGGTGGTCGCGTAGGTGCGCACGTTGGACCGGGCCGAGGGCGGTGCGCCGCGCTCCCACAGGACCTTGCCCAGCGCCTCGAACGACACGACGGTGTTCGGCGCGAGCGCCAGCGCGGTGAGCATCAGCCGCACCTTCGTCGACGACAGGTCGACGGCGACTCCTTCGTGGTACAGCTCGACCGGCCCGAGGAGGCGATACCGGATGCCCTCGAACGTCTCCATGCGACAAGACTGGGCAACCGCGCTAACAACTCCCTAATCGACCGGACCGTAGTCGCGCGGTCATCGTGCGTGTCACCCGGCGAGCCGTTGATCGCGACGCCGTCGGCGGCCTAACGTTCGACCCGTGATCGTGGACGTGGTGCTCGCGGCGGGGGCGCGCCTGGGTGAGGGGCCGTTGTGGGATCCGCGGGCCGCGGCCCTGCGCTGGGTGGACATCCTGCCGGGGCTCGTGCACCGGTTCGACCCGGTCACCGGCGAGGACACCTCGTTCGAGGTCGGCGAGCCGGTCGGCACGGTGGCCGTGCGACGCGCGGGCGGGCTGGTGCTCGCCACCGCCTCGGGGATCCTCACCTGCGCCGAGGACGGCTCTGACCGCGCCCGGCTGCACGACGTCGCGACCGACCCGCCGGGTGGCCGGTTCAACGACGGCAAGGCCGACCGGTGGGGCCGCTTCTGGGCCGGCACGATGCTGGAGGGCACCGACGGCGCGGGCGCGTTCTACCGGCTCGACCCCGACGGTTCGCTGCACACCGTGCTCACGGACGTGTCGGTGTCGAACGGCCTCGGTTGGTCGCCGGACGGCGCGACGATGTACTACGTGGACACCCGCACCGGCGGTGTGGACGCGTTCGACCACGACCCGGAGACCGGCGAGCTGACGGATCGCCGCCGGCTCGTCGACGTCGAGCGGGGCTGGCCGGACGGGCTGACCGTGGACGCCGAGGGGAACCTGTGGCTGGCGTTGTGGGACGGCTGGGCGCTGCGCCGGTACACCCCGGACGGCCGGTTGACCGACACCGTGGAGCTGCCCGCGCAACGGATCACGAGCTGCGTGTTCGGCGGCCCCGATCTGTCCACTTTGTACATCACGTCGGCGCGGACCGGACTCGGTGACGACGAGCTCGCCGGGCAGCCGCACGCGGGCTCGCTGTTCGCGCTGGACGCGGGCGTGGCGGGGCAGGCGCCCGGGGAGTGGGCTGGGTGAGCGGAGCTTGCGGAGCGAACCAGAAGACACAGGGCGACCGTGAACGGCGGCACCGAGCCTGCGAGGGGGCGTCGTGAGCGGAGCTTGCGGAGCGAACCATCGGACACAGGGCGACCGCGAGCGGCCGGGCCGAGCCTGCGAAGCGCGGTCGTGAGGTGGTCGGGTCGGTTGCGGGAGACCGGTGAGGACCCGGATCCGAGGTTCAGCTTCGCCAACGAGCGGACCTTCCTGGCGTGGATCCGCACGGCGCTCGCCCTGATGGCGGCCGGGATCGCGCTGGAGGCGTTCGCGCCGCGGCTGGCGGTCCCCGGGCTGCGCCAGGTGTTGGCGGCCCTGCTGGTGCTGGCGGGGATCGCGACGAGCGCGATGGCCTTCCGCCGTTGGCTGCGCAGCGAGCAGGCGATGCGCGAGCGGAGGTCGCTGCCCCCGCCGACGGTGGCGCCGTGGCTGTCCTACGGTGTCGCCGCGGTCGCGCTGGCCGTGTTCGTGTTCGTGGTGGTGGCGAACCTGTGACCGCCAACCCGGAGGGCGTGCAGAACGAGCGCACCTCGCTGGCGTGGGTGCGCACCGGCCTCGGACTCGCCGGCTGCGCCCTGCTCGTCGGCCGGCTGGCGATGGTCCGCCACACGCCGTGGGCCGTGGGTGCCGCCATCGCCGCCGCGGTGCTGGCCTTCGGCGTGCTCGGCTGGTCGCACGACCGCTACCGGCGAGCCGCGCGGGCGATGCTGGAGCAGCGCCCGGTCGACCGGGCATCGGCGGCCCTGCTGATCACCTTCGCCGCCTGCCTCGTCGGCGCGCTCGCGCTGGCGCTGATCGTCCTCTAGCCGGCGCCGGTTCCGGGGCGGGCTAGTGGCGGGCGAGGCCGAACTGCCACACGTCGAGGTAGCGGGAGCGGAAGCCGGCCTCGCAGTAGGCCAGGTAGAACTCCCAGATGCGGCGGAACCGCTCGTCGAAGCCGAGCTCGCTCACCCGATCCGCGGCGGCGGTGAAGCGGTCCCGCCACTGGCGCAGGGTGCTCGCGTAGTGCTCGCCGAGCGAGCGGCGCGCGGTGATCGCCAGCCCCGCCGCGCGGGCGTGCTCCTCGACCGCCGGCACGGACAGCAGTTGGCCGCCCGGGAAGACGTACGTGGTGATCCACGTCTGCGTGTGCCGGGTCGCCACCATCCGGTCGTGCGGCATCGTGATCGCCTGCAGGCTGATCCGGCCGCCGGGCGCCAGCACTCGGCGCAGCGTCGCGAAGTACGCCGGCCAGTACTCCTCGCCCACCGCCTCGATCATCTCCACCGACACGACCGCGTCGTAGCTGCCGGCGGCCTCGCGGTAGTCGCGCAGCAGCACCTCCACACGGTCCGCGACGCCGGCCTCGGCGATGCGCGACCGCGCCAGGTCGCGTTGCTCGGACGAGATCGTCAGCGTGGTGACCGTGGCGCCGCGCCGGGCCGCGCGGATGGCGAGCGCGCCCCAGCCGGTGCCGATCTCCAGCACCCGGCTGCCCGGCCCGACCCGCGCGAGGTCGAGCACGCCGTCGATCTTGCGCAGCTGCGCGGTGTGCAGGTCGTCACCGGGCCCGAACCAGGCCGACGAGTACGACATGGACTCGTCGAGGAATGTCCCGAACAGGTCGTTGGACAGGTCGTAGTGCCGGTGGATGTTGGCCCGCGCGCCGTCCGGCGTGTTGCGCTCGCCCACCGGCCGGCGCGCGTCGACGAAGCGGCGCAGCACCTGCAGCGGCCGCGGCACCAGCGTGGCCATCCGCGCGGCGAACGGGGTGAGCACGGCGGCCGGGTCGGGACTGGTCCAGTCGCCGGCCACGTACGCCTCGCCGAACCCGATCGTCGAGCCGGTGCCGAGCCGGTGGAAGAACGCCGGCCGCTCGATGCGCATGACCGGTCCGCCGCGGCCGAGCAGCTCGCCGCCGGGCAGCCGGACGTGCACCGGCAGGCGCGCGACCCCGAGTCGGAACAGCCGTTCGGCGAGCCACGCGCGCCCCGGCGAGCGGGGCGGCGCGGCGAGTGGGATGGCACGGAAGGTGGTCACTGAACGCCCTCCTGCGGGACGTGGGAGGGGCGGGGCACGACCGGCACCCGGCGCAGCCAGAGCGCCAGACCCTGCCGCTGGATGAGCGCGCGCACGCGGACCGCGGCGCCGGTGGCCGCGTGTGCCAGCA
>NZ_JBOHGA010000354.1:0-3870 GCF_050699915.1 Actinophytocola sp.
GCTCGGCGGCGGCGCCGCGCCCGCGCGGTGCCCGGCCGACGAGCTGACCCGGGCCGACGCCGACGCCTTGCGGGAGACGGTCGGCTTCCTCGCCCGGCAAGGAGAGGCGACGATCACGCTGGCCGGCGACGGGACCCCGAGGGGACGCGCGGCGGCCGCCGTCGTGCGTGACACCGCGGCCGAGCACGGCGTGGTCGTGCGGACCCCGGCGCGGGCGGCCGGCGCGCTGCTGGTGGTCTCCGGCTGGACCGCCGCCGACGCGACGCTGCGCCAGGTCGCCACCGGCGGGCTCGCCGTCGGCGACCGCTACCTCGCGCCCTGGCTGTTCGCCGGCTCGCTGCCGCTCGTCGCGGCCGGATCCAGTGTGCCGCAACGGTTCGGGCCGGCCGACCCGCTGGCGAGCCACTACCGCGCGGAGCTGGCCGACGACGCGCCCGGCGTGTGGCCGTCCGCGGCCGGCTACCAGGCCTGGCTCACCGGCTCCGGCGAGCGCGACCCGGGCGCGCTGCACATCCAGCTCGTCGACGCGCCGAGCGCCCGCGCGGACGTGTGGACCACGGGTTCGGTGACCGCGGTCGGCGGTCCGATCGATCTTCCCTAGCCACATCGCGCATGCCCGGAGATGCCGCCCCACCACCGGAAATGGCACCGTCGAAGAGTGCGTCGGCACAGCCGCGGCCGCACATTTCGCACTCTTGTGGTTAGGGAGGACATGGTGTCGACGACCCAGGTTCCGACGCGGGAAGAGCTCGTCGGTCGTGCGGCGGAGCTGGTTCCGCAGCTGCGCGGAAAGGCCACGTGGGCGGAGGAGAACCGCCGCCTGCACGAGGAGACCCTCGAGGCCCTCGCCGAGGCCGGGCTGTTCAAGCTCCGCACCCCGAAGCGCTACGGCGGCTACGAGGCGGACACCCGCACGCTGGCCGACGTCGCCGCCGTCCTCGGCAGCGGCGACGGCGCCACGTCGTGGGTGACGTCGGTGTACTGGATCCCCACCTGGATGGCGTGCCTGTTCCCGGACGAGGTCCAGGACGAGGTGTTCGCCACCCCGGACGTCCGGGTCTGCGGCACCCTGAGCCCCAGCGCGATCGCCAAGCCCGTCGACGGCGGCGTGGTCGTCAACGGCAAGTGGGGCTTCATCAGCGGCGCGCACCACGCGCACTGGCAGGAGATCATCTCCGTGCTGGTGCCGGCGGAGGGCGAGCCGTACCCGATCATGTCGCTGGTCCCGCTGTCGGACCTGCTGGTCGTCGACGACTGGTTCACGTCCGGGCTGAAGGGCACCGGCAGCGTCAGCACGGTCGCCCGCGACCTGTTCATCCCGCAGGCGCGCGTCCTGCCGCTGCCCGCGGTGTTGCAGGGACAGAGCGCGTCGGTCCGCAACGCCGACTCGCCGATCTACCGCCCGCCGCTGCTGCCGGTCGCGGCCGCCTCGTCGGTCGGCACTGTCCTGGGCCTGGCCAACGCCGCTCGGGAGGTCTTCCTCAAGCGGCTGCCCAACCGGAAGATCACCTACACCGCCTACGAGAGCCAGCGGGACGCGCCGCTGACCCACCTGCAGGTCGCGGAGGCGGTCACGAAGATCGACCAGGCGGAGTTCCACGCCCACCGGCTGACCGGCGCGGTCGACGCCAAGGGCGTCGAGGGCTCGCCGTGGAAGCTCGAGGAGCGCGCCCGCGCCAGGTCGGACATGGGCAACGCGGTCCGGCTGGCCAAGGAGGCCGTCGACGTGCTCACGTCCGCCAGCGGCGGGTCGTCGATCTACAACGACGTGCCGATGCAGCGGATCGCCCGGGACGTCAACGCGGTCAACCTGCACGCGCTGATGAACCCGAACACCAACGCCGAGCTCTACGGCCGCGTCCTGTGTGGACTCGAGCCGAACACGCTCTACATCTGACGGTTACCGCCCCAGCAGATAGGAAGTCGCATGAGCACCACCGCTTCGGCCGGCGACCAGGCCGCCGTCGCCGCCCTCACCCAGCGCGTCATCGCGGCCTGGGCCTACCAGGACGCCGACGGCTTCGCCGACGTCTTCACCGAGGACGGCACGATGATCCTCCCGGGCAGCTACGCGAAGGGCCGCGAGGAGATCCGGGCGTACCTCAAGGACGCGTTCGCCGACCAGTACAAGGACACCCAGGTCACCGGCCGGCCGCTGGACATCCGGTTCTTCGGCCCGGACGTCGGCCTGCTGCTCACCCGCGGCGGCGTGCTGGCCGCCGGCGAGTCCGAGGTCTCCGACGACCAGTCCATCCGGGCCTCCTGGTTCGTCGTCAAGGAGGACGGCGAGTGGAAGCTCGCCGCGTACCAGAACAGCCCAGCAGTCCAAAGCCTGCCCCGGCCGGGCGCCGCGGCGGCGTAGCAGCCGACAACGGAAACGGGCCCCGGCGGCGCCGGGGCCCGTTTCGGCGTGTGCGTGTCAGACCTTGGTCATGTTGGCGGAGTAGCCGCCGCCGGGCCACTGCCAGGCGCCGTTGATCTGCTTGCCGTCCGCGGCGATCGTGCCCTTGAAGAAGGCCGGCGAGCCCGGGCCGCCCATCCAGGTGATGAGCTCGTTGCCGTTGACCTCCCAGGCGTACTGGAAGGCGTTGCCCGAGTTGTCGAAGTAGTTCGACGTGCAGATGTTCTTCTCGCGGTCGTGCCCGATGATCTCGACGCCCTTCATCGGGTTGCCGTCGCCGTGGTCCATCTCCACGCGCTGGACGAGGAAGAAACCGCCGTCGAACCACTCGAACGTGACGGTGCCCTGGATCGGGTCGTTCGTGTTCGCGTCGTTTCCGGTCATCTGCCACGTGCCGACCAGCACGTCGAGGTTCTTGAGCAGCGGGTTGGGCTCCGAAGGGGGCGGGGCCGGCGGGCCGCTGTGCTCGTCAGACATTGTCGTTCCTTTCTGGAGTTCACTTGCGGACTCGACGGAGAACTCGGCTGAGAATACTGAGAAACCGTTTCGGGAATGCCGCCCGGGGGCTGCCGCCGTGGTTCGGCGACAACCCCCGGGCGGACGAGGTCATGCCTTGCCGAACAGCGACTTCACGCTGTCGCGGCGGTGGTAGGCCACCACGGTGGCCAGCACCAGGAACACGATCTCGATGACCGGCGCACCACCGAGAATGGCGGCCTGGGTGATCGCCGCGCCGACCATCAGCGCGGCCAGGCAGGCCGCGGCCAGCCCGGTCAGCCGGGGGATCAGCAGGCCGATGGCGCCGGCGATCTCGAGGACGCCCACCAGGAACCGGAACCAGTCGCCCGCGCCGATCGTGACGAACATGTCGACCATCGACTGCGAACCGGTCAGCTTCAGCATGCCGCCGCTGGCGAACTGCGCGGCCAGTACGACCTGCACCACCCAGAGCGCGATGTTCTTCTTGTCACGACGTTTGGCGACCGGAGCCTCGCGCGTGGTTTCCGTGGCCGAAATGATGTCGCTCATGCTTTCCTCCTCGTCAGTGCCACACGACACGTGGCCACTGGGGTACAACGGCGATGCGGACGGAAAGGGAATCGCCAATCGTGCCGACTCATCCGTGCGGATACGGTAGCCGTCCGAACACAGTCGACGCGAGAGGCCGATCTGGCCGCCGGCCTGCGGAATTCCCCGTCGAATGGCCCGTGACCAGCGGATAAAACGGAAATCCGGGGCAAGTGGGGCGGTTGGGTTGAGCATTTTGGAAGATGCCGGCGCCCACTGCGGCGATGGAGCATCGAACACTGCCGACCCCTGGCCGTGCGCATCGGTACCGGTGTGCCCGGCCCCTGCCGAGGAGGAACCGTTGCCGGAGAAGGACGCGACGGGCGCGGGCCTGTGGGCCATGGCGCATCTGGGAACTCCGATGGCCATCCGGGTGGCCGCCACGCTGCGCATCGCCGACC
>NZ_JBOHGA010000355.1:0-3730 GCF_050699915.1 Actinophytocola sp.
TCAGAACAAACCCGACGCACAGCGTTGACACCCTGGCTACACCACTACAACCATCACCGCCAACACACCGCACTCGGTGCACCGCCCATCAGCCGATGCACCAACCTCACCGATCAGTACAGCTAGCAGGTCGGCGGCTTGCGGCCCGCGTCGAGGTCCTCGAGTGCGCTCACGGCCGAGTCGAGCGTGTCGACCTTCAGCAACGTCAACCCGTCGGGCGCGTTGGCTCTCGCCTCGGCACAGTTGCCCGCCGGCACGAGGAACGCCGTGGCGCCCGCGTCCCGGGCGGCGACGAGCTTGAACGAGATGCCGCCGATGAGGCCGATGTTGCCCTTGACGTCGATCTCTCCGGTACCGGCCACGGTCCGGCCGTCCTCGAGCTCGCCGGGCGTCAGCTTGTCGACGATGGCGAGCGCGAAGATCAGCCCGGCGGACGGGCCGCCGACGTCCTGTAGGTGGATCGTGGTGTGGAAGTCGACGTCCGCGCGGTCGATCGGCGACAGGCCGAGGAAGCCCTCCTTGCGCTCGCCCGCGTCGTAGTCGGCCGCGTTGCCCAGCTTGACGGGCTTGGTCTCCTCCGCCTGGCTTCCGTGCTGGAAGGTGATCTCGACGCGCTCGCCCGGCCGGGTGCCCGCGAGTGCGTCCCGCACGTGCTCCTGCACCTCGACCCGCTTGCCGTTGACCTCCAGCAGCCGGTCGCCGGGCTCGAGCACCTGGTCGGCGGGCGCGCCGCGGGTGATCTCCTGCGCGACGACCTTCACCGGGTAGTCCAGGTACCGCAGGGCCGCCACCTCGGCGTCGCTCTGCGAGTCCTGGAACATCTTCTTGTTCTCCCGCTGCAGGTCGTCCTCGGTCTGCCCGGGCCCGAAGTACTCCTCGCGCGGCATGAGCGCGTGCCGGCCGCTGACCCACAGCCCGAGCGCGCCGAAGAGGCTGACCTCGTCGCTGACCGAGACCGTCGTCATGCGGAGCTGACCACTGGTCTCGTACGTCTTCTCCCCCTCGACCTGCACCACGACCTGGTCGTTCACCGTGCCGAGCGTGTCGTAGGTCGGGCCGGGGCCGATCGAGACGTACGGCACCTGCACCAGGCCGCCGAGCAGGCCGAGGATCGCGGCGATCGCGAAGCTCAGCACGATCGTCCAGCCGCGGCGGGTCATCCGGCGCGGCTGGATCGACTCGCGGTCGACATCGGCGGGCGGTGCGGGAGTCGCGGTGTCGCTCACGACGCCCCCTCGCAGGCTCGGTGCCGCCGCTCGCGGTCGCCCTGTGAAATTGGTTCGCTCGCAAGCTCGCTCACGACACCTGAGAGTACGGCGTGTTCTCGACGTGTTCTCAGCGGGCGAAGCAGGCTGCGGATCACCGCTCGCCGCGGGTGGCGCTGCCCCGCGTACCGTGGACACATGACCGAGTTTCCCTTTGGCTTCGGGCCGCCGAACCCGGACGATCCCGACCGGGGTGGCAAGAAGGACCCCGCCGAGCAGGGTGGCGGACAGGAGAACCCGGCCGAGGCGTTCAACCAGCTCGGCCAGATGCTCAGCCAGCTCGGCCAGATGCTCAGCCAGGCCGGCAGCTCGTCCGGCCCGGTCAACTACGACCTCGCCAAGCAGATCGCGCTGCAGAAGCTCGCCGGCCAGCCCGGTTTCGGCCCGCCCGCGGACTCGGTGAGCGCGGTCAACGACGCCGTGCACCTCGCGGAGATGTGGCTCGACCCCGCGACGACGCTGCCGGCCGGTGCCAAGGCCAGCAAGTCCTGGACCGCGCGCGACTGGGTCGAGCACACGCTGCCGACCTGGCAGCGGCTGTGCGACCCGGTGGCGCGGCGGGTGTCCGGCGCCTGGGTGGAGGCCCTGCCGGCCGAGGCGAAGCAGGCGGCCGGGCCGCTGTTGTCGATGGTCGGGCAGATGGGCGGCATGGCGTTCGGCTCGCAGCTGGGCAACGCGCTGGCGCAGCTCGCCTCCGAGGTGCTGACCTCGACCGACATCGGCCTGCCGCTCGGCCCGCCGGCCACCGCGGCGCTGCTGCCGGCCAACATCGAGGAGTTCACCAAGGGCCTGGAGCGGCCGAGCAGCGAGGTGATGGTGTTCCTCGCCGCCCGCGAGGCCGCCCACCAGCGGCTGTTCGAGCACGTCCCGTGGCTGCGGCAGCGACTGCTGGCCACGGTCGAGGAGTTCGCGAGCGGCATCCGGGTGGACACCTCCGCGCTGGAGCAGCTGGCCACGACGGTGGACCCGGCGAACCCGGCGTCCATCGAGGAGGCGATGCGCTCGGGCATGCTCGAGCCACAGACCACGCCGGAGCAGCAGACCGCCCTGAACCGGCTCGAGACGCTGCTCGCACTGGTCGAAGGCTGGGTCGACGTGGTGGTCGCCGACGCGACCGCGGACCGGCTGCCGGGTTCGGACGCGCTGCGCGAGACCCTGCGCCGGCGCCGGGCCAGCGGCGGACCGGCCGAACAGACCTTCGCCACGCTGGTGGGCCTGAAGCTGCGGCCGCGCCGGCTGCGGGCGGCCGCCGCGCTGTGGCGCCTGGTCGGCGACCGGCACGGCCTCGACGTGCGGGACGGCGTGTGGGCACACCCAGACCTGGTGCCGACGGCCGAGGACCTGGACGAGCCGATCGACTTCGCCGACCGCTTGGGCAAGCCGGCCGCGGACGGCGACCCGATCGACGACCCCATCGCCGCCATCGAGCGCACCGAGCAGGCCGAGCGCAAGGACGACGCGGACGAGTCCTAGTCCTCCGCGGTGATCCCCCAGCCGGCCGCCGCGGACAGGCCCTCGAGGTAGCCGATCGCCCGGTCGGTGCGCGGGTAGTCGCGCACGAGGTCCCAGAACCGCGCGTTGTGAGCCGGCACCAACAGGTGCGCGAGCTCGTGGACGAGCACGTAGTCGAGCACCCAGGACGGCACCTCCCGCAGGTGCTCGCTGACCCGGATGGACCCGTCGGAGGGCGTGCAGGACGCCCATCTGGTCCGCATCGGCGGCACCCAGCTCACGCTGGCCGGCTCCGCCCGGCCGTTCAGATGCTTCGTGGACAGCTCCCGGCAGCGCCGTAAGAGCGTGGCGTCGGACGTCTTGGTCGGGGGCCGGCGCTTGGCCTCGCCACGCAACAGCTTGCGCTGCATCTCGGCGACCCAGTGCGCCTCCTCGGCCTTCGACAGCCGAGCAGGGATCAACACGACCAGCGTGTCGCCGTCGCGATACGCGGTGACGGTGCGGGTGCGTCGCTTGCTGCGACGCACCTCGACGCGGGGTTCGGCCACGGATGCCACGTTACGACCAAGGACCGACGGAACGGGAGGACCGGCCCCGGTGAAATGGCCGTGACCTGGGACCCTGTGGATAACGATTTCGTCGCCGGGTGATCTGCGGGCAGCCTGGGGTGATGGACACGACACTGCCGAGACGGCCTCGCGTGGTCGGCGACCTGGCGGTGCTGCGCCGCCACCCCGACGAGATTCAGATCGGCCTCGACCCGCGCCTGGCGGCGGTCGCCTCCGGGCTGCCCGAGCCGGTCGTGGCCGCGGCCCAGCGGCTCACCGGCCGGCAGCGCGCCGAGGACGTGCTGGCCGAGACCGGCACCCACCGGGAGGCGATGCGGGAGCTTCTCGTGGAGCTGACCGCCCGCGGCCTCGTCGACGACGCCGGCCGCGGTGCCGGACCGCTGCCGGGCCGGCTCGCCGGCGACCTGTCCGCCGCCGCCTTGCGCGGCGTCCTCGCGGCCGGCC
>NZ_JBOHGA010000356.1:0-3608 GCF_050699915.1 Actinophytocola sp.
GGGCGCGGGAGAACTCGGCGACCCTGCGCCGGCTGGCCGGTCAGGTCAGCGCGGCCGGTCTCGGCGAGGTCGCCCAGGCCCGCGTGGACGACGCACTTGCCGACGACGACCCGGCCGCCCTGCTCTCGCCGCTCGCCGACGCCCGCGCCGAGCTGCGCGAGTCCCACGCCGCCCTCGCCAACCAGATCGGCACGATGAACCGACAGACCGACCGGGTCCGCAAGGACACCCGTGACCTGCGGTCACGGTGAGCGGCGACACTCGAGGCAACACGTCTGCTACGCGGTGCCGGCGGCGCGGACGACCCGCCCCACTGCCAGGATGCGGCGGTGCCGTGGCGGTAGCGGCTCAGTGCGACTCGCGGGCGACCGCGTGGCCGCTGGCGCCGACCAGGAAGTCCAGGTCCGCGCCGGTGTCCGCGCCGGTCACCGTCCGCACGTACAGCTGCTCCCAGCCTCGGGTCGGCGCGGCCAGCGCGGCGGTCATCGCCGGGGCCGGCTCGCGGGCGGCGAGCTCGTCGTCGGACACGTCCACGTCGATGCGCCGGGCGGCCACGTCGAGGACGACCAGGTCGCCGGTGCGGACCTTGGCCAGCGGTCCGCCCGCGGCGGCCTCCGGAGCGACGTGCAGCACGACAGTGCCGTACGCGGTGCCACTCATCCGGCCGTCGCACACGCGGACCATGTCGCGCACGCCCGCGCGCAGCAGCTTGCGCGGCAGCGGCAGGTTCGCCACCTCCGGCATGCCCGGGTAGCCCTTCGGCCCGCAGCCGCGCAGCACCAGCACCGAGTCGGCGTCGACGTCCAGGCCCGGGTCGTCGATGCGGGCGTGCAGGTCCTCGACCGAGTCGAACACGACGGCGCGGCCGCGGTGGGCGAGCAGGTGGCCGGACGCGGCGGCCGGCTTGATGATCGCGCCGTGTGGCGCCAGGTTTCCGCGCAGCACGGCGATTCCCGCGTGCGGCTGCAGCGCCGTCCCGCGGGTGCGGATGACCTCGGGGTCCCAGATCTCGGTGCCCGCCAGGTGGTCGACGAGCGGCCGGCCGGTGACCGTCAGCGCGTCCGGGTCGAGCAGGTCGCGCACCTCGCCGAGCACGGCGTGCAGGCCGCCCGCGCGGTGCAGGTCCTCCATGAGGAACCGGCCCGCCGGCTGCAGGTCGACGAGCAGCGGCACGTTCGACCCGACGCGGTCGAAGTCGTCCAGCGACAGGGGAACGCCGAGCCGGCCGGCGATCGCGAGCAGGTGCACGACGGCGTTGGTGGACCCGCCGAGTGCGGCGAGCGCCACGATCGCGTTGTGGAACGAGCCGGCGGACAGCAGCAGGCTGGGCCGGCGGTCCTCGCGGACCAGCTCGACGGCGAGCCGGCCGGACTCGTGCGCGGCGGCCAGCAGCCGGCTGTCCGCGGCCGGGATCCCCGCGGTGCCGGGCAGTGTGGTGCCGAGCGCCTCGGCGAGCAGGCCCATGGTCGACGCGGTGCCCATCGTGTTGCAGTGCCCGCGGCTGCGGATCATGGACGACTCGGACCGCAGGAAGTCCTCGTCCGCCAGCGTGCCGGCGCGGACCTCCTCGGACAGCCGCCACACGTCGGTGCCGCAGCCGAGCGGGGTGCCGCGGAAGGTGCCGGTCAGCATTGGACCGCCGGGCAACACGACCGCCGGTAGGTCCACCGACGCGGCGGCCATCAGCAGCGCCGGGATCGTCTTGTCGCAGCCGCCGAGCAGCACGACGCCGTCGACCGGGTTGGCGCGCAGCAGCTCCTCGGTCGCCATCGCGGCCATGTTCCGCCACAGCATGGCCGTCGGCCGCACGTTGGTCTCGCCGAGCGAGACGACCGGGAGGTTGAGCGGCACGCCGCCCGCGGCCCAGACACCCTGCCGGACGCTGTCGGCGACCTCGTTCAGGTGGCTGTTGCACGGGGTGAGGTCCGAGGCCGTGTTGGCGATCGCGATCTGCGGCCGGCCCGCGAACGCGTCTTCCGGCGCCCCGCGGCGCATCCACGCCCGGTGGATGTAGGCGTTGCGGTCGCGTCCGGCGTACCAGGCGTCGCTGCGCAGCGGCATCGCTCGTCCTTCCGTCCTAGGATCCAGAGATCATGACCTGTCGTGCTTTTATCATCACCGGTCCCGGGGGTGCCGAGGTACGCGAGGTGTCGGCTCCGGTCGCCGGGCCGGGCGAGGTCGTCGTCGACGTCGAGCGGTGCGGGGTGTGTGGCACCGACGCGGAGTTCTTCTCCGGCGAGATGGCGTACCTGCACACCGGCGAGGCGGCCTACCCGATCCGGATCGGGCACGAGTGGGCCGGCGTGGTCGCCGCCGTGGGGTCCGATGTGGACGGTTCATGGCTGGGTCGGCGGGTCACCGGGGACACGATGCTCGGCTGCGGGCGGTGCGAGCGCTGCCTCGACGGGCGCCAGCACCTGTGCGCCGACCGGCACGAGATCGGCATCCGGCACGGCTGGCCGGGCGCCCTCGCCACCCAGCTGCCGGTGCCGGTCCGCGCGCTGCACGAGCTGCCGGTGGACGCCGAGCTGGGCGCACTCGTCGAGCCGGGGGCGAACGCGGTGCGGGCCGTGCGGGCGGCCGCGCTGTCCGCGGGCCGGCGGCTGCTGGTGCTCGGCCCGGGGACGATCGGCCTGCTGTGCGCGCTGTTCGCGGCCGCGGACGGGGTCGAGGTGCACCTGCTGGGCGTGTCGCCGGAGTCGCTCGAGTTCGCGCGGTCGCTGGGGTTCCCGGCGTGGACCGCCGCCGAGCTGCCGGCGCTGCGGTTCGACGCGGTGATCGACGCGTCGAACGCGGCGGCGTTGCCGGAGCGGGCGGTGTCGCTGGTGGAGCCGGGCGGGCGGGTGGTGTTCATCGGCATCGCGGGCGAGCCGAGCCGGCTCGACACCCGCTCGCTGGTGCTCAAGGACGTCACCGCGGTCGGGGTGCTGAGCGGCTCGGGTGGCCTGGCGGGCGCGATCGAGCGGTACGCCTCCGGCGCGGTCGACCCGCGCCCGCTCGTCGCTGCGACCGTCGGCCTCGACGAGGTGGCCGACGTGCTCGCCGGCCACCGCCGCCCGGAGTGGGGCGCCGCGCCGAAGATCCACGTGGACCCGCGCCGCTAGGCCGCCGCGGGCAGCGGGTGCGGTGCCGTCGGCTGCACGAGGACGTTGTCCACGACGATGGCCGTGGCGTTGTCCCGGGTGCCGGCCTCGCGGGCCGCGGCGACCAGCGCGCTCGCCGGCTCCGGGGCGTGCCGGAGGATGCCGGCGATCGTGTCGTGGGGGAGCGTCTTGTGGACGCCGTCGCTGGTGAGCAGCAGCCGGGTCGGCAGCGACAGCGACGCGAGGCCGTACTCGGCCGGCGCGGCGGTGCGCACGCTCGTCAGCACCTGGTGCTCCATCGCCGGGGTCGGCGTGTTGCCGCGGTCGCGGAAGTACTGCGCCAGCGTGTGGTCCACGGTCAGCGCCAGCAGTGACCGGCCGTCCCAGGCGTACGCCCGCACGTCGCCGACCCAGGCGAGCCGGCAGCCGGCGCCGAGGGGCTGGGCCACGACGAGGACGCAGTCGCCCGCGTCGGGGTCGGCCTCGACCGCGCGGCGCGCGGCGACCAGCGCGGCCGCCGGGCCC
>NZ_JBOHGA010000357.1:0-3489 GCF_050699915.1 Actinophytocola sp.
CCGCCGCGCCGTGCCAGACGTCGCCCGCGCCCACCGTGTCCCGCGCCTCGGTCGGCGGCACCTCGACCTCGCCACGAGAGTCGCCGGCCGCCCACGCCACCGGGTCCGGGCCGGCCGTGCGGATCACCACCGGGTTGATCAGCGGCGACGGGGCCGAGAACGCCGCCGAGCACGCGCAGACGTCCACATAGGACAGCAAGTCGGCGAGCACCGGCTTCCAGCTGCCCGCGTCCAGCACGACCGGGATCCCGAGCTCGCGGGCGGCCCGGGCGGCGCGCAGCGCCAGGTCCGGGTGGTGCCCGTCGAGCAGGAGGCAGCCGGCGCCGCCGAGCTCCACGTCGGCCATCACCGCCACGCCGGCGGCGTTGTGCGACACCACGGTCCGCTCGCCGTCGGCCTCGCGCACCGACACCGCGCTCACCGCCGGCGGCGCCACACGGTAGGGCAGTAGGTCGGTCACCTCGACCCCGCACGCCTCCAGGTCGCGCAAGGCCAGCTGCGCCAGCGGGTGCGAGCCGAGCACGGTGGACAGCCGGACGGAGCCACCGAGCGCGGCGACTGCCACCGCCGCGTTCGCCGCCGGACCACCGGCCGCCAGCTCCACCGACGAGGACTGCACCTTCTCGCCCGGCGCGGGCAGCGTGCCCACCCGCTGCAGCAGGTCCACTGTGCACAAACCGACCGCGACGACGACACTCACGACGCCCCCTCGCAGGCTCGGTCACGCCGCTCGCGGTCGCCCTGTGACATTGATTCGCTCGCAAGCTCGCTCACGACTCCCCCTCGCAGGCTCGGTCGAGCCGCTCACGGTCGCCCTGTGACATTGATTCGCTCGCAAGCTCGCTCATCGCTGCCTCCCGAGGGAGTACCGGTCCACGGCGACCGCGGCGATCACCAGCACGCCGATGACGATGTCCTGGTACGGGGTGTCCACTCCGGACTGAGCGAGCCCGGTCCGCAGCACGACGACGAGCAGCGCGCCCGCCAGCACGCCGAACACGCCGCCCCGACCGCCGAAGAGGCTGACGCCGCCGGCGACCACGGCGGCGATCGCGTCGAGGTTGCCCAGCGGCAGGGCGGCCGGGTCCGCGATCGGCACCCGGCCGAGCGCCTGCCATGCCGCGATCCCGTAGCAGAAGCCGGCCACGAGGTACACGAGCAGCGTCGTACGGCGAACGCGTACACCGGCATGCCGGGCGGACCGAGGGTCCGCGCCGACCGCGTACACGTCCCGGCCCCACGACGTTCTGGTGAGCGCGAACCAGACGCCGACGTACATCACCAGCAGCAGGCCCATGCCGTAGGTGAGCTCGACCCGCCCGAACAGGTACTTCGTGGTGCCGAGGAACCCGAGCGTGCCGTCGGCGACCGAGTAGGTCCGGCCCTGCGCGTAGACGCGGGTCACGGCGGTGACGACCACGAGCATGCCGAACGTGACGATGAACGGCGGCAGCCGCAGGCCCGTGGCCAGCCCGCCGGCCACCACGCCGATCGCGGCCGCGGCGAGGACGCCGACCAGCAGGGCAACCGGGCCGGGTGTGCCGGTCAGCGCGAGCTTCGCGACCACGAGCGTGCCGAGCACCGCCACGGCGGCGCAGGCGAGGTCGACACCCGCCGTCAGGATGATCAGCGCCTGGCCGAGCGCGAGCGTGCCGAGCACCAGCGACTGCTGGACGATCAGCGACAGGTTGTCGACGCCGAAAAAGCCGCCGCGGGCGAGTCCGAACATGACGACGAGGACGACCAGCGCGAGCACCGGGCCGAGCGTGCGGCGGCGCACGGGCGGGAGTCGCGGCGTCCGGACGGGCATGCGCGACCCTCCACGGCGAGGCGGTTTGCGGGGAAGTTATTGATCTCTGTACCGTTGCGCAACCGTTTGCGCAAACGCTTGCATCCGTACCGATTCAGGAGCCTCTTCGTGGTCACCATGCGGGACGTCGCCCGGCTGGCGGGCGTGTCCATCACGACGGTGTCGCACGTGGTCAACTCGACGAGGTCGGTCGCCCCGGAGACCAGGACGAGGGTGCTGGACGCGATCGAGCACACCGGTTATACCGGAGACGCCATCGCGCGTTCGCTGGTCACCGGCGGCACGCGGTCCCTCGGCGTGGCGATCTCCCTGGTCGCGAACCCCTACTTCGCGTCGCTGCTGGCGGCGATCGAGCACGAGACCACCCAGTCGGGCTACACGCTGGTGCTCGCGGACACGCACGACGAGCCGGCGGCGGAGCAGGCGGCGGTACGGACGCTGCGGTCGCGGCGGGTGGACGGGCTGATCCTGACACCGTCGCCGCGCGCGTCCGGGACCGTGCTGCCGGAGCTTCGCCAACTGGGGATCCCGGTCGTGCTGCTGGACCGGCTGACCACGAGCCAGGACGTCGACCAGGTGGGGCCGGAGAACGTGTACGCGACGTCCGGTCTGGTCCGGCACCTGGCGGACCTGGGGCACCGGCGGATCGGGATGATCAGCGGCGCGGAGGGGCTGGCGACGACGTCGGAACGGGTGCTCGGCTACCGGCTCGGGCTCGGCCGGTCGCGGCTGCAGTGGGACCCGGCGCTCGTCGCGTCGGGCTCGTCGGCCGCGGCCCCCGCGGCGGCCGCGCTGGGCTCGCTGCTGGATCTGGCGAACCCGCCGACGGCCGTGGTGGCCGGCAACAACACGATGCTGTCCGGCGTACTGCACGAGTGCCGGCGGCGGGGCGTGCGGGTGGGCGCGGACCTGGCGGTGGTCGGCTACGACGACGTGGAGTGGGCGGACCTGCTGGATCCCCCGGTCACGACGGTGGCCCAGCCAGTCGCGGAGATGGGTCGCACGGCGGTGCGGCTCCTGCTCGACCGCATCGCGGACCCGTGCCGGCCGCCGACCACGAAGCGCCTCCAGACGACGTTCATGCATCGAAAGTCCTGCGGCTGCCCGTAACGCGCCTGCGTGACGACCTGATGACAAGCAACGCCGTCCCGGCACCGAGGGCGAGCGTGGCGACCGCGATCGCGAGCAACGTCTCGCGCGCGCCGATCGCGGTGACGAGCGGACCACCCAGCACGGTGCCCAGCGGCACGGCCACGACGAGGACCGACCCGTTCGCGGCGAGGACCGGGGCGAGCCGGTCCGCCGGCGTGCCGCGCTGGTAGAGCGCCATGGACGTCGGCATGAACGGCGCCCACACGACTCCGGCGAGCGTGGGCCACAGCGGGAGGTCGCGCAGGTAGCCGGCGAGCAGTCTGCCGACGACCGCGCCGATGCCGAACGCCGTGAAGTAGGCCGCTAGCACGGTCGCCGACGCGCCAAGGTCCTCGACGACGTGCACCGGCAGCGCCACGTACAAGGGCCGCTCGGCGATGAGCGTGCAGCGGCCGGCCGAGCCCACGCCGCGAGCAGCGACGAGACCCGCCAGCAGCGCGACGCAGAGCCCGATGCCCGAGCGCGCCGGTGGCATGGGCGAGCGCGATCGCGGCCAGCGCGACGGCGCGCAGCACGGCGTTCCAGCC
>NZ_JBOHGA010000358.1:0-3285 GCF_050699915.1 Actinophytocola sp.
CCGTGGCTGCCCGCCGACACCGGGAGCAGCTGGGGCCGCCCGGCCGGCGGGGCCGGCGCGGGTGCCGGCGCCTCCTCCATGACCACGTGTGCGTTCGTGCCGCCGAGGCCCAGCGAGTTGACTCCCGCGCGGCGGACGCCGGCACCCCTGGGCCACGGCACCGGCCCGGCGTTGACCCGGAACGGACTGCTGGCCAGGTCGCCGGCCGGGTTCGGGGTGCGGAAGTGCAGGGTCGCCGGAACGGTCTCGTGTCGCATGGCGAGCACGACCTTGATCAGCCCGAGCACGCCGGCGGCCACGTCGGTGTGCCCGATGTTCGACTTGACCGAGCCGAGGAGGAGCTCCGTGCCCGGGTCGGCGGCGCCGTAGGCCTTGGCCAGACCGCGAAGCTCGATGGGGTCGCCTGCGGGGGTGCCGGTGCCGTGCCCCTCCACGTAGTCCACCGTGGACGGTTGGACTCCGGAGAGAACGAGTGCCGCGTCGGCCGCGGCGGCGACGCCCTGGACGCTCGGTGCGGTGAACCCGACCTTGTCGGCGCCGTCGTTGGTGACGGCCGACCCGAGGATGACGGCGTGCACGTGGTCGCCGTCGGCGAGGGCGTCGTCGAGCCGCTTGAGGACCACGACGCCGGCGCCGTCGCTGACCACCGTGCCACGCGCGTCGGCGTCGTAGGCGCGGCAGTGCCCGTCGGGCGCGACGATCCCGTCCTCGCCGACCTGGTCGTGCGGGAACGGCACGTGCAGCGTGATCCCGCCGGCCAGCGCCATGTCACACTCGCCCGCGAGCAGTGCCTGGGTGGCGGTGTGCACGGCGACGAGCCCCGTGGCGCACGCGGCCTGCACCGTGCACGCCGGCCCGGTCAGGCCCAGCTTGTAGGCGACCCGCGCGGTGAGGAAGTCCACGCTGCTCGCCAGGTGCAGCTGCAGGTCGGACACCTCGGCGAACCCGTTTCGGTGGGCGCGCAGGCGTTCGAGATGCCCGGTGTCCCCGCAGCCGGCGTAGACACCGACGACGTGAGCGCCCGCTCCGGGGGCGTGGCCCGCGTGCTCGAGCGCTGCCCAGGCGCACTCCAGGAAGACACGCTGCTGCGGGTCCATCAGCCGCGCCTCGCTGGGCGCGTAGCCGAAGAACTCCGCGTCGAACAGGTCGCCGTCCGGCACGACGCCGTGCGCGGCGCCGGCGTCTGAACCTGCCCGGGTCAACAGCTCGCGGCCGTCGGCAAGTGCCGACCAGAACCCGTCGAGGTCCCCGCCGCAGCCCGGTACGCGGACGGCCATGCCGGTCACCGCCACCCGGGTGGCCGTCTCTTCGGATGAGGTCACGACCGCCTCCTCAGCCGTGCGCCACGCGCAGGCTGCGCGGCCGCATGTCGGTCCATACCTGGCGGATGTGGTCGAGGCATTCGTCCTGTGAGCCGGTCGGCCCGACCTGCTGCCAGCCGTCCGGGGCCTGCCGGTCGGCCGGCCAGATCGAGTACTGGTCCTCGTCGTTGCGGACCACCGCGTACTGCCGGTCGTCGTCGAACATGCCGTCGTCTCCTCGGTTCTCTCAGATACTCGGGTTCGTGTCGCGGTGCGCTCAGCCGGACTGGCCGCGGCGACGGCCCGCCATCCGACCGCGCCCGGCCCGCAGCCGGTCGGCCCGCCCGGCGTGCCGGTCCTCCCGCTCGCTCCCGGCCAGGCGCGCGGCCAGGGCGGCGACCGTGGGGAACTCGTAGAGCGTCACGAGCGGCAGGGACAGTTCGAGCTCGCGGTTGAGGGCGGCGAGCACCAGGGCCAGGCTCGTCGAGGTGCCACCGCATTCGAAGAAGTTGTCGTGCACGCCGACCTGCGACCGGTCGAGGACCGTCAGCCAGATCCGGTGCACCGTCCTTTCGAGATCTGTCGTCGGCGGCGTGTACCTGGTGGCGGGCACGATCGGTTCGGGCAGGGCGTGCACGTCCACCTTGCCGTTGGCGTTGCGAGGCATCGTGTCCACTGTGGACAAGATGGACGGCACCAGATATGCGGGCAGCCGGGCGGCGACATGGCTGCGCAGGTCGGCGGGCAGCCCGCCGCCGCCGGCCGGCACCACGTACCCGACGAGCCGCTCGCGCCCGTCGGCGTCCGGCCGGACGGTCACGGCCGCGGCCGTCACGCCGGCATGACTGGTAAGCACGGCCTCGATGTGGCCCGGCTCCACGCGGTACCCGCGAACCTTCAACTGCTCGTCCACCCGGCCGAGGATCTGCAGCGAACCGTCGGCCAGCCACCGGGCCCGGTCGCCCGTACGGTGCAGCCGGGTGCCCGGTTCCCCGAACGGATGCGGCACGAACCGAGCCGCGGTCAGGTCGGGCCTGCCCAGGTACCCTCGCGCCAGGCAGTCGCCCCCGGCGTAGAGCTGCCCGATCACACCCGGCGGCACCGGCTCCAGCTCGTCGTCGAGCACGAACACGTCCACGCCGGGCAGCGGGCCTCCGATGCCGACGCGATCGCCCGACACCGGCTCCGCGACGCGGGCGATCGTCGTGTTGACGGTCGTCTCGGTCAGTCCGTAGGCGTTGAACACGCCGACGCCGGTCTCCTCCAGCCAGCGGCGCACTGTGGCCGCGTCGGTCGGTTCGGCGCCGATCGAGATCAGTCGCAGGGTCGGCGCCGGGTCGATCCCGCGCCGCCAGGCGTCGGTCACCCACTGGCGCCAGAACCCGGACGTCAAGATCGAGAAGCTGACACGCTCCTCGTTCATCAGCCGGGTCAGGCCCGCGGGGTCGGGCGGCGGTTCCGGACTGAGCACGACACAGCCGCCTGCCGCCCAGGTCGGGAACATCTCCTCGACCGCGATGTCGAAGCCCAGGTTGGCGAACTGCAGCACTCGGTCCGCCGCGGTGAGCCGGTAGACCTCCCGCATCGTCGCGGCGACGTTGGACACCGCGCGATGGGTGACCGCCACGCCTTTCGGCCTGCCGGTGGAGCCGGAGGTGAACAAGACGTACGCGAGGTTCTCCGGCCCCGGCCGCGCCGGTGGCTCCGCGGTGGCGACTTCGGTGCCGGCACCGTCGTCCTCGAGCAGCTCGCCGGGCGTCACCACCGTGACGCCCGCGCCGGACAGCCGGTGCACCAGGTTCGGGGCGGCGATCACGAAACGGGCGCCCGCGTCGCCCAGGATCGTCTCCAGGTAGCCCGGCGGATGGGTGGAGCTGAGCGGCAGGTAGGCGGCGCCGGCGGACAGGATGCCGAGCAGGGCGGCAACCATGTCCGCGTCACGTTCGTGCAGGATGCCCACCACGTCATCGGGCCCCAGCCCGGT
>NZ_JBOHGA010000359.1:0-3233 GCF_050699915.1 Actinophytocola sp.
AGTCGCGGTCACCCCGCCGGGCACGAGCGCGACGCCGGCCGTGCCGGTGCCCGCGGCGAGGCCGCGGGCCAGCTCCTCGGCGGGCGTGTCCACCAGCAGCAGCGCGGCCAGCACCGTCGGCAGGACCGGCCCGGGCACGAGGTCCTCGGCGGCCTGCTCGACCGCGGCGGCCTGGTCGGCGAGCGTGGCGCCAATCCCGCCGAGCCGCTCCGGCAGCGCGATGGCGAAGAGCCCGAGGGTGGCCAGGTCAGGCCAGTGCGCCCGCCAGCCACCGGGGTCCGCGGTACCCGGCTCCAGCGCACGCACGGTGGCCAGCACACTCGCGCGCCGCGACACGTCCCGAACCGAGTCCTGGATGGCCCGCTGGACCTCGGTGATCGCGATGGACACAGCAGTCAGTATAGAACGTGTTTCAGTTTTGATCGCCAGTCGGCGCCGTGGTCCGTTGGGTAAGCTATCGCTCACCACGCTGGAACACGTTTCGACTAGGGGACCGTACCGATGGCACGACCGCGCACCTCGGGAGCGAACGCGCTCAACACGCTCACCGACGACGAGCTCGGCTCGACGGCGCAACGCGACCGACGCAAGCGAATCCTCGACGCCACGATCGCGCTGGCGTCGAAGGGCGGGTTCGAGGCGGTACAGATGCGCGCCGTCGCGGAGAAGGCGGACGTCGCGCTCGGCACGCTGTACCGGTACTTCCCGTCCAAGATCCACCTGCTGGTGTCCGGCCTCGCCCGCGAGCTCGAGCGCGGCCAGGAACGTGCCGAGCGCGCCACCGTCCCAGGCGACACCGCCTACGACCGGCTGCTGTTCGTGCTGAGCCGGATCACCCGCGCCATGCAGCGCGACCCGAACCTGACCGAGGCGATGACCCGGGCGTTCATGTTCGCGGACGCGTCCGCATCGTCCGAGGTGGACACCGTCGCGAAGCTGATCGAGCGAATGTTCACCCGGGCGCTGCACGGCGGCGTCGTGACCGGTGAGCCCACCGACGAGGACCGCGCGATCGCCCGGGTGATCGGCGACGTGTGGCTGTCCAACCTGGTCGCCTGGGTCACCCGGCGCGCGTCGGCGAGCGACGTGGCGGACCGGCTCGAGCTGACCGTGCGACTGCTCATCTCCGACCGCGGCGCGAGCTCCTAGGGGTACCCGGTCGGCGGTGGACGATCATCTGTCGGCACGGCATGCTGACCCGGTGGCTAGCGAACAGAAGGCCGTGTTCGACCTGATCGGACGGCGGTACGACGAGTCCTTCGTCGAGCGGGACGACCAGCTCGCGGAGGGCGCCTGGCTGATCGAACAGCTCGACCGGCCGGCCAGGGTGTTGGATCTCGGCGTCGGCAGCGGGCTGCCCACCGCGAAGCAGCTGATCGACGCGGGCATCGACGTGGTCGGGACCGACGAGTCCGCGGTCATGCTCGAGCTGGCGCAGGCACAGGCGCCCGGCGGCAGCTACCTGCACCGCGACATGCGCGACCTGAGCGACCTGGGCGAGTTCGACGCGGCGGTCGCCTTCTTCTCGCTGATCATGCTGCCCAAGGCGGACATCCCGCCGCTGCTGAGCGGCGTGCGCGAACTGCTGCGCGGGCCGCGGCTGCTGCAGGTCTCCATGGTCCTCGGCGACTTCGACCGCTTCCCGATCAGCTTCCTGGGCGTGCCGACGGAGGCGTCCGCCTACCCGCCGGACGAGCTGCGGCAGGTCGTCACGGACGCCGGCTTCGAGATCACCGAGCTTCGTGAGGTGGCCGCGGAGGCCGAGCCGAACCGCATCGAGGTGCAGATCTACCTGCGGGCGAGGGCGCTCTGACCCCCGGTTTAGCCGGGTGCCCAGCGCCGCGCCGATGACCTGACGCGGTGGATCATCGCGAGCGGGCTGGCTAGACCCACTCGGCCCGCGAGAGCGCGGCGCGGAGCTTCGCGAGGGCGCGGTGCTGGGTCACCCGGACCGCGGTCGGCGTGAGGCCGACGGTGGTCGCGGTCTCCTGAGCGGACAGGCCGACGACGAGGCGCAGCCGCAGGATCTCCCGCTGGCGCGGGGGCAGCGTGTTCAGCAGGTCGGTGAGGCGTTCCCGGAGGTCAGCGGCCATGATCAGCTGCTCGGGGCTCGCGCTCACGTCCACCCCGTCCGGCACGTCGGCCGACGGGTCGGAGCGGTCCCGGCCGGCACGGCGGTAGTGATCGGCCACCTTGTGGGCGGCGATGCCGTACACGAACGGGAGGAAGGACTGGGGCTCGTCGTTGTATCGACCGAGGGCACCGAGCACGGCGACGCAGATCTCTTGCGCGACGTCGTCCGCCGAGGAGTACGCGGAGCCGCTACGCCCGATTCGTGACCGGCAGTAACGAACTATGGCCGGACGGATCCACGTGAAGAGGGTCGCGATCGCATCGCGCTCGCCTGCCATAGAGGAGACGACGAGCTCGTGGAACGCGGCGCTCTTGAGCCTCGCGAAGATTTCCGTGGCGTCAGACGAGATGACCTGCATGTGAGGAATACTCGTAAGCACCGCTGATCGGCAACAGAGTCAAAAGGCCCTGTCGGGGTAGCGCAGTTGCATCGTCAACCAACCCTTACGGGCAACACGCCTGGTGACCGGCCCTGTCGAGGCTCCTGCCCCTTCGGGTGAACCTGGCCGACCTCGGGGGCAACGCGGCGATCGGAATCGGACTGTTCGGTATCTATTCACGGACCCCACCGGGCCGCGCGGTCGCCCAACGTGTCGGGGTCGACGTCCGCGCCAGGTCGCCGGGTGCCGGCGCGGGCCACGCGCGTGTGCAGGCAAGACCCCATCGGGAAATTGCTCGCGAAGTTGTCACACATCAGCGTCGTTTTTCGCCGAAGACTTCCAAACGGCCCAATATCTGCACCTAACTGATAGTCGCGGTCGTACGCTGACCTCGTGACCAGCACGCCGACGGAAGAGCTGGCAGAAGCCTTCGTAGGACTCGCCGACGCCGTCGGCGAGTCCGATCTCGACGGCTTCCTGGACCTGCTCGCCGACCGGTGTGTACGCCTACTCGACGTGTCCGCGGCCGGCCTGTCGCTGGTCGACGAGGAGGGCAAGACCAGGGCGGCGGGTGCGTCGAGTGAGCGGGCGAAGGCGCTGGCGCTGCTCGAGGACGGACCCGGCCCGGACTGCCACCGCGCCGGCGAGCCGGTCGTCGTGCCCGACCTGACCGGGGCGGACTCGCGCTGGCCGGAGTTCACCGCGACCGCGACCGCGGCG
>NZ_JBOHGA010000360.1:0-3151 GCF_050699915.1 Actinophytocola sp.
GGCCGGTGCCGGCCGACCCGGGTCCGGGCCCGCTGCTCGCGGGGACCGCGGACAAGCCGGTGGAGCTGCGCGTCGGCCCGGCGGATGGTGGCGGGTCGCGCAGTGTCGTCGTGGTGCCGCTGCTGGACGACATGCCGCTGCGCTACCACGACTGGGTGGCCGGCCGGCGGGCGTACGTGCACGAGGCGACCGAGGGGCGCATCGGGTACCTGCACGTGCCGGACATGGTGGCGAACGGTTGGGCACAGCTGCACCGGGACCTGAGGCTGGAGGTGCAGCGGGAGGCGCTGATCGTCGACGTGCGGGAGAACCGTGGTGGCCACCTGTCGCAGCTGGTGGTGGAGAAGCTGGGCCGCACGATCATCGGCTGGCAGGTGAGCCGCAACGGCCGGCGAGCGGAGAGCTACCCCGACGACGCCCCGCGCGGCCCGGTGGTCGCGGTGGCGAACGAGTTCTCCGGCTCGGACGGCGACATCGTCAACGCGGCGATCAAGACCCTGGGCATCGGCCCGGTGGTAGGCGTCCGCACCTGGGGCGGCGTGATCGGCATCGACATGCGCTACCACCTGGTCGACGGGACCTTGGTGACGCAGCCGAGGTACGCCACGTGGATGCGAGATGCCGGCTGGGGAGTGGAGAACTACGGCGTGGACCCGGACGTGGAGGTGGTGATGACCCCGCAGGACTACGCCGAGAACCGAGACCCCCAACTGGACACCGCGATCCGCCTGGCACTGGAAGCACTGACCCAAACTCCGGCGGCTACGCCACCGGAGCTTCCGCCGCTGTAGCGCGTGGGGCGGGAGGGGAGCGGACGGGGCCGGGTGCGGGGGGCGGGTGAGCCAGGTGGATGCTCGCGGTCCTGTGGCCGGGTGTCGGTTTCGTTGTGGTCGGGCCACTTTGGACAGGATGCGGAGCGACCCGAGGGCTTCGCGAGCGTTGGCGGACGCAGCGAACCCCGTGGCCTGAAGCCGCAGCTCCTCAACCGCTGATCCAGAGCCGGACCACTCGACGAGTGAACAGCGGCGAGTCCAGAGCGAATCGCCGAACCGGGGTGGACAAGATCCACGGGACTCTGGCTCCATTGTGAAGGTGACGAGCTTCGACGACGAGACCGCTCGGATGATCGCCGCCAACAAGGCCAACTGGGATGCTCGGGCGCCCATCCACCTGGCCAGCGCCTTCTACGGACTCGACGGCAGCCGGCCCGCGGAGAGCTGGTTCGCCGACTACGAGTGGACAGACCTCGGGCCAATCGCCGGCAAGAACCTGCTCCACCTCCAATGCCACCTCGGCACCGAGACCGTCGCCTTCGCCTCCAAGGGAGCGAAGACGACCGGGCTCGACCTCTCCGGGGAGTCGATCCAACGGGCGCGCCGGCTCGCACAGGACCGGGGCCTCGACATCACCTACGTCGAGGCCGACGTGCACGACGCGGACACCGTCCTCGACAGGACCTTCGACATCGTCTACACCGGCAAGGGCTCCGTCTGCTACCTGCCCGACCTCGACCGCTGGGCCGGCGTCGTCGCGAACCTGCTGAACCCGGGAGGCTCGCTGTACCTCGTCGAGTTCCACCCGCTGCTCTACGCGCTCGGCGTGGTCCCCATCGCCGACGACGAGAGCCTCTTACTCCGCGCCGACTACCTCGGCGGCCGCGGCCCGGAGGTGCGCGACTCCACCCGCACCTACACCGACGGCCCGCCCCTGACCGAGGCCACCGCCTCCTACGAATGGCGCCACGGAATCGGCGAGGTCGTCACCGCGCTGACCCGCGCGGGGCTGCGCATCGACGTGCTCCGCGAGGACCCTCGCCTGCCCTGGCCGCGCTGGACGACCATGGAAGCAGGGCCCGACGGGTGGTTCCGGCTCGAGGCGGACGAGCCGCGGATCCCGCTGTTCTACGCGGTCAAGGCCGTCAGGTGAACAGCCCCGACCCCCAGTAGTCCCCGCGCTCGACGCCCGGCGGCACGGCGAAGAGCCCCGAACCGGTGTGCTCGATGTACTCCATCATCTCGTCCTTGCCGCCCAACGCGTTCTGCATCGGCACGAACTGCTTGTGCGCGTCGCGCATGAAGGCGACGAAGAACAGCCCCGCGTCGAGGTGCCCGACGCCGTCGGAGCCGTCGATGAAGTTGTAGCCCCGGCGCATGATCCGCACCCCGCCGAGCGACTCCTTGGACGCGAGCCGGACGTGCGCGATCTCGCCGATCAGCGGCAGCCCGCCCTCGCCGCGCACGTTGAAGTCCGGCACGTCGAACTCCTTGAGCTGGCCCAGCGGCGCACCCTCGCCCTTGTCCCGCCCGACGATCTGCTCCTGCTCGAGCAGCGTCGTCCGGTCCCAGATCTCGATGTGCATCCGGATCCGCCGCGCCACCAGGTACGTCCCGCCGGCGAGCCAGGACGGCCCGTCATCGGGCTGCACCCACACGTGCTTCTCGAGCTCCGCCGTCTCCTCGGCCTTGACGTTGCGCGTGCCGTCCTTGAAACCGAACAGGTTGCGCGGCGTCGCCTGTGCGGTCGAGGTCGACGCCGTGCGGCCGAAGCCGAGCTGCGACCACCGCACGACCACCTTGCCGAACCCGATCCGCACCAGGTTGCGGATCGCGTGCACGGCCACCTGCGGGTCGTTCGCGCACGCCTGCAGGCAGATGTCGCCGCCGCACTGCGCCGGGTCGAGGTCGTCGCCGGGGAAGACGGGCAGGTCGGCCAGCGCCTCGGGCCGCAGGTCGGCCAGCCCGAACCGCTCGTCGAACAGCGACGGGCCGAAGCCGATCGTCAGCGTCAGTGCGGACGCCGGCAGGTCGAGCGCCTCGCCGGTGTCCTTCGGCGCCGCCTCGGGCACCCCGCCGACCGCGCCGCCGTCGAACGCCTCCAGGCCGCGGGTCATCCGTTCCGCCGCGAGCGTCCACTCCCGCAACAGCTCGACGAGCTCCTCGCGCGAGGTGGTCTTCACGTCCAGGGCCACGAAGTGCATCCGGTCCTGCGCCGGGGTCACGATGCCTGCCTGGCGTGTGCCGTGGAACGGCACCGCGGTAGTCGACTCCGCGTTCGCCACCGGCTCCGCGCCGAGCGTCCGGTCCGCGATCACCCCGGCCGCCGCGCCGACGCCGACCGCCGCGGCCCCGGCGCCGGCCACGCCGAGCAGCCG
>NZ_JBOHGA010000361.1:0-3006 GCF_050699915.1 Actinophytocola sp.
GGCCGTGGCTCTGGCGGGAGCAGCCGGCGGTAGCCGACGGGAGCCGCGGCGTACGGGATGCCGGCGAACACCGCCCCACCGCCGACGCCGCGGCCGCGCACCAGGCCCGCCGTCGTCTCGACCACCGGGTCCAGCCAGGTGCCCGTCGTCGAACGTTCTCGCAGACCACCGTGCATCGTCACCGTCGGCTCGCCTCCGACCCCGGAGCAGGTACACCGTCATGCTTGGCGGCCGCGCCGGCTCCGTCCACTCCCCCCGTGCCCGTCCAACAGAGAAATTCCTTGACAAGAATATTCTGATAGACGAAAACTTAGCTCCATGGACGGGATCGCCTCAGCACTCGGAGACGCGGCGAGGTGGCGGATCGTGGAGCTCCTCGCCGAGCGTCCCCGCTCGGTCGGCGAACTGGCTGAGCTGACGGGGTTGCGGCAGCCGCAGACCACCAAGCACCTCCAGACCCTCGCCCGCGCCGGCATCGCGACGGTCTTCCCGCTCGGGCAGCGTCGCGTCTACGCGGTCGAGACGGCGCCGCTGGCAGCTCTGGCGGGTCGGCTGCGGGAGCTGGTCGAGACGTCCGAGGCGCACGCGGGCGAGCGGGACGTCATCGCGCGGTACCGCGCCGCCATCGAGGCGGAGGCCGCGGTCGCGGACCGGGAGCGCTGGGCCGACGGCCGCACGTTCTCGTTCGAGCGCGTACTGACCGCACCACCGGACGCCGTCTGGCGGCACTGGGTGGACCCGGACGCGCTCGCGTCGTGGTGGGCTCCGCCGTCGATGACGATCGCGAAGTGCGTCCTGGAGCCGAGGCCGGGCGGACGCGCCGTCCTCGACTACCGCGACGCGGAGGGACGCCGATACCGCTCCGAGGGCCGGGTCCACGCCGCCGCGGAGCGCGAACGCCTGGAGTTCGACCTGTCGGTGCTGGACGAGGCCGGGGCGGTCTCGTTCACCGGCCACTACGACCTGGCCCTGGCCGCGGCCCCGGACGGCACGCGCCTGCGGCTGGACCTGCGCATCACCGAGACGACCGTCGAGGCCGTGCCCTTCATCGCCGGAATCGAGACCGGCTGGGGACAGGTGCTCGACAAGCTCGCCGACATCGTCGGCCAGCACGCCACGAAGGAAGGGAAAGCACGATCATGAGCAACTCGACCAGCCGCAAGGTGAGCGCGAACCTGAGTCTCACCCTCGACGGGCGGTACAACGGCCCCGGCGGCCCAGGCGACCTGGGCGCGATCGTCCCGTACGCGGCGACGGAGGTCGCGCGAAACCACCTGGCCAGAATCACGGAGGGCGCGACGACGGCGCTGCTGGGCCGGCTCAACGCGGAGGGCTTCCTGGGCTTCTGGCCGACGGTCGCCGAGGACGAGAACGCGGACCCGCGCGACCGCGGCTACGCGAAGTGGTTGGTGGGCGCCGAGAAGGTGGTCCTGACGACCACCCTGACCGAGGCGCCGTGGGAGCGCACCCGCATCGTGAACGCCCCAGCCGCGGAGGTCGCGGCAAACCTGAAGTCCCAGGGCGAGGGCGACATCCTCGTCAACTGCAGCGCGAGCGTCATCAAACCACTCCTGCAAGCCGACCTCCTGGACCGCCTCTACCTGATGATCACCCCCGAGATCGCCGGCACCGGCGGACGCCTCTTCGACGACGGCCTGCCCCCGTCGAAGTGGCAGCTCACGAGCCAGGAAACGGGCGACCTGGGCGAAATCGCCCTCGTCTACGACCGCACCCGCTGACCCTCTCTCGATTCGTGATTTTCGACGAACGCGGTATCAGACCCGCGTCGCGCCGCTCTGCCATCACAGGGGAGTCGTAGAGGGGAGCGCGGCATGCGCGGGAACGAAATGGTCGACGCGGTCGTCGTCGGGTCCGGATTTGGTGGCTCGGTGTCCGCGTACCGGGTGGCGGCGGACAACAATTCCGTCGTCGTGCTCGAACGTGGCCGGCGCTATCCCCCGGGATCCTTTCCCACGTCGCCGGCGGGGCTCGCCCGGAACCTATGGGATCCCAGCGAAGGACTGCAGGGACTGTTCGACATCTGGTCGTTCCGGCACATCGAGGCCGTCGTCGCCAGTGGAGTCGGCGGCGGCTCGCTGATCTACGCCAACGTCATGCTGCGCAAGGACGAGAACTGGTTCGTCACCGACGCCGGGCCCAGTGGCGGGTACGAGTCCTGGCCGGTGAACAGGGCCGATCTCGACCCGTGCTACGACCAGGTCGAGGCGGTTCTCGGCGCGCGGGCCAACCCGTACCCGTATCCGGACAGCACTCCCAAGACGCGGGCCATGCGGCGTGCCGCCGAGCGGTTGGACCTGGACTGGGTCCGGCCACCCCTCGCGGTGTCGTTCGCCGCGCAGGGGCAGCGGCCGGGTGACCCCATCGCGGGTCCGGCCGGCGCGCCGGACCAGAACCTCCACGGCGCGATCCGCCACACCTGCAACCTGTGCGGGGGCTGCAACGTCGGCTGCAACAGCGGCAGCAAGAACACGCTCGACTACACCTACCTCAGCATGGCCGCACGCGCCGGGGCCGACATCCGCGACCGGTGCGAGGTCCGCGTCATCAAGCCGGTGCGCGGTGGTTACGAGGTCGGCTACGTGCGACACGAGCCGGAGAACGAGGGCGTGCGGACCGACACGTCCCGACTGCCGGTCCACACCATCCGGGCCAAGGTCGTCATCATGGCGGCCGGCGCGCTGGGCACGCCCTACCTGTTGCTGCGCAACGAGAAGCACCTGCCCGACCTTGGGCCCGCGCTGGGCGCCCGGTTCAGCGGCAACGGCGACCTGCTCGGGTTCGTCCGGTCCAGCCCGATGCCGCTCGAGCCTTCCAATGGTCCGGTGATCACCGGCACGATCCGGGTCCCCGACGCACTCGACGGCGGCGAGGGCCGCGGCTTCTACCTCCAGGACGGCGGCTATCCCGGGTTCGTCGACTGGCTGGTGGCCGCCACCGGAGTCACCGGCACGGCCGGCCGGCTCGTCCGGGCGGCCGCCGCGCGCG
>NZ_JBOHGA010000362.1:0-2947 GCF_050699915.1 Actinophytocola sp.
GGTGCTGGCCGCGCTGGACCGGGTCGCCGGGGCGCCGACCGTGGCGGTCACCGCAGCGCCGGACACGCCGGTCGCGGCCGCGGCCGGTTCGGTGGTCGCGCTGAACTTCGCCGACGAGCGGTCGGTGGTGCAGACCCGGTTCGCGACGGCGGCGCTGGTCCTGCTGCGCACGCATCTGGGGGAGGACACCTCGGGTCTGCCGGCCGCCGCCGCTGCCGCGCTCGACGCCGACCTGCCGGCCGAGCTGGCGGCCGCGTCCCAGCTCACGTTCCTCGGCACCGGGTGGACCGTGGGCCTGGCACACGAGGCGGCGCTGAAGCTGCGCGAGGCGGCGCAGGCGTGGACGGAGTCGTACTACGCGATGGAGTACCGGCACGGGCCGATCTCGATCGCCGCCCCGGGGCGGGTGGTGTGGATCTTCGGTGCGGCGCCGCCGGGCCTGCTCGACGACCTCCGGTCGACCGGCGCGCACGTGGAGACCTGGGCCGGCGATCCGCTGGCCGACCTGGTCCGGGTGCACCGGATGGCCGAGCTGCGCGCGCACGCCTTGGGACTCGACCCGGACCGGCCCCGCCACCTCGACAGGTCGGTCATCCTCGGCTGACGCTACTCCGATTGGCCGTCGCCGGACCGTCGCCCTGTGTGTGATAGTGCTTGAAGTAGCGCAATTTCACGCAGAATAGATCGGGGAGCGTGCAATGGGCGAACGGCGGCCGGTGTCCCGGCGAGACGTGCTCCGGAGCGCGGCGGTGGCGGGAGTCGGGCTCGGGGTGGCGGGGACCGCGACCGTCGAGGCGGCCGCCGAGGCACCGAAGGCCAAGGGCCGCCCCATGATCGGCGTGCCGTTCGAGGCGCACGAGAGCCCCCGCTTCGGGATCATCGGGCTCGGCAACCGGGGTGGCGGGATACTTCCGTTGCTGCTCGAGATCCCCGGCGCCCGGGTCACCGCGCTCTGCGACATCCGTCCGGACTTCGCCGCCCGGGCGGCCAAGGTCGTCACCGACGCCGGCCGGCCCGAACCGGCGGTCTACACCGCGGGCGACCACGACTACGAGAACCTCTGCGCCCGCGACGACGTCGACTTCGTCTACGTGGCCACCCCGTGGGAGTGGCACACCCAGATGTCGCTGACCGCGATGCGCCGCGGCAAGCACGTCGGCGTCGAGGTCCCGATGGGGCTGACGCTCGAGGATCTCTGGACGCTCGTCGACACCTCCGAGCGAACCCGGCGGCACTGCATCCAGCTCGAGAACTGTTGCTACGGGCAGAACGAGATGCGGGCCCTGCGCATGGCGCACGAGGGCAAGTTCGGCCAGCTGCTGCACGGTTCCGGCGCCTACCTGCACGACCTGCGCGAGCTCCTGTTCTCCAAGACCTACTACGAGGACCAGTGGCGCCGCCGCTTCCACACCCGCTACAACGGTGACCTCTACCCGACGCACGGCCTCGGTCCCGTCGCCGCGTACATGGACCTGCACCGCGGCGACCGGTTCGTCCGGATCACCTCGATGAGCACGCCGGCGCTGGGCCTGGCCGACTACCGGGCGGCGCACATGCCCGAGGGCGACCCGACCTGGCAGGAGCGCTACGTCAAGGGCGACGTGACGATGAGCCTCATCCAGACCGAGCTCGGCCGCGTCATCCACCTCGTACACGGCGTGTCCAACCCGCACCCGTACTCCCGGCTGAACCACCTCGCGGGCACGAGGGGCGTCTTCGAGGACTACCCGCCGCGGATCTACCTCGAGCCGGACCACTCGAACGACGAGTGGGCCTCGTTCGACGACTACGCCGACTTCGACCACTGGCTGTGGACCGACGTGGGCCCGGGGCCCGGCGGGCACGGCGGCATGGACTACATCATGTTGTGGCGCCTCGTGCAGTGCCTGCGACTGGGTCTGCCGCCGGACATCGACGTGTACGACTCCGCGGCGTGGAACGCGCCGTTCCCGCTGTCCGTGCTGTCGGTCAAGGAGAAGGGCGCGCCCGTCCCGTTCCCCGACTTCACCCGCGGCCGCTGGCAGACCCCGCACCCGGGCACCGACTCCGAGAAACCCTAGGTACGCCGGCGGGAGCGGAACGCCGCCACGTGGACCCGGTTCGCGCAGCGGGGGGAGCAGAAGCGCTTGGCGCGGTTGGTGGACGTGTCCAGGTAGTAGTTGGCGCAGTCCTCGGCGCCGCACCGGCCCCAGCGGGACAGTCCATAGTGGACGACACCCTGCGCGATGCCCCACGACGCCGCGGCCGCGACCTCCGTGGCCGGTGGGGCCTCCACATCGGCCACGTGGACGTGCCAGTTCGGCACTGACCGGTCGTGCCCGGCGGACAGCCGCGGGCGCAGCGGATGCGCGGCCAACAGCTCGTTGACCGCACCGAGCACACCGGCATCGTCGCCCGCCACCGCCCGGGCGAGCACCCGGCGCAGGCCGGCCGCCACCGGGTTCAGCGCGGCCAGGTCGACCTCGGTCGCGCGGTCGGACCACCACGGCTCGTCGTGCAGCGCGGCACGCAGGTCCGACACGTCGTCCAGCGGCGAGTTGGCCAGGCGGAGCGCCACGTCCAGGTAATCGGCGTTGTCCATCCGCGGTCCTTACCGTAGTGTCAGGGGCGAAAGCCTAGTAAGCACCTTACTGGAGGAATCGTGGCCGAGCGCGCCTCGCTGCGGCAGATCCTCGGGCTCGCCGTGCCGGCGCTCGGCGTGCTCGCCGCCGAGCCGCTCTACCTGCTGGTCGACACCGCCGTCGTGGGCCACCTCGGGGCGGTCGAGCTGGGCGGGCTCGGGGTCGCGGCGATCGTGCTCGCGCAGGTCTCCACCCAGCTGACCTTCCTGTCCTACGGCACCACCGCGCGCGCCGCCCGGCTGCACGGCGCCGACCGGCGCGCGGAAGCCGTCGGCGAGGGCGTGCAGGCCACCTGGCTCGCGGTGGTCGTCGGCGTCGTGCTGATC
>NZ_JBOHGA010000363.1:0-2660 GCF_050699915.1 Actinophytocola sp.
AGGGAATGGCCCCGCGCGTCTCCGTTTGCCCCAAACAGCAATCGGAGGTGCACCCATGCCATGCGTGGATTGCGCGGCAGACATCCAAACCCGAGACGGTGAGGTCTGCGAAACCTGCGCACCCTTGAACCACTCCCGCTGCGTCGGATGCGGCGAACTGTACCGGGACGGGTCGGACTGCGACCGTTGCACAACCTGTGACCGGTGCGACGCCACAGTCCGGGAATCGGAAACTGTCGAAACGACCCGCGGATCAACGATCTGCGCGCTGTGCCGGCAGCACTGGTACTGGCAGTGCGGGCAATGCGACGGGTGGAACCGCGACGGCGCCGACTGCGGCAACGGGTGCTGCGACCCCGACGTTTGCGACTGCGGCGAATGCCGCCGCGACGAACTCGGCGGCCTGGTGCACGACTACTACTACAAGCCGCCACCGGTGTTCCACGGCACCGGCCCGCTGTTCCTCGGCCCGGAAATCGAGATCGAAACCCCGGACTGCTCCGAGCGGGAATGCGCCGAGATCGCCTACTCGCACCTGGCTGACCTCGGGTACCTGAAATTGGACAGCTCCATCGGCAACGGGTTCGAAATCGTCACCCACCCGATGTCCTACGAGTGGGCGATGGCGAACTTCCCGTGGCAGATGCTCACCCGGCTACGGGAATCCGGGTGCGAAGCGACCGAGAACACGGGAATCCACGTGCACCTCTCCCGCGCCGGGTTCGACTCACCCTGCCACATCTACCGGTGGATGAAATTCATCTACCGAAACGAGCCCCAAGTCAAGGCGGTGGCGCGCCGCTCCTCAGACGAATGGGCGGCGTTCACCGACGACGACCGTAAAGCGGTCAAGGACTACGCCAAAGGCGCCCGCGGCGGGCGGCACCGGGCCATCAACACCAACAACCACGACACGTTCGAACTGCGGGTCTTCGCCAGCTCGCTGGACCCCCGCGAAGTCAAGGCCGCGCTCGGATTCGCCGCCGCGCCGGTCGAGTACACCCGCAACCTGACCGTCCACACGATCGCCAACGGCGGCTGGACCTGGCCCGCGTTCACCGGGTGGCTCGCCGAGCAACCCGCCTACCAGCCCCTCACCCAGCAGCTGGAGGAACTCCAATGTGTCTGCTGACGTTCTTCCCAGCCGGCGTGATGCCCGACACCGCCGCACTGCGCAACGGCACCTACCTCAACGACGACGGCCACGGCTACGCGATCGTGGCCGACGACCACATCCTCACGGGACGGGGACTGGACGCCGGGCTCATGATCGAGGCGTTCGACGCGGCACGGCACCAGCACCCGCACGGGCCCGCGCTGTTCCACTCCCGCCTGGGCACCCACGGCAAGCGCAGCCTGGACAACTGCCACCCCTTCCCGGTCGGCGGCGACGAACGCACCGTGCTCGCGCACAACGGGATCCTGCCCGCCGTGGTGCAGCCCACCAAAGGCGACCCGCGTTCGGACACCAGGATCACCGCCGAGGACTTCCTCCCCGAGTTCGGCTCCCTGCGGGCTCGGCGTACCCGCCTGCGGTTCCAGCGGTGGATGGCGCCGCACAACAAGGTGGTGATCCTGACCGTGGACCGGCGGTTCAAACAGCCCGCCTACATCCTCAACGAGAAGTCAGGGACCTGGGACGGCGAGATCTGGTACTCCAACGACGGGTACCTGCCGTTCGCACCGACCCGAGGTTCGCTGGCGTACCGGCGAGGGTGGGAGTGGCCGTCCTGGGACGAACTGGACCAGGCAGTTGACCGGTGCTGGCACTGCCACGCGATCGTCGACCCGCTCGACGGCGAATGCCGGTGCTGCGGGTTGTGCCTGGACTGCGGCGAGACGCCCGAGACCTGCCTCTGCTACACCCCGGCCACGACGGGCAAACGGATCGACCCGGCAGGCGTCTGAACACCCAACCCCAGCCGACCGCGAGCCCTCCGCCACAGGGGCCTCCTGGCAACACCTGACGAGGCGTAACGCCGTCCGGGACACGCGACCACCCGCCCACGTCCGGCAAGCATGAAAGGCACATCAGCATGGGAAGGATCATCCGAGGGATCGACCGAGGCGCCCGCGTTGTCGCCGATGTCGCCGACCGCGCCACTGACCTGGTGAGAGACGACGTAGCGCGCTCGTTTGAGGTGCGCCGTGTCGACACCGGCGAAGACCTCACAACCGAATGCTTCGACCAGCCACCAACCGACGAGCAGATCGCCCGTCGGCTCGACCAAACGACCGGGCAGTGGACATGCCCCGACCGGGTCGACGGCGCCGCCAATCCCGCCCGGAGGTCGCCGTGACCCTCCACGTGGTGCAGTACTCCGGCGGCATCGGCAGCTGGGCCACCGCGCAACGGGTCTTCGCCGAACACGGCGCCGCCGATCTGGTGCTGCTGACGGCCGACACGGGGATCGAGGATCCTGACCTGTGGAGATTCCTGCACGAAAGCGCGGCCCGGATCGGGGTGCCGGCGACGGTCGTGGCCGACGGGCGCACCCCGTTCGAGGTGTTCACCGACCAGCGGTTCATCGGCAACAGCCGCGTCGCGCCCTGCTCGTATCACCTCAAGCAGCGGCCCTGCCGCCAATGGCTGCAAGCCCACGCCGACCCCGCCGACACCGTCCTGTACGTGGGAATCGACTCCTCCGAGACCCGACGCG
>NZ_JBOHGA010000364.1:0-2378 GCF_050699915.1 Actinophytocola sp.
GGCAGGCCCCGCACCGGGTCGTCCTGGGCGGCCGAGAGGACCCGCCGCGCCAGCTCCGGCGGCAGCAGGTCGCCGGCACGGGGCAGGCGCACCGGCGGTTCGCCGAGCAGCCTGGTCAGCATGTTCGCGCCGTAGTCCCAGGTGAACTCGCCCTCCGGGGTGCGGTACACGTCCCGCTCGCCGACCCCGGTGATCACGTCGAACCGCCAGCTCGAGGGCGAGGCGTACCAGGTGCGCACGCGCGTGGTGGTGGTCAGCAGGGACGTCAGGTCCTCGGCCTTCGGCAGCTCGGGCAGCGCGAGCGAGCCGGCGATCTCGGCGTAGCCCTGGTGCGGCCTGTTCGCCGAGGCGAGGATGCGGTCCCGCAGCGCCTCCGGGTCGATCTCCCGTGCCGACGCGGGCAGCCAGCCCGGCACCTGCGGCACAAGCACGGCCACGGTGGCCAGGGCCGCGACCAGCGCCCAGCCCCGGATCGTCCGGTTCCGCACGACCGACAAGGGGCGCCTCCCGTTCTCCAAGTCTCTTTGTACGCCAGACTGGCGTGGGATTCGTGTACGGCGATGCTTACGGTTCACGAACCCGGTGATCGGGTCAATGCGCTCGGTCATGGCCGGGTTGACGACTACCGGCGCAAAACGTTAAGGTTCATAACGTTATGGATCGTAACGAAATTGGCCCGCCGGCCGAGCTGTCGCAGTGGACGGGGTTCCTGCTCGCCTGGGTCGCCGCGCGCGGTGGCGACCACTACGACCGGGCGCTCGCCTCGGTCGAGCTCACCGCGCACCAGCTCGGCGTGCTGGTTCTGTTGCGGGACGGGCCGTTGGTGCAGGCGCGGCTGTCCGAGCGGCTCGACGTGTTCAAGCCCGTGATGGTCACGATCGTCAACGAGCTCGAGTCGAAGGGCCTCGTCGAGCGGCGCGCGCATCCGAGCGACCGGCGAGCCGTGCACGTGCACCTCCTGCCGGCCGGTACCCGGCGGATCCGCGAGGCCGAGCGGGTCAGCGAGCGCGCGGCCGAGGAGTTCTTCGCGCCGCTGACCCCGCGGCAGCGGCAGACCTTCCACCGGTTGCTGGCGAAGCTCGCCGGAACGGAGACCTGATGACCAGTCCGATCGTCACCGCGACCTGCCTGCCCCTCCGCCCGCCGCGAGCCTGGCCGGGGGCGGTGGTCTACGCCGGAGTCCCGTTGGTGCTGGCCAACATCCCGGGCTCGGTGGCGTTCGCGGTCAACCCGAACACGGCCGTCGACATCGGACTGACACGGGTTCCGTTGCCGCCGTGGGTGTTCGTCGTCGTGTGGGCGGTGATCCACGCCGGCATGGGGCTCGCCGCGTGGCAGCTGCGACGGTCCACTCGGGATGGTGACGCGTGCGTGCCGCTGGCGCTGCTCGTGGTCGGCTACCTGCAGACGAACCTGTTCTGGCTCTCCGACGGCCTGCGTTCGGTCGCCGCCGCGGACGCGACCGGCCTGCTGCTCGCCACGGTGACGACGTGGGTCTTCGCCCGCCACTCCCGCGCGGCGGCCCGGTGGCTGTTGCCGTGGCTCGTCTGGATGCCGATCACGCTGACCATCAAGATCATCGCGCTAGCTCTTCCGTAGTGCCTCGGCGGCTTCGAGCAGGCGTCGTGCGGCGGGCTCGTCCACGCCGGTCAGCTCCGGTTGGACCTGGGTGAGCACCCGCGCGATCGCCGCCACCAGGCCGACCGCCGAGTCCGCCGTCAGCTCGACGGCCACCCGGGCGGACGCGCCCCGGTCGGGGTTGACGAAGTCGAGGTTCAGCGTGTGGTCGGCCTGCGCGTGGACCGGGTGGTCGAAGTAGACGGTCGTGGAGGTCAGCGGGAACCAGCCGGCCGCGCCCTTGCCGCTGCCCGAAGTCGCGCTCTGCTCGGTGACATAGGTGCACATCAGGCCCTCGCTCCCAGATGCCGGCCGAGGAACTCCCGGACGAGCCGCCAGCCCTCGGTCGCCGCGGCCGGGCGGTAGGCGGGCCGGTCGACCGAGAAGAACCCGTGCCCGGCGTCGTCGAAGGTGTGGAACTCGTGCGGCTTGCCGAGCTCGGTCAGCCTCTCGTCGAGGCGGGTGACCTCCGCCGGCGTCGGCGCCTTGTCCTCGGCGCCGAAGAGACCCAGCAGCGGGCAGGACAGCTCACCGAGGCGCGGCTCGAGCGGGCTCACCCGGATCGGGAAGTCCGACGGTGCGGGCGTCAGCACGAACGCGCCGTAGCAGTCGATCGCCGCGTCGAGGTCGAGCGCGCACGCCGCGAGCACTGACTGCCGGCCGCCCGAGCAGAAGCCCATCGTGGCGACCCGGCCGCTGCCGGTCGGGTGGTCGCGCAGGTACGCCGCGGCGCCCTCGACGTCGCCGACCAGCCGCTCGTC